>DATIIS010000024.1:0-6633 GCA_035479415.1 Saccharimonadales bacterium (SeqCode)
GAGAAATTCTCAAAAAGAAATTTGAGATGCTCGCCCGAAGATTCAAAGTGACATTGCAAGTTTTTCTTCATAACACAACTCAGCCGGCAGGACGAGGAGTTGGTCCACTTCTTGAAACCCGTGAAGCACTAAGAGTTCTTGAGCAACTTCCTGACAGGCCGCTTGATTTGGAGGAAAAAGGATTAACACTTGCAGGGATGCTTCTTGATATGTGTCTCAAAGATTCCCCCAAAAAGTTACGAGATCAAATACAGGAAGAATTTGGAAGTGGTAAAGCATGGGCGACATATATCCTCTCAAGCGGTCATGCGCTTAAAAAGATGCGTGAAATTATCGCTGCACAAGGAGGCAACTCTGATATAATGAGTAAAGATCTTCTGCCTGGGAAGTTCATTTACAACGTCAAATCAAGCCAATCTGGTGAAGTCCGAGATCTTAATTCAAAAAATCTGACTATCATTGCCAAAATTCTCGGAGCACCAAAACAAAAAAAGAGTGGCATCTATTTACACAAAAAGTCAGGTGAAAAAGTAAAAGATGGAGAGGTAATACTGACGTTATATAGTGAATCAGAACATAACTTAGAAGAAGCGAAAGATTCTCTACCAAATTTTCCAATCTTTTCGTTTACATAATGCTTTATATGAGAAAATTTTTCTTTTTATTAGTACTTATTATTTTGATTGTTGGTGGATTAGGAGCATGGTGGATTAATGGTACAGCGCCCGCAAATCCTGCTGAAATTGCATCAAGAACTTTTGAAGTCTCACAAGGTGAAGGAGTGCGAGAGATTGCCAATGATCTTAAAGCAAAAGGATTTATAAAAGATCCAATAATTTTCTATATGCTCATCAAACAGAAAAATATCGGCGGCAAGATCCAGGCCGGTGCTTTTGAACTTTCTCCTTCAATGTCAGCCGGCGAGATTGCAAATGTTTTGCAAGTTGCAAAGGATGACACAACAATTACCGTTCCTGAAGGGAAAAGAGCAGAAGAAGTTGCTGAGATTCTTAAAGATCATTTCTCAAATTATTCTCCTTCCTGGAATCAACAATTGGACGCCAATGAAGGATATCTTTTCCCCGATACGTATTCCTTTGATAAGAATGTAACTATCTCGATCATCATCTCGACCATGCGTGCAAATTTTGATAAGAAGTACGCGAGCATTTCTGATGGCACTAAATCAAGCATGAGCCAATCACAGATTGTAACTATTGCTTCAATTGTTGAGCGCGAAGCAAAACTTCCTGAGGACCGCCCACTTGTCGCTTCTGTAATTATCAATAGAATCAATGCTGGTATGCCTCTTCAAGTCGATGCAACTGTTCAGTATGCTCTTGGGTATCAACCCTCGGAAAAGAATTGGTGGAAGACAAATTTGTCTCTTGATGATTTAAAGATAAATTCACCATACAATACTTATGTAAATACAGGCCTGCCGCCGGCTCCTATCTCAAATCCTGGTATTGAAGCGCTCCGTGCTGTAATTGAGGCACCCAAAACTAACTATCTTTTCTATGTCTCAGATAAAGAGGGCCACAATCATTATGAAGCGACATTTCAAGAACAGCTTTCAGACCAACAAAAATACGGGATTGGGAATTAGTTTAAATTTCGATTTCTTGAATTCGATACCTCAAATCCTCAAGATATCAACTTCAAAAATATCTCACTTCTCATATCAATTTTTCTATATATTAGCTTTTCTTCCTGAGGCCGCGGAACCATCGTTTGCCACCAACTGGTTTTGTTTTTTCTGAAGCTTTTGTTTCAGGTTCTGCTTCTTTTTCTTCGACTTTGCTAACTGCTTCCTTCTTTACCTCAACTGTTTCTTCGCGTTTGGCTTTTGTAGGCGCTGGAACTTCCTTTGCGGATTCGATTTTGACTGTAGGCTGAGGCTTTTCTTCAACTTTTGCTTTTGGGGCTTCAATTATTTTAACCGGTGCACTAGGTACAAAATCATCCTCGTCATCAAATTCTTCATCGATGTCACTTTCGGCGCGCTCTGTTGCTTCTTTCATAAAGTCTTCGAGATTGGAAAATTTCTCGATACCTTTTTCAAGCAGTTCTTTAAGGATAATTCGGCCGCGTTTAGTAGTGAAAAGAAGCGTCAGGATAACACCAATAATAACTCCCAAAAGGAAGCCATTGCCAGAGCTATGATGTTGATTATGATTTGTATTGTCCGTTTGATGGGCCATAGTATTTTGGGGCGATTATAAATTGTTGGTTTATTCTATCCTTTTAGTCTCTATGTCTTCGTTCTTCATCATCTTTGCTTTTTCCTAAAATACTTCGTACAAATTTAGCTGCTGTGATAAGAGATGAAGCTTTAAATCCACCGACTGCGAGTGAAGAAAGAGCAGAAAGTGGTGCTTCGATATTTTCTGTGATGTTGCTTGCGCTATCAAGAACTTTGTTGGTTTTTGAGATAGTGTAACGAAGCTCTTTGAGAATAAGAAAGACTTGTACTCCAAGGATCACCAAAAGAACTGTGAGTACAAGGATGACGAGAAGTAAGACCAATTGGACAGGATCTATCATAGGTTTAGAGACTCTTTATAGACTACCTCACAAGAAGCCCTGCTGTCAAGTAAAGAATTGGTAAATTGTTGTATAATATTTCTAGGTTAGATATAAAATTTTCACTTATGGAAAGCTCTGAGATTACAGCAAGTGGACCCGAGATAGCGGGCAAACCAGAAGTACAAGAAAATCGAAAAGCAATACTCGATGGAGTAAGAGCGATTGCAGGCAAAGTAACTACTGAATACCCTCAAATTAATGGGAACGGTAAGTTGGATTACTATTTTACCGGTTCGGCAGCAGCGATGCTCTTAGCGCAGGCCGATCATTTCTCACCATTGGAGGATAGTAGGTTACCCGAAGTTGTTCCTGGAGCCGAGGTTCCATTATCTGATCAAGCAAGAACTAAGCTTAGCAATATAGCCAGGAAAATAGGTGATCTTGATATTGCCGTTTTGCCTGATTATGAAGCAAGCTATATAGCTGCAATGCAAGAACAAGACCCAGCGGATGCAGCCGCGTATGAAGAAGCCAGAAAGGGTTGGATACATAAGGGGTTGTACGCTACTCTTCCAGAAGGAGTCAGTGACGCAGCAATGGGAGAAGTTATTAGGGTAGATGTTGCAGCAGGTGATGAGCCCGCACGTATCTCAATTGATGGGCAGGAGTTCTATATCACAGATCCGAAAGCAATGCTTGAGCATAAAGCATTTCAGATGATACGAGAGTTCTCCAATCACACAAATAAGGATAAGCTCATTAATGATTTTTCAGTTCTTATAGAAGGTCTTAGTATAATATATCCACGAGAAGAGTTAGTCAGAAGTATTCACGATCTATTCATTGATCAACCTAATGTAGCAATCCCTACCTATCATCCTCTTTTTGATGCGACCAGCCGTGCTTTTTTTGAAGAAGTAGTCGCAAGTGATGACAATGCAGAATATTTAGAGGATTTAGAAATGGGTCCAGAACGTTCAATGGGCATGCTGAACATCTTAAGAAGTTATCAAGGCTCCGAAGCGAAAGAAGACATAGTTGCCTTTATTAATGATCATAAGGAAGATCTAGACCGGCGGGATGTAAGTCCAAACGATAGCAATAACCGTCAGCTTGTCGCAGATTATATTAGACAACATCCAGCACAGCATGAAGCATTTTTGGCAGAACATAACCTTACTGTTAATACTGTTCCTGAATGGATAGAGACTAATCCGTGGGCGGTTAAAGAATATGGTAGAGGGATACCTCGCGAGGTCGGTGTAATATGGGAACCTGAAAAAAATTATTATCTGGATATATTGGCTGAATTAGATGAGACGAATATTGCACAAGAATTGAGTGTTCTAGAGAGAGTAATTGATATACCTCCACGTCATCCCAAATTACCTGGAGGTTATGAGGTAAAAGCAATTTTTCAGTCAAAAGTAGCACAACGGCCTGATACACGAAAAGCTCTATTTAGTGTGCTCGATGCGGCATTAAGTAGATTTGATTTAGAGAGGACACGTGACTTTTTGAGAGAACTAAATAAGGCTTCAAGAGCTCCTTTTGAACGAAGAGAAGAAGAGGTTGATGAAGCAGATCAGATTAAGCAAGTCCGTGAATGTTTTGGAAGATTTGATGTGCCGTTCCAAATTGCTGCGTAAAAATTTAAAAGCAAT
This sequence comes from Saccharimonadales bacterium (SeqCode), assembly GCA_035479415.1. Classification (GTDB taxonomy): domain Bacteria; phylum Patescibacteriota; class Microgenomatia; order Levybacterales; family UBA12049; genus JACDET01. Next base: position 4,194 of record DATIIS010000024.1, read on the forward strand.
TATTGAGCATTCACAGTTTCTTCAACTACGCTTGTCTTTCCAAACCTATTTGTTGCTTTCACTGTGATTGTCGCATTGCCTGGAAAGAGTGTGACTTCTTTTTGGAAAGTTCCGTCATTTCCCACAGTTGCGGGATCGCCATTGACTGTTACTGTTGCATTGCTGTCTGCTTTGCCGGTCACAAGGACGTCTTGCGATGTCTTACTGCCTTCAAGAGGTGCTGTGATACTTACAGATGGAGGAAGAAATGCTGCACGATATTGGAAAAAAAGATAAGCGAGAATAATGATAAGAAAGAAAGCAAAAAGAAGGACAGATTGTTGAACACGCATTCTGGCAAGGGGAAATTCTTTGGTCTTGACCATGACGTCCGGAAGCACTTTCATGGCGCGCTTTTCATCAAATTCTCTCTTGAAAAGCATTGTTGTTTCAGTCTTGGAAAGGCCAAGATAGGTAGCATAATTTATTACAAAACCTTGTGCATAGGCGGGTGAGGGAAGTTTGTTATATTCACCTTTTTCAATTGCAGCAAGAAACGTCGATTTAATTCGTATTTCTTGGGCAATTTCTTCAAGCGTAAGTCTTCTCTGCAGACGTAGTTGATGTAGTCGATGACCGAGTCGTACCATGATAGTTTGATATAGTTAGTATACAGTATTATTTATTCTATGCAATCTCATCGGTATACATACCATAACTATTATTCAGGTTGTTGTTGGTTTGCAAAGAATTCTTCAGCATTGCGTACCAGAACATCTCGAGGTTTGGCACCTTCTGCAGGACCAACTATTCCCATTTCTTCTAGTTGGTCAAGAATACGGGCGGCTTTGGCATAACCAATTGACATTTTTCTCTGCAAGAATGATGCAGATGCTGTATTAAATTGGCAGACGAGTTTGATTGCTTCATCTGTTTCTCCATCTCTACCATCACTACTTCCTCCTCCACCTGCGCCTTTTTTAAGGGGTAGTGGTTGGTTGATAACTTCTTCTGTGTATTCAACTGGGTAGTTGCGAGATTTTAGAAAGTCTACAAGTCTTTTAACTTCTTGTTCTGAAACATATGATCCTTGGATACGAGTTGGTTTGGCTTGATCTGGTGGGATGTAAAGCATATCTCCACGACCAAGAAGTTTTTCAGCGCCTTGGGTATCAAGAATAACTCGAGAGTCAATCATGGAAGACACATTAAAAGCGATACGACAGGGGATGTTTGCTTTAATAAGACCGGTAATAACATTGACTGATGGTCTCTGAGTCGCGATGACTAGATGGATTCCAGTTGCACGAGCCATCTGTGCAAGTCTGGCAATAGCGTCTTCAACTTCGACTGGTGCGAACATCATAAGATCAGCAAGCTCATCGATAAAGATAACGATATACGGCAATGCCTGGAATCCTGAGAGCTCGTTATATCCATCGATATTTCTCACTCCTCGCTCTGCAAATAATTTGTATCTTTTATCCATCTCAGCCATTGCCCATTTGAGTGCTGAAAGAATCTCTTTGGGGTCGACAATAACAGGAGTCAGAAGATGTGGGATGCCGTTATATCCTGTGAATTCAACACGTTTCGGATCGATAAGGATAAGTCTGACTTCTGAAGGTGAGGCGCGGAACAAGAGTGAAGAAATAAATGAATTGATCAACACAGATTTTCCTGAACCTGTTGTACCAGCAACAAGCATGTGAGGCATGCGAGCAATATCAAGAGCCACAGGATTTCCTGAAACATCAAGTCCAAGAGAAACAGTTAGTTTGGATTTAGCTTTTTGCATGGCAGCAGATGTGAGCATTCTTCGAAGCCCAACTACTTCAAGTGAGCGATTTGGAATTTCAAGTCCAACGAGATTGCGTCCTGGAATTGGCGCTTCGATACGGATCTGTCCAGTTGGTGCTTCAGTGGCGAGAGCCAAGTCATTGGCAAGAGAAGTGATCTTACTAACTTTGGTTCCTTGAGCAATTTCAAGTGCATATTGTGTGACAGCAGGCCCAAGGTTGGCTTCAGCCACACGGCTTTCGACTCCAAAGCTTTGAAGTGTTTTCTCAATTGTTGTTGCAATTTTATTAACATCTCCACGTTCAGCCTTTTTGCCTTGCTCTTCGGAAAGAAGTGAAGGTGAAGGATATTCCCAAACTCCACCGTTTGCTCCAGAGAGCAAATTGCTGACCAACTTTTCAGGCAAAATTTCTTGATCTTTCTTTGGTGGAGGTGGAGGAAGATTTTCTTTGAGTGGTTGGATAACTTCCTCTTTTTGTGGTTGCGCTCCTTTGATTGTAAGAGGTTTGCCTTTATTAAGACTTGGCTTTTCGGATTTGTCTGAAGAAAATAATTTGGTCGGGATAAGTCGTCCAAATGTTTCCCTGATACTTCCAAGCATCTCCAGGATCTCATCGATTGAGGTATCAAAAAAGACAATTGTTCCCACGAGAAGTCCTCC
>DATIIS010000025.1:0-14731 GCA_035479415.1 Saccharimonadales bacterium (SeqCode)
GAAAAAGCTTCACATTTAACTGCTGAAGAAGCAAAAGAACAGCTCATCCGCGAGACAGAAAAAGATGCGGCTGCAATGATGTCAAAAATCATTAGAGAAAGAGAAGATGAAGCAAAAGCAACAGCAGATGTCAAAGCACAAGAAATTGTTCTTGATAGTCTCAAACATGGAGCTCTTCAATTTGTTCCTGAATATACAGTCTCAATAGTCAAAGTCGCTGATGAAGAAATGAAAGGTCGAATCATCGGTAAAGAAGGTCGCAACATCCGAGCATTTGAACAAGCAACAGGAGTTGATGTAGATCTAGATGAGGAAGGAATTATTCGTTTGTCTTCATTTGATCAGGTTCGTCGTGAAGTAGCTCGTCGGTCACTTGAAAAACTTCTCAAAGATACTCGTGTCCAACCATTTAGAATTGAAGAAATTGTTACTCAAACTCGCGAAGAGCTTGAGAAGATTATGTTCCAAGAAGGAGAGAAGCTTGCAAATGAAGTCAATGTCTACAGTATCCCTGCTGATCTCTATCCTCTTCTTGGGCGAATGAAATTCCGTACATCATATGGTCAGAATTTGTTAGTTCACACACTTGAGGAAACCAAAATTGGAGTTCATATCGCACAAGAAATTGGTGCCAATGTCGATATTGTTCGTCTTGGATGTCTGTTTCATGATATTGGGAAGATCCTTGAAGGTGATGGAAGTCACGTAAAATTAGGAGTAGAACTTCTCAAACGCTACAATTTTCCTGAGCCAATTGTTAACGCAGTTGCAGAACACCACGAGGACAAGCCATTCTCTTCAGTTGAGTCAGTTATCGTTCATATCGCTGATGCGATCTCTGCTTCACGTCCAGGTGCACGATATGAAGATCTTGAAAAATATGGTCAGCGATTGACCGAGATGGAGCAAATTGCAAAGAATTATGAAGGAGTAGTTGACGCATACGCTTTTGAGGCAGGGAGAGAACTCAGAGTCATCATAAATCCTGGCAAATTGGATGATGCACAAACAATTTTGCTATCAAAGAAAATTCAAGAAGAAGTGAGTAAATCAATGGCTATTCCAGGTGAAGTTAAAGTGACTGCAATCCGCGAATTCCGAGCAGTCTATCCTGAAACCTCTGTTGTTTAGTTTTTATAGTGCCTCCTGACTTTTTTTCAAAGTAAATGAGAACGTAATATGCGGTTGAGGTGTTTGGGAGTACGCAGTCGAGATAGGGGAACCTAGATATTCTCCAATTGTTTTTGCCAAGAATCCTTCAAGCCCTGATCCTACAAGTAAATTTGTTTTTGTCGCGAGTGTCCCATATGCGGGAATAAAAAGGTCTGAAATTTCTTTCTCATCTAATTTGGGGGTACATGCACTGACTGTTATTTCTATCTCTGTTTTATTTTTGAGTGATGCCTCAACATTCACCCATGGGTCTGATATCGTTGATGCAAGATAGATCGCCAAATCAAGAAGTTTTTTGATGACGAATTCTGTTCGCTTAACATCGCTTGGAACTGTAAAGAATGGTCCAGTAAGTTGTTCTGGATTGACTGGATAATTTTTAACTGTGAGAGGCTTAATATCTTTTTCACCAAAATTGCCCAAGCTAAAGGTAATTGGGATGTTATAGATATCCGCAAATGGTTTTTCAAGTTCTACTAGTTGTTTACAAAGCTTGGCTACATCAAATCGTGTAGCATTTATTTTTTCATTAGTATCAGGTAGAAGTGTAGTGTTGTAGATATCATTTTCTAATTTCTCAAGCCAAAGAAGCTGCATATGACTTTGTGAGATTGTGTTGGGTGATAAATTATTCTTAAGAAAAACTGTCATAGCTTCATATTTAGCACGAGCTCGTTCTATTGTTATTCTCAGATTGTTTTTCTGCGAGGAAGATATCTGAGCAAAACTTAGTATAAAACTAAGCTGATGAATATTGGCTTCTTGGTTTTTAGCACTAGTTATTTGTATCGTTACTGTTTTAGCTGTGCCCGGAGCATTGATGAGCGTGAATGATTCATTGGTTTCCTCAGGTTCATGTTCAACACCTTTTGGGAAAAGGTAAGTATCTTTTACTAATTCACCCTGAGCATTTTTTAACAGTACCATATCGAAGAGAAACTGATCAATGAGCTCAGATCGCGACTTTTGGAGAGTTCTTTCAACAGCATCATTGACTGAAAGAATACGAAAATTAAGATCTGTCACGACAATTAATTCATCTAATCTTTCAATATCTGCCTCATCTGTCACCTGATGAATATCTTTGGATAACGAATTCTTATGGTGATGTTTTTTTAAACTCAGATATATAACGAGCGCACCTAGTATAAGTAAAACAAAAAGTATTGTGAGAATCATGAGTAAGCTTGGCATATTTTTATTATGAAAGATGTAAATCTGTGTGTCCAGGAGAGAAATTTTTTATGCAGAATTTTTATTTATTTTTAACTGAAATGACATAGTAAAGATTACTTGACAAGTATTCATTTTCCTTGTATTGTTAATCTAATCGCATGATTTATTGTTCGTATTCTATACGTGAGGAGGTGACTTTCTTTGACTAAAAAAGATCTCGTTGAAGTTGTCGCAAAAAAAGCTAATCTCACCAATAAAGCAGCTCGCGATGCTGTCCAAACAACGTTAAATACAATCCGTGACTCACTCAAACGCGGAGAAAAAGTAGTACTTACTGGTTTTGGTACGTTTAGTGTGCGTAGTCGCCAGCAGCGTGTAGGACGTAATCCTAAAACAGGAGCAGCAATTACCTTAGCAGCTCGCAAAGCACCAGGATTTACCGCAGGGAAAACACTTAAAAAGGCTATACGATAACTTTTTTTCTATCTCAAATAGATATATCTATTTGATGTTGTATTTTGTAGTGGAGAATTTTTATTGGATCTGGATTGAGACACATCCTACACCTAAGTTTACATCTCCGTCATGGATGACAAATTCAGCTTGATATGTCCCAGTTGATAGCCCAAGCTCTGATACATTCCAAATATACTCTGAAGTAAAGTTGCCAAAAAATGAACCAAAACTTCCTTGAGGTTGAGTTGGCACAGTTCCATTGGGAATAGGATCAGCTGTTGCTCCTTGTGTTCCTTGGGTGGTGCTTGAAGGTGGATTATTATTATATGTTCCTTTTATGAAATCAGGGAAATGAGGAGAACCTCCTGACTCTTCCGTGTGAGGTGCAATATAAAGTGAAGGCTCCCAAAGGTAGTTATCAGGTGCTTTTGCAGTTAAATTCCCAGTATTTGCAACTACTGCTCCAGTTGAATTATTAACTTGTTGTCCTGGCGCAATAAATGGTACAAGTTCATCATTAACCCAAACTTTTATCTGTCCTGTGGCACCAACAGTTTGTCCTAGAGACGGGGAATAACCCGCGATGATCCAAGGTTCATCATTATCTCCGCCTTCTTTACACAATCCTTCCTCAGGAGGTGGAGTTGGGGTAGGAGCAATTGTTGTATATCCAAAGGTTTGTAATTGGAGAGTATTGTGATTGGGTGCTTGAGTAGGAGTTACAATATTTACTAGCGTGCCACTATTTGAAAATTTATCTGGTGGAAGACCTCCAACAGCTGTTATGGCAGCAACAATGAGAAGTGCAAGTACTCCAAAAACAAAGAAATTACCAACAGCCCCGCGTTGTATCTTCTTTGCTGTAAGCTTTTTCTTTTTTCTTTGTACTGGCATATCTTAATCTTAAAATTAATCTTACAGTATTGTCAAATAGTGAAATGCATATTGACAAGGATTAAGAAAGCAACTAGGCTAAAATGAGCATCATGAATAAGCGATATCTTATTATTATTGGAGTTATTATTATTTTCGTTATCTTTATAGGTGTTATATTCTTCCAACAAACTCCCAAACAATCTCCTTCCTCAACAACTCCATCACAGACGGTAATTACAGGATCACTTAAAAAACCTACAGCCAATAAATTTATAAATCCAACCATGGCCCCACCAGCAAACACACCCAAATTAGCTGCACAGCAATTTTATATCTACTTTTTTTCACAACCCTCAAATCCTTTGGCAAATGGAGCGTTTAAAACCAATCCATACTTATCAGACGACTTCAAACAAATTATCGCTGAAGCGTATCGTAACGGCAACACTCCTGTCTTTTGTCCTGCTAACGAAACACAAAACGTTGTAGTTGGGAAAGAGCAGTCTATTTATTACAATAATGGATATTTGATGCAGGAAATAGTTAGCCAAGCGCCTCCTGGAAATAAAGATCTTTATACTATGCGTATGCAAAATGTTAATGGCAAGTGGCTCGTTTTTGATATCAATTGCATCCCCCAATAGAGAAGTTTGAAGAAAAAATATCCTAGGAAGAGAGTAAGCCAGATTTTGTTCGTGACCACAATTTATCTCAGTGATGATATTAGTGTCATCATGCCCGCCTTATCGGCGAAGTGCCCTTTCTTCGATGCTTCAACGTGTAAGTATTTCCCAAAAGGGATTTTCGCATCAGTCGAAGGTTACAGGAGGTGGGATTGCCCGTTTCAGCCTCACTCGTTTCTGTTGCTCTCAGATGTGGTCAATTCCTCATCTGTTCCAAATGCCGTTTAGTGAGTTTTGTCCCGATTAAATCGAGACAACATTTGGACACCAGCATTTCGTCCTCTTTCGCTAAAGCTACAGAGGATTTATAATCGGAACTTACGTTCCATTCCCTCACGTTCCTGTCTGGACTTTCCTCTCGCCCGCAACTGCGTAGCTGTTGGCGAGTAGTGGTCCTTCTTCCTAGGATACGACTAGTATAACCTATAGCAAATTAAAAGGCAAATAGTGTCAGGTAATAAGATGTTTGATAAGAGGTATTTTTTGTAGTAAGAAAATAAGCACAAACGATAAAATGAAAATAATGAAACTATTACTAAAGACATAACCGTTATCGGCAATATGAATAAGAGAATCAGAAAAGGAGAACATGGGGAGAGGTGCCCGATTTAAAAAAAGATAATGGACAAAATAAATTCCAAGTGCTGCCTGACTTATGACTGCGAGAATTTGCTTCACAGAATTGGTAAACGTTTTTTGGAACCAGTCTTCCATCGTATAAAAAAGTGCAAAAAGTGAGACGGATACAATAACAAGCCCAGGATCGATAAAATTTGAGATATCAGTAATACGACCAATAGTTAAAAAATAATTTCTGGCAAAAAGGCTTATGATAAATATGAGAGAGGCAATAAGTGCCATTTTTCTTTGCCTTTTTATTAAAGTAATAAGAAAACCTATCAAAAAATAACCAACGAAATTGACGGTAAGTTGTACAACACTATCTCCAATGCTAAGAGGAAACGCTTGTGTGTTTCGTATATAGGGAATGACACTAAGCCCAAAAAACCAAAGGATAACAACAATACTAAGATCTTTTGTGTTTGCAACACGCGTAAATATACGAAGAGCTGGGGTTATCAGATATAACGCACAGATAAGCACAATAAACCAAAAAAAAGGAAAAAAAATCGAATGAAATGTATGTGCAGCATCTCCGAGGCTCAGGCTTTGGTGAAAATAAAGTGCAAATGCAGTAAAAAAAAATGTCCAACTGATCCATGGGACAATAACTTTTGTGATTCGTTTAGTAAAAAACGTTGTATATGATTCTTGTTTTCCCAGCAGCAATGCGCCACTTAACATCACAAGAAGTGGGACTGATGTCTCAGCGAGCGTAGCCGCAATTTGAAAGATAAGTGTTGCCTGTCTGGGGATTGGAAAAATGAGAACATGAAGAACGATTATCCCATAAATAGCCAATATCCTTATCATATCAGCCCAAACGAATCTCTTAGTCATTAGTCATTACTATACCAAAAGTTGCAAAAGAAGCAAGAGACTAGAGTGGGAGAGCATTTCCAGGATTTTCTGCTTCAGGTGGAGTATATACTCGGATTGAAATACATTTTACACCAAGGCGTTCATTGCCGTCATGTGCGACAAATTCAAGGTTGTAGCCACCATCTGTAAGGCCAATAGTTTTGACATTCCAGACAAATTCCGCAGTATAATCATTTTTGGGAAGAGAATTGGGTGGTAGGACGTCAGCATTGAAAGAAGTCTGAAGAACACCATTATTATAGTTTCCTTTAACAAAATCAGGGTAATATGCTTTACCATTATTTTCCAACGTTGCTGGGAAAACATAGAGTTGAGGTTCAAGGATATAACCGTCCGGAGCCTTGGCTGTCGTATCTCCTCGAGTTTTGACAGCGCCAGAAGCTTTTACCACGATTTCATGGGGAGAAATAAAAGGTGATTTATTATCACTCACCCAAACACTAATTTGGCCATCAGAACTAACTGCTGAGGCTTGAGCAGGAGAGAATGCAATAAGCGCAGCAGGATTTACATTTTTTCCTCCTTTTGAACACATATTGGTAAGAGGAGGAGTAATTGTTACTCCTCCAAAATTATAAAGTTGTAAAACGGTTCGTGATGAATTAGTATTTGGCTTGTGGGCAACTACTTCAGGTCCAGTGAGGATTGGGGTTTGGCTGGGTGTGGGGCCTGAAACAATATATGCAAATCCAGAGATTGCAAGCATAATGAAAATGATATAAAGTGCGCCTGTATTTATCCCCATATATATAATAGTGTCTTAATTCAGCTTTTTTTTCAAGTTTTAACTCAGTGAAACATAGTTATTTATGCTTCATCTAGTTCCATTTTTTGTAATTGCTTAGGGTTTGGAGAGAATCGATATTTTTCTATATCAAAGGTATAATCATCAGCAACTGGTATCCCTTCAGCTTCTAATAACTTTTTTTGCAGTGCTTTATCATTGTAGAGACTACCTCTAAAAGTTATTTTCCCCGCATTATTTACGACTCTCCACCACGGCAAATCAACGTTTCCCAATTTGCTCATCGTCCATCCTATTTGTCGTGCAGCTCTTGGCATGCCTACATATGCTGCAACTTGTCCATAACTTACAACCTTGCCACGAGGAATCTGTCTAATAACATTGATAACTCTCTCTTTGAACTGTGACATTACTTATTGCTTAGCTTCTTTTTCAAAAAACTTTTTTATATTTGCTTCTTTATAGTTTTTGCCTTTAACCATTTTATATTGAGCATAGTCTTTGGTCATTTGAGAGTTGTGGACTTCTTCAAAAATAGCTTCCATTTTGTCCTCCAATCCATGTTCTAAAATTGTTCCATAAACAGCGTATAAAATATCTGCTAGCTCTTTTGCTACATTTTCGAGATCTCCTTTTTCAGCTCCCACCCGATATTCTTCAACTTCTTCACGCATCAATGTATACCGTAATGCTATCCTATCTTGCGGAATTGTTGTGGGAGCCTCCGCAATTGGACCTCTAAATTTTTTATGAAATGCTTTGACCAGTGAGAGTTGTTTGTTCATAAGTTCATCGTTTGTCTATTTGGCAGAGCATCTGGTATTCACAGCTTTTGCAAAGCATACTGTGATTGCATGAGAAATCGCTTGTCTGGATCTGTCCGACAATTGAGACGATTTCTTCTTTGGCTTTTTCAAGATCATCGCGTGTTCTTGTGGTTGAGATTTTGATATTATCTTCAAGGTAATGAAGCGTTAGAAGAACGTCTTTGGGATCTTTGCCTAAAATTCCATCAGTTATCTCTGTTGCAGCAAGTCCATAAAATGATAGCTGCAGGTCTTCTCTTGCTTTTTTTTCAGTTGGGACATTCTTGCCTGTTTTATAGTCCACAATTTCGATTCTGCCATCGGGGAGGGCATCAATTCTGTCAATTCTTCCTCCAACTTTTAAGCGATCCAGCCAGAAATTAAACGGCATCTCAATTGCGACAGTATTGGGAGGGGTGGTCAGCGTTTCTTTTGAGAATCTCAGAAGCATTTCCTCTGCTTGTTGATAAGTTTGCTGTTCATGTGACTTACTTGCAAACCCTTGATTGATCCAATTTCTTTCAATAAGTTCTTTTATTGTTTCTTCTTTGATGGGTTGTTTATCCTGAAGCATTAGGGCAAAATCTCGAAGCACGCTATGGACACTGATACCATAACTGAGAGCTGCAGAAGGAGGTGAGGGAAGCTTAAGAATATATTTGAGTTTGTAGTGAAGCGGGCAACTACGAAATGTTTGCAGCTGTGAATATGAGATATACGTGATATCAAATAATTCTTCTTTGGATTTTTCTCTTGTTTCTGGTTTAGTAGGATTGATATTACTATTCAGAACTTCTAACAAAGAGAGTTGTTGCCCAGGTGGTTCTGCCGTTTGTTTTTTAACTTGTGCCTGGATAGTTGATTCTCCAATGGTTTCGATAACAAATGGAGATATCTTTCTTTCTCTTTTGCCTTCATTATAAAAACGTGATGCAGTCAAAAAGAGCTTGTCTTGCGCGCGGGTTATCGCGACATAAAAAAGCCGTCGTTCTTCTTGAAGTCCTTCTTCTCCTTCTGGAAGTGTCTCTCGGATAAGATCGGTTGGGACGGGAATTTGCTCTTTGCGATCACGACTTGGAAAACGCTGAGAAACGAGATTGACCACAAAAACAACAGGGAATTCAAGACCTTTACTTGCGTGAATCGTCAGGATATTAACGGCGTTATTACGCGTCCAATCAATCTCTGCTGCTTGAGGACTTTCGCCAAGCTCCACTGCCAAATCAAGCCAGTCAGTTACTGTAAAAACTGAGGCATCGGTATGATTGGCGGAAAAGCTCTGTAATTTCTCAAAGAATTTGGCGATATTTTGTGCTTCTTTTTCGGTCTTGGCAGAGCCTGGATCAAGATAATATCCCAAAAGACCTGAATCTTCAAAAAAATAATAGAGAATTTGTCCTGCATCAACTCGTGGAACTTTTTCAAGATGATTTTTTATCATCTCAGTGATGCGTTGTATCTTTTCTTTTCCGTCCTCAGTCAATGATGACTTTTCAACTTGTTCCATTGCTTCAAAAAGTGAGAAGTTACTTTGTTTGGCGAAATTAAGAATTGAGGCAACATCGCGTGCCTGGATCCCAAAAACTTGCATCGTAATAATCCGGTAGAGTGATGACATATCGTTAAAATTGGTTAACACATGAAGATAGGCAATCAGATCCTTGATCTCGTCTTGTTGAAAAAGATGTCCTGGCCCCAAAAATTGATAGGGAATGTGAAGTCTCTCAAGTGCTCTCTGGAAGGGAGTTGAGTGATCATTTGCCCGGACGAGAATTGCATAATCATTATATGCTCGGCGTGTTTTTTTGATGTCTGCTTGGATTGCTTTTGCGACCATTTCTGCTTCATCTTCTCCACGATTGGCATAGATAAATTCAATATCTTCGCCTTTTATCTCACGCATCGCTGTCAATTTTTTATCAATCTTTTCTTTTATTTCGAGACGATCTGGGTTGTTGTTTTGAATTAATGTATATGCACCGTCCAACACTTTTTGGGTGGAACGGTAATTTTTGTTGAGTGTAACAATTTTTGCTTGTGGGAAGTGTTCTCGAAATTGCATCATGTTGGCAATAGCTGCTCCACGCCAACGATAAATACTCTGATCATCATCTCCAACAACTGTGATATTTTTCCTCTCGCCTGCAAGAAGAATAGCCATTTCGTTCTGGGCATAGTTGGTATCTTGAAATTCATCGACAAAAACATACTGAAATTGTTTCTGATATTGTTTAAGTACGGATGGTCGATCACGGAAAACTTTGAGCGTATTGCTGATAAGATCTGAGTAATCCATGACGCCTTCTTTGGCTTTTAAATTCTCATAGAACTCAAAAGCATGTGCCAATTCGCGGGTTTTTTTAACTTCGTCATCATCACCTGTATGCTTATCCGCAAACTCTAAATATTGCTTGGGAGTTATATCATCATCTTTGAGTCTGCTGAAATGTGTCAGCATTCCTTGGAGAAATTTGGTCGGATTTCCAAGTGGGCGGAAATAATCTAGCTTAAATTCGAATAAATGCTTTCTTAAAAAAAGAAGTGACTCTGCCTCTGTGAGGAGATCAAACCTTGGATTAAGGCCGATATTGATTGCTTCTTGTCTAAGAATGCGATCACAAAATGCATGAAACGTCTCAATCCATAGTGTCGTATATCCATATGGGAGTATCTCATCAATACGTGTCTCCATCTCTTGTGCGGCTTTTTCAGTAAAGGTAAGCGCGAGAATGTTTGACGGCGGAATTTTCTCATCAAGGATGAGATGTTCTATTCTTTTTGTAACAACTGTGGTCTTTCCAGTTCCTGCACCGGCAATAATCAGAAGTGGTCCTGTGCCATGCGTTACAGCTTGACGTTGTTCTTCATTGAGGGATGTGAGATCGGGCATGGAGGTATTGTAGCATATGTTACATTTTAATTTCTGGATGGGTTAAGGTATGGGGCCAGAGCCGTGGATCTCCGTGGGTTATATCATTTGAGGTTACAAGCATTCCTTTATGTTGGAGAACACCGTTAGAGCTTCTCAATTGTTTTTCATACATTTGTCTAGCAAATTTTTTTAGTTCATATTCTTGAGGTTCTGTTGTCATTCCTCCGAAGTGTTTTTGTACTGCTTCTTTAGTCGTCCATACTTCATAATGCTTCAAATCGATACCATTTGCTCCTCTGTGACTAACAGGTATTTTATAAAGATTGCCTCTTGGACTAACTTTGATGGGTCTGTTAAACGATGCATTAGGAGGTGGAGTAAGTGAACCAATATCCATATCTTAATTCTATATTATAATTATATCCAAGTGTGATCAAGTTAGAGATCCAATTTTTTTTGCCCTTCTTTTTCGATAACTGAGCTGCCTAATTGTTTAATTGTTGAAAGCTTTTGGCCCAAACCGACAAAACTTTTATTTACATTAACATATTGATTGGAAGCGTTGCCTAGATGTTTGCCTAAGACATCAAGCGAATCATTTACTTTTTCGTAATCAATTTGAAGTCCACGCAATAATTTAATAACTTCTTTTGATTGTTCTTCAATTTTTTTGCCTTCAAATGAAAGAAGAATTGCTTGGAGATGCGCATAAAGAGTCGTCGGTGAGACGATATAGACTCTCTGAACACGTGCATATTCTACGAGATCATCCATAACAACAATTTCATAAAAAACAGATTCTGATGGCACATACATGAGAGCAAAATCCATTGTCCCTTCATTGGGCAAAATATATTTTTTGGCAATTGCATCGATATGTTTTTTGATATCTCTCTCAAATTCTTTTCTGAATACCTTTATATCTTCTTCGGTTTTGGCCTTTGATAATTTTTGGAAATTTTCCATGGGGAATTTGGCATCAATTGGGAGAATGCCGGCATCTGTTTGGATTGCTGCGTCGACTTTCTCACCAGATGCAAATGCATACTGGAGGTGAAAACTTTTTTTAGGAAATGTTTGATTGAGAAGATCTTTAAGTACTTGCTCTCCGATATTTCCTCTCAATTTGGGACTTTTTAGAAAGTCCTGAAGTTCTCTCATGTTGCGGCCTATCTCGCTCATCTGTCCAACTTCTTTTCCCACATCTCGTATGACTTCAGCTGCTTTATCTAAGCGATCGTTGAGCTGTTTGGAATTTTCCTGGAGAGTTCTGACCATTGTAGTCGAGTTCATTTGCATAGATTGATTAATAGTTCTATTTGTTGTTTCAAGAGACTGTTGCATAGTCCTGAGCCATTCAAGAAGCGTTTGATCAGTCTCTTTTTGAGCAGGTGATGAAAGTTTTTTGTTAATGAAAAAAAAGAGGGACGCAAATCCAGCTACGATAAGAACAATAATAATGAGCAGGTCCTGAGACATGAGCCTATTGTAGCATAGGTTGGAATTTTTGACATGGGAAGCGAGATATGTCTGAAATTGATATTTTGAGGTTTTGAAATCTTGAATTCAAGAAATCGAAACTTCAACTTTTCAAGATCAAAAGTTCCCATCTCTCACTTCAATAAACCCAAATTAGAGCCGCATTCCCTCATAAGCATAGTAGCTGTCGTATTGTTCAATACAGACATATGGAGTGTTATCTCTCATGTTGGCTGCATGTTCTGGAGAATTTTTCCAAAGCGTTACAACTTCTTTATAATCAGGAGCTTGTGCGATATTTTCAGTTGCGCGGGTCCATGTTGCGTATGGAATTGTATGATTGGCGACACGGTTGTTGAACCCATCATGATTGAATCCACCTGAAATTTCTTTGGCGCGAACAGCAGCAAATGCACACGTCTCTGCACTTGATTGAACTTGTGAGAGTCCAAGTGATGAGCGATACTCATTGACTCCTTGCAGGAGATAAGCTGAGACATCAGATATCTGTGCGCTTTGAGGTAACGGCTGAGTGGTAGGTGGAAGAACTGTAGGATCGACATGTGCTGCGAGGGTTTGTTTGTGAGTGGTTGCAGTATAGGTAAGTAAGTATTCTTTTAGAAAAGAGAAAAACGAAGGTGGATTTGGCTGTTGATCTGCGTATGCAGTGGTGAGGGAAATTGTTGTAAGAAGGAGTATGCAGAACAAAAATGAAAAAAGCCTTGTTACCATGAGCTAAATTAATATAGCATGATTTTATGGAGTTTGCACTAGTAAAATACTATTGTAATTTTTGTGACCCGCCTCTTATTGTTATTCACCTTCGGGGTATTGCGTTAGTACCTCCTTTAGTTATCATCGCTGCACGTAGCATTCGTCTCTGCAAAAATACACATACCCCGCTTCATTATATTAAAAAATGTTTTAATTATTCAAAATATAATTCGGGGTCGGCAGTGATATCTTTCCATGGGATTGGATTGAAATTAAAATATGCGGCTGATGCAATCATTGCAGCATTATCAGTACAAAGATTTCGAGGTGGTACAAAAAAGTTGAGTGGTAATTTTTGGTCCCGTATTGTTTGTTCAAATGTATCACGGAGTGTTTGGTTGGCGGCAACTCCGCCTGAAAGAAGAAGCGATTGTACACGATGTTCTTTTGCTGCGCGAAGTGTTTTTTTGACAAGTACGTCAGCAATTGCATCCTGGGTTGCTCGTGCCAGATCGCAAAGTGTCTCTGTGTCGAGTTGACCGAGACTGGTAACTTCTCGAAGAACCGCAGTTTTAAGACCTGAGAAAGAAAATTCATAGGTATCTTCATGAAGAAGCGGGCGGGGGAAACGGAAACGTTTGGGATCTCCTTTTTTTGCAAGTCTTTCAATAGCAGGTCCTGCAGGATATGCGAGTCCAAGCATTCGACCAATTTTATCAAATGCCTCACCTGCTGCATCATCACGAGTTCCACCAAGAAGATTAAAATCACCATGTTTTTTCATCAGAAGAAGATCTGTATGCCCTCCAGAAACAACTAGCGCAAGAAGAGGGAATTTGATATCAGGAGCAGGTACCTCTGAGTTTGATTTAATAAAATTTGCATAGATGTGGCCGACCATATGATTGACAGGAATGAGAGGTTTGTTAAGAACAAATGAGAGTGTCTTTGCGGTCTCAACTCCAACGAGAAGTGAGCCGATAAGGCCAGGTCCATACGTTACTGCAACTGTATCTATCTCCTCAAGTGCGCAGTCTGCTTTTGTAAGTGCTTCTTTAAGAACTGGAAGAATATATTTTACTTGTTCGCGTGCTGCTTGTTCTGGGATGATACCGCCGGTTTTGGCATGAAGCGCAAGAGATGTGGCAAGAACAGTTGACCGGAGGAGGACGTGATCTTTTTTGCCTTCGATAATTGATGCAGCAGTTTCGTCACAACTTGTTTCAATTCCGAGAATTCTCATGAAGCTATTATAGCATTAGAGGTGAATATTACTTGGAGGTTATAAAATACTTTACACTTTTTTAATTGCGACTTTATTATTACCTGGAATATCATGTATTTCCCATCCATGTTGCGTAAGTAAAGTTTCAATAACATCGTCATACACCCCTGAATGTCCATAACGAAAAATCGCTCCTGTTTTTGCAACTCTTGTTACTGATGTAATAATACGTGAAGCTTTCTCTGTTGCAACATCCCTGTCCACATCACGTATTCCCCATTCCGTTGCACCCAATGCAGAAATTATCGTATCAGCGCTATTATCAGGGACAGTCTCTAAGGTTTCCCAGTTATCTTTTGATAACTGTACTCCAGGTCTAGTGGTATCAAATGTGACTTTACGATCGTAATTTGAATCTATTCCTAGAAATGTAGCATCAGGGTATTGGATTGAAAGATCCAAAAGGCCAACTGCTTCACCGCTCCCTATATCAAGAATTGTTCTTTTTCCACCTAATGCTCCTTCTTTTCCTCCAGCAATCAGTGTAGGATTTTCTCGTTTTATCCCAATAGGTATTTTATGTACTGCATCATAAACTTTGCTATATTCGTCACTAAATATTTCTGCATCATAAGATGGAGCAGTCCTGTCTGTCACATAAGCACGCGCTACATCTTTATTCGAATAACGTACCATGCCATGCAGCGTGGGAATATCAATTGATATATCTCGTGATGGAGGAACTTGTTCTCTGTGTTTTAGAAGATAGTCTGTTACTGCCGTTCGGTAATCAAACTGTGTCTGATTTGCTTCATTTGCCTCAGGTGCTTTTCTGAAGTGACTTAAGAAATGACGGGGAGCTAGTGCACGTAAACGTTGAATACCCTTATTTTTTGGTTGAGATATCGCGGTGTTTTCAGGTGTACTTTGTCCATCTTTTATTTCGTCAGTCATACCATTATTTTACATAATTTGGCTGCTAAATTAAAAGAGCTTTAAAGAGAAGATTTTATCGTAAGTTAT
>DATIIS010000026.1:0-2802 GCA_035479415.1 Saccharimonadales bacterium (SeqCode)
AAGAAAAAGACGGCAAGACATACTGGTTCTTCCCATCTGATAAAGAAATGAAACCTACCTCCAAAGCTTTTCTTATACCTGGCTTTGATGAATACTTTATTGCCTACAAAGACCGTAGTGAGATACTTGATCCTCACTACGCCAAAGAACTCAATCAAGGCGGTGGAATGATCAATGGCGCAATTATTGTGAATGGCAAGATGGTCGGCGGCTGGAAAAGAATACTCGGTAAAAAAACTGTGGTTATAACAATAAAACTCTTTGAAAAAATTTCCGAGGAACAGGAGCAATCAATTCACGAACAAGCCCAACAGTATGGAGATTTTCATAATTTACCAGTTACTATAAAAAAATCACTTCATTAAAAAGCTGACTATTCTCTTATGCTTACTGCCCTAATACATCTGAACTAATGATATACTTATAGTATGTCAAACGATTTGGTTAAAGAAGGATATAATAAGGCTGCAGACAACTATGCTCTACATAGAGATCAGTTTGAGAGCATAAAATATCTAAAAATTTTCAAAGAGTTAGTTGATAAAGGAAAAACTGTACTTGATATTGGTTGTGGCGCAGGCAGGCCAGTAGATGAGTATTTGATTAACCAAGGATTTGCAGTAAATGGTATTGATATATCAAAACGAATGATTGAATTGGCAAAAAAGAATAATCCACAGGCACTTTATGAAGTAAAAGACATGTCACTATTAAAAGAAGGAGAATACTGTGTGAACGGAATAGTTTCATTTTATGCTATCTTTCATACTCCACGTGAGAAACATCAAGATTTATTTACAAAATTTGCTTCTTTTATGCCAAATGGTGGTATTCTTTTAATTACCATGGGAGCAAGCGATTGGGAAGGAAAAGAAGATTTTCATGGTGCAGAAATGTTTTGGAGTCACTATGGATCAGAAAAAAATAAAGAAATGATAGAGAAAACTGGTTTTAAAATAATAGTAAATGAAATTGATACTTCAGGTGGAGAAAAACATCAAGTGATAATTGCAAAAATTTAATAAGATCAAGAGAGCTTAAATTCCTCACCTGCAATTTGGGAGAGCGTCTTGTTACTTTTGGCTGAATTATCATAATCATTGGCATCATAACCGGACTCGACAGACTCATCATTGTGCTTAATCAACAGCCAACTATTCTTCGGCCCCCAGCCTTTGGTCTTAACGAGGGCGAAGGAGCCCTTCATTTTCTTCCCGTGAAGAATAAATTTGAGTTCACCTTTTTTGAGTCCTTCTTTCATCGCCTCTTCTCCTTCGTGTCGATCAGGAAGAGATTTTCTGACCCCTTTGGAAATTTCAATTTCAGGGATGTAATAACCCTCATCCCAAATCATCACCGGCCCTGCTCCATACGAACCTGCAGGAATTACACCTTCAAAATGACGGTAGTTCATCTCGTGATCTGTGGTTGAAAGAGCAAGACGTTTGACAGTGTTATCAAGGGTCGGGCCTTTGGCAATTGCCCATGATGGCATAACTCCACCTATCTCCAAACGAAAATCATAATGAAGGCTCGTTGCATGATGCTTATGAATTACGAAAACTAACTGTTGCATATTCTAAGAATATACCATAAATCTCAAAGCATTTGGTGTAGGCATTTTTGCAGAGACGAATGCCACCTTGAGATTATCATAACCAAAAGAGGCGCTAATGCAATACCCCGAATGAAAATAACCAAACGAAGGTGGGTCGCAAAAAAATGCGTATACCAAATGCGTCCAGAACAGGACCCACCAATAAAAAACTTCTTCAAACCACCATTGCCTGGTATAATAGGTGTTATGAAAAACATCTTTAACATCATCAAAATCTCAAAGCCTCTTCACAAAATTGCATATATCCTAGCTGCTCTCATCGTTATCTCAGCAGTACTCCAACTTATCGCACCAATTCTTTCCAAATTCATCGTCGATCAGATAGTCGCGCAAGTTCAACATAAAGGTGGGAGCATGCAAACCCTCATAGAGCTTGTCCTTCTTGCCTTTGGCACCAATATCTTAAGTCTTATCACATCAACTATCTCAGACAGAATTGGCGATCACTTTGCAGGAGAACTCAAACGTTTCCTCACAGAGAAATTCTATGACAAAGTCCTAACCCTCCCTCAAGAATATTTTGATTCTGAAGTTTCAGGAAAAATTGTCAATCAGCTCAACCGCGGGATCACGACCATCAATAGCTTTCTCAATAGCTTAACTAATTTTATTCTCCCGACCTTTCTTCAAAGTGTTTTTACCATTGCAGTTCTGGCATACTACAACGTCCCAATTGCTATATTCACGTTTCTCCTCTTCCCTGTTTATCTCCTTTTGAGTTACTACTCGACCAAAAAGTGGGGAGAACGTGAAGTTCTCAAAAATCAAATTGAAGATAGAACTCGAGGCCGCATAAGTGAAGTCATCACTAATATGCCTCTGGTCAAAGGATTTACCAATGAACGCAATGAATACAAATTTGTTTCTCACAATCTTGGCGAAAGTAACAAAATTTATGCCAAACAAAGCCAGACATATCACATTTTTGATTTCTTGCGGGGACTATCACTCAATCTTGTTCTTTTTGGAGTCAATATACTCGCTTTCTATAACACCTTCACCGGCAAACTAACGATTGGAGAATTGGTCCTTATCTTGCAGTTATTCAATCAAGCACGTGTCCCTCTTTTTGCCATGTCATTTATTCTCACCCAAATTCAGACCGCTGAGAGTGGTTCAAAAGAATATTTTGAAGTACTTGATCTACCATCAGTTGAGAATTATAAAAAGCAAATATCAGCCAC
>DATIIS010000027.1:0-15952 GCA_035479415.1 Saccharimonadales bacterium (SeqCode)
TGCCTAAAAAACAAAATCAAAATAGGAATTGCTATCAAAACAAAAACGACTATAACGATAACAGTACGAGAATGTAAAAATGAATTAGTTTTCTTATCTAGAGTTAGCATATAATTTTTCTAATATCATCTTAAGTATAACAATTTTCCACATAGCCGCAAGAGCTTTACTGTCTCTAGTCTAATTCAAAAAACGATCGGAAAAATTTGACAAGTCCGGCCATATTTTTTTATGCTGTAACTAGATGAAAAAAATATCTAAAACCAAGAATAAAAAATCTAGTACTTTGCGCATTGTACTTTTCTTTGTTCTTGTTGTTGCTGTTATTATCATAATTCCATATACTCCGACAAATTTCTCCTCCTTTGGAGCAAGCACTATTCAATTTACTCCAGTTCCTGCAAAAAGCTCTTTACAACTTGAGACATTTCAGCTTACCCCAACTCCAGGTGCCCAATTTACTCCTCAACAAGGACAGCCTAATACTCCACAACAGCCAACTCAATCCACAAAACCAACTCAACCAGGAAAGACACAACCAGGCAATCCTTTTGGACCAATAGGCTCAACGCCTGTAAATGTACCTGCTCCAGCTCATCCAATTATCAGTCCGTTTAAATCAAATGGTCAGCTTTGCTCAGTTACAGATAACAGCGGAGTATCTGTGGGAGGCAATTGTTATTGCCCTGCTTTACAAGTTACTTGCAAAAATGGTGTCGGATATGGAGCAAATGGTGCACTCTATCCAGGAGTTAACCCCTGTGGAACAAGTGCAGCACCAAAAAGCGGACGATATTGTGTTGAGAAACCAGTTATTTATCTCTATCCTACTACACCAACGTATGTTGATGTACAAGTAAAGACAAGTGGTCAGGTAGTTGTTTCAAACCCGCATTACCCACAAGATGGATGGAAAGATGTTCTCGCATATTCTAACGGCTCATTACGCTATCAAGGACAAGACTACTCTGAACTTTTCTATGAATCATCGGTGAATACATTTGCGCAACCACAGCAAGGTATGACCATTCCAACAAGTGAGCTTTCTCAAAGACTTCCAGTACTTCTTGATCAGCTCGGTCTTGTCGGACATGAAAAAGAAGAATTCTTATCATTCTGGTTACCAAGACTTGAGGCGCTTCATTCTCCTTATATCTTCTTCTCCCTCATCAATCAGTCCGCAAAAGCAGATATAGACAGTGTTACTATTTCACCCAAGCCAGACACTCAAATTGCATTCATCGCATACTTCAAAAGAGCTTCTGTGCCTTCTGAGGATACACTGAAATTACCTCCCACTCCAAAACGTCAAGGCTTTGTCTCAGTTGAATGGGGCGGAGTTATTGGGGAATAACCTGGAAATATGAGCGAGGTAAGAGCGAAATAGATTACTGAGTCGTAACACTATTTACAATGTGATTGAACTCACTTTCCAATTGAGGATCTGGGGCTTGTTGTTTATATCCCAACGCAATAAGATACACCTTCCCTTTCGACTCAAAGACATAGGCAGTTGAATGGAGAACTCCTTCACTGGCACTGACTACTTTTGTATATTTCCACGCATTTACTCCTCCGATAATTGTTTCTTCTTTTTCATAGTTAAAAATTCTAAAAGCATCAGTCATGTGACTCACATTTGTAGGATTATCAGTTGCGACTTCTATTGTGACATTTGGTGTTTTTGGTGGAATAGCATTGGGTGGCTGAATAAAGAGTTCAGTTCCTCCTGGTATATTTGAAATCTCACTTTTCCTTATACTCCATCCAGTAGGATAAGAAAATGAATATGAATCCCCCTGATAAGCAGTCGTACCAGGCTCTTGACTATGAAAATTGGAGAGCCATAGGATAGCAGGAATAAGGAGAAGGACACAGACACAAACGGCAATAATGATATTTCGTTGCTTTATGCTTACTCCATTTGTCTTCTTTACTACAGCCATACTTTTTTAATTATAACTTTAGTATAGCAACTTTATAAAATACAACAAGTATTTTGAGATTATATTGTAGAGCGTATGATTTCTGCGTTTTTAAGTACTGTATCCCTCGGCACAATTGCACCATTTAGAAGTCGTTGTGAACGTAATCCCCGAACTTCATTTGGTCCGAGCCCGTCTAGATGAGATGCGGATTTAAGAACTCCTATACTAAATTCGAATTGTGCACCTTCATCTTTCCAAAAACCTGCACTAAAAATATGTCCAAACCCATCTCGAAGGTCTCCTCGATGAAGGAGAGTATGCAAAGTATTAGCTAATGGAGTATCTGGATATCTATCTGTTTCTTTCAAATAGCGCTCATATCCTACTACATCAAATTCATTGCCATTTTGCTGCGTTAACACAAACTGGTCTAAATACTTTGGATTACTAGCATATACTAAGCTATGAGCAATATCTAAACTTGTATCCAATTGCTGAAAAATTGGTACGAGAAATCTCCTAGCTCCTCTAAAATCATTAACTGTGTAGTCTGGAAGTTCTATAGTGAAGCCTAGTTGATCTTGTCGGACGGTTCCAGAAGACCAATAATCTCTAAGAAGTCCCTCCGCTACTCGAGCTGCCGAGGCAGCGATCATGTTACTTGCACTTGCCTCATCTCCATGAAATGCTTTATCCCACAATGCTTGTTGACGAAATTCTCTAATAGATGCGGGACCAAGTCGAGCAAACTCAGCAGGCAGTATATGCCCTTGATCATGAGGATACATAACTGACTGTAAATTTTTATCACGCAAACTTCTGGGTGAAGTAATTCGTCCAGTAAAAACAGCCCCAGCTCCAGAATCCATCAACATCTGTAAAGTATTTGCACGTTGGTTAAGAGTCTCATCAAATAAATGTGGCTCTAGATCATAAAAACGGGGCTTACTTGAATCCAAACTAATCAACATATCTGCAGGTGTTCCGTGTTCTGCCCAAGGACTATAAGGGATGACTTTCCCACCCACAGCACTTAACATCAAAGGGGTAAGGAGTACTGTTTCGTCTACTTTAGAAGCTGTTGCATCAAATTCAGCTAGTAATTTAGGATGACCATCTATGATTGCTAATTGCCGCACTATATTACCCCTACCCTCTTCTTCAACTACTTTATGTGTTCTTCCATCGACAAATGTCACCCCCATAAGTTGAGGTTGCATTCCCCTCATCATTGTCTCTCTATCTCGACTAGCCGCAGAAGGCTTAAATATTCTTTGTGTAGGATATAAAGCTTGAGGTCCTGTTACTGTCTCAGCAATAGGTGAAAATCTATGTCCAAGTTCAATTGGAGACCGGCTCCTCATATCAACTACACTCATCCTTTCATTTTATAGCCATACTATAAGCTAAACTTGACGGAAATCTGACAAAGAAGAGTTACTATTGTTGATTGAGATCTAGTGTTTTGAGGAATTTGATGAATTCATCCTTGATATCAGGATGTTGAAGTGCAAATGCGATAACTGTCTTTAGATATTCTACTTTGTTACCTGTATCATAGTATTTTCCATTTTCGATCTCGCAGGCATAGACAGGATAACCTGTCTTAATAAGCTCATCAATTGCCTCTGGCAAATAAATTTCGCCACCTGTACCTGGCTTTTGTTGTCTCAAAATTCCGAAAATTTCAGGAGGAAGGATATATGCTCCATGAGTTGCGAGATCTGAAGGCGCTTTGTCTGGATCAGGCTTCTCAACGATCTTTTTGATCTTGAAGACATTTCCTTCTACATTTTCAACTTCTGCGATACCATAGCGTTTGAGGTCTTCTTTCTTCTCAATCCGAACTCCAGAAATAACAGCACCGCCGTATTTCTGATGAACTTCCATCATTTGTGAAAGTCTTGCAGGCTTACTGTAGATGAACTCATCTCCCCAGAGAACTGCAAAAAATTCATTATCAATAACTGGTTCTGCTGAAAGAACTGGTGTCCCATTTCCATACATTCCTTTTTGTCTTATGTAGATAAAGTTGGCCATCTCGGAAATGGCTTGGGTTTGCTTGAGAAGTTCTATTTTATTACCATCCTCAAGGTTTTTGATAAGGTCTTGATTTGGAAAATCAAAATGATCTTCAATTGCACGCTTAAGCGCACCTGTCACAATAATAATGTCCTCAATTCCTGCAGCAACGGCTTCTTCAGCCACATATTGAATAACAGGTTTGTCAACCACAGGCAGCATCTCTTTTGGCATTGCTTTTGTTTGAGGCAAAAAGCGCGTACCAAATCCAGCTGCTGGGATCACTGCTTTTCTAATTTTCTTAGCCATATGCGAATGATACCAAATCCTTTTTAATCCGTCTAGTAGAATTCCAAAAACTTGACACAAATACCAAAAGTATTTAAAATATGAAATACTGTCGACATTTTGCGACAACAATGATATTTAAGATCAAAAAAATGTCAGTTTGTGGTCAAGTAAGAATTTAGTAAGAAAGGTATATTAGTATGAGCTACTAGCAATCTGCAATAACGTTATGTTTTTAAAAGAACACATAGAACTCGCATTACAGATTTCACCTACACCTGCTGATAACATAGGACGTCGGCCTCTTCTCTCGGATAGATCAAAAATGCTTCATGTGGATCCTACTTTGGCACAAGAAGTTACCGAAGCACAAGATCCCGTAATACAAGCCCCGGTTCAACCCGAAAGAAGATCACCAGCAACTTATTCTCATACTTCCAGAGCCGCACTAGTAGCAGCAGCTGAAAATCGCCCAATTCCCGCTGTAGGATTTCATCAGGAAACTACCAGCAACCGTGCAGCACGACACGCACATCCAGAAGCACCCACTTCTCTTGTTTTTGAATTACCAGTACAAACCTTTTCACCTGGAGAGCCAATAGATATGGCACCGCAAGTTGACATTGATGGAAGCGTAGATCATAGTAAACGTATGCAAGCAGTACAAGAGATTCTCACAGATCCTGATCAAACTGTACGTACAATCGCAAGTTTAGCAGCTAGTGCAGCTATGAGAGGTGAACTAGGAGGCAGCCGTACACGTAATCTCGGTGTTGAAGATCTACCCATTGCAATGGATCTTTTTGTTGCGGCAAACCCTAAAATTATGAGTCAATTAGCTGAACCAAAGTCGGGACCAAGAAAAGCACCCACTGATACACGAGGTCAACTATCTCAACCCCAACTACTTGCACGACGCACTGCACGTCTGAGAGCTGCAGGAATTCAAAGTTAACGAACACACATTAACAAAATTATGTAGGCTGAATACAGAAATGCCTTGACATCTTACCATACGCGTTCTACACTACAGCCACTCAATCTAATAGTACAAACCTATGTGTGGAATTTTCGGTTATATCGGTACAAGAACAGATACTTCAAAGATGATCTTTGAAGGCCTCAAGACGCTTGAGTATCGCGGATATGATTCCTGGGGAATCGCTATAAAAACAGACAAAAAAATCTCCGTAGACAAAGAAATAGGCAAACTCCCACCCAAATTCCCTTCAACCTCGCCCATCGCTCAGACATCAACTCTGGGAATTGGTCACACTCGCTGGGCAACTCATGGTGGTGTAACTGTTAAGAATGCACATCCTCATGTTGACTGTACGGGACAAATTGCAGTCATTCACAATGGAATCATTGAAAACTTCCAAGAATTAAGACAAGAACTTATCACCAAAAAGCATACCTTTGTCTCACAAACAGATACTGAAGTTGCTGCACATCTTATTGAAGAGAATCTTAAAACGCAAGGTTTTGCAACTGCTGTGAGAAATGCCTTCAATCGACTCTCTGGCATGAATGCGCTAGTTGTTCTTAATACCAAATCTTCAGAAATTATCGCGACCAAAAACGGTTCACCACTTGTTATTGGTATTAACAACAATGAATTCTTCCTGGCATCTGATGCAGCTGGTATCCTTAAATACACCAAAAAAGTGCTTTTTCTTGAAGATCATCAAATGGTGATTCTGGGGAAGAGTTTAAAGCTTCTTACACTCCCATCTGGAGAACAAATTAAACCCAAATATAGGATTCTAAATTGGACATTTGAAGAAGCCAAAATAGGAAAATATAAGCATTTTTTTATTAAAGAAATTCATGAAGAAGCTCGAATCATCGAGAACACTGCCCTCAACAGTCTCCAAGCCACGAAGCATTTGGCAAAACTAATCGATAAAGCCTTTGGGACATTCCTTATTGCTTGTGGATCCGCTTCATATGCTGCTATCAGCGCGACATATCTTTTCTCAAAAATTGCCAAGAAGCATGTTAACTTCGCAATTGGTTCTGAATTTAAATATATTGAGGATTTTATAACTGACCATACGCTTGTCATCCCGATCTCCCAATCAGGTGAATCCATCGATGTTATTGAGCCAGTTACCAGAGCACAGAATGAGAAGCATGCCAAGATCGCTTCAATTGTGAATGTCCTTGGCTCGACACTGTATCGACAGGCAGACTTTACGGTCCTTCTTGAATCTGGTCCTGAAAAGGCCGTTGTTGCAACAAAAAGTTTTATAGCCATGGTCGCAACGCTTATTTTAACTGCGTATACACTGGCAAATAAACAAAAGGAAGGGCAAGAACTGTTAATCCAAGCGGCCAATAACGTAAAAAATATTTTATCAGATGAGTATATTAAAAAAGTCAAAAAAATTGCAGACAAACTAAAGACAAGCGAACACATATATATAATAGGACGCGGACTTTCCTACACTGCTGCTCTTGAAGCAACACTTAAAATAAAAGAGGCCTCATATGTCCATGCCGAGGCTTTCCCTGGAGGCGAGCTCAAACATGGAGTAATCGCACTTATTGATAAAGGCACGCCGTGCATTGTCTTTGCGCCAGCGGACGAGACATATTATGACATTATTTCAAATGCTCAAGAGATAAAAGTTAGAGGTGGATATATCATCGGAATTGGCCCGAAACATAATGAGGTATTTGACGACTTTCTTGAGACTGATTCAATTAAAGAAGCAACGCTTCTGCCACAAGTTACTATCTCTCATCTTCTTGGGTACTACTTGGCACTTGCTCGTGGTATCCCTGATCCTGATAAGCCTAGAAATTTGGCAAAAAGTGTGACGGTGAAATAAAGTTATTTAGCGTGGATGTCTTCTATGTCTCAATTTTACGCTTTCTGGGGCACTCCATCTAGCAGCACTTGGGTGTCTTACTTGAACTGGGCCACTGTCAATCCTCTAGTTAGATAGGACAATTCCAGTAGCTCTTGCAATCACTGCTTTACATGCCACGCTTGATTTGATAAAATACGAAGACTTGACACCATGCATATGGGAGTTTTGTGTTTAACTCATGATCACACCGGTAACTTTTGTTCGAGAATCATATGATGAACTAAGACAAGTGGTTTGGCCTACGAGAAAAGAAATTTTTCGATTGACAGGCATCGTCATCATAATAAGCGTTATCATGGGTATTTATGTGGGCGGACTTGATTGGGTCTTCACCCAAGCAGTACAGTTAATAATTACAAAATAATATGGATACAGCAACACAACCAAAAGAAGAAAAACAAGAAGAAGTACAAGAGGAAAAGACAGTTGAAGACACGGCTGAAGAAGCAAAGATAAAGGCTGCATCCGAAAACGGCAAATGGTATATCATTCACACCTATGCTGGACACGAAAATAAAGTTGAAAGATCACTCAAACAGCGTGTTGAATCAATGAAATTTACAGATCGTGTATTTGATATAATCGTTCCTACACGAAACACAATTAAGGTTTCACAAGGTAAAAAAGAGACTGTTAAAGAAAAAATTTTCCCAGGATATGTGCTTGTTAAGATGATTCTTGACGATGAGACATGGATTATGGTTCGAAGTACACCAGGGGTTACCTCTTTCATCGGCGCTGGCAACAAACCAACTCCAATTTCTGACAAAGAAGTTGAAGCGATCCAGAAGTTCATGAAACTCGAGGAACCAATGTACAAAGTACAATTCTCAGTTGGTGAAGCAGTTAAGATTACTGATGGTCCTTTCTCTGAATTTTTGGGAACAATCGAATCAATTGATGATGCACGAGGCAAGGTTAAGGTGTTGGTAAGTATTTTTGGACGTGAAACACCAGTAGAGCTCGACTTCTTGCAAGTTAAGAAAATTTAATTTGTAAAACAATATGGCAAAGAAAATAAAAACATTAATTAAAATCGCACTTCCAGCAGGATCTGCAACTCCAGCACCACCTGTTGGTACTGCTCTTGGACCTCATGGTTTGAATATCATGGAGTTCGTTAAGGCATATAACGACAAAACAGCAGACCTCAAAGGCAATATCATTCCTGTCGTTATCACTGTTTATGAAGATCGAACATTTTCTTTTATCACAAAGAAACCACCTGTTGCTGAGATGATCAAAAAAGCACTTGGTAAAGATAAAGGAAGTCAAAAACCGGGCCGTGATAAAATTGCTACCCTGACAATGGATCAAGCACGAAAGATCGCTGAGGATAAATTGGAAGATTTAAATACAGATGATATTGAAATGGGTGCAAGAGTTGTTGCAGGAACTGCACGCTCAATGGGCATCGCAGTTGAATAAATTCTAAGCACTAATTTCTAAATCCTAAACAATGTTAAAAATACAAATAACCAAAACGTTTAGAATTTAGATATTAGAATTTAGGATTTCTCTTGAAAGGAGCTTTATGGGAAAAATTAGAGTAAAAACAATCGGAGACGAAGAATTAGAAAAAGTAGATGCTAAAAAAGCTGAAGCTCGTGCGCTTGCTAAAAAAGCTCGTGAAGAAGCTGAAGCTCGTCGAGCAGCAGAAGCAGACACAACAGAAGAAACCAAAGAATCAAAAGAAATAAAAACTGAGGCTACACAAGCTGAAGAAACCCAAACAGAAACTCCAAAAGAAGCAAAGAAAGAAAAAAAGGATTACAAAAAAGCAGCTCCAAAAAAAGCAAAATCAGAAAGTTACAAAAAAATGGCATCACTTATTGATAAAAGTAAAAAATACAAGCTAGCAGAAGCTCTCCCACTTCTTGAAAAGATGAAACGAACAACCTTCGATGAGACAGTAGAACTTCATATCAACACAGTTGAAAAAGGAATTTCAGGAAGTCTCACCCTCCCACATGGCACAGGAAAAACAACTCGCGTTGCTATCGCAAACGCGACAGCTGATCCAAAAAATGTTGACGACCTTATTAAAAAAATCGAATCAGGCAAAATTGATTTTGATATTTTGGTCGCAACTCCAGATACAATGCCAAAACTTGCAAAAGTCGCTCGTGTTCTTGGACCTCGAGGGCTTATGCCAAATCCAAAGAATGGGACAGTCACTCCAAAACCTGATGATATTGCCAAAAAATTTGCAGGCGGACAATTTAATTACAAAACCGAAGCAAAATTCCCTATTCTTCATCTAGCAGTCGGTAAAATTTCTTTCGGGGACAAAAAACTTTTTGAAAATATCGCAACAGCAGTAAAGGCAGTTAACACAAAAAACATCAAATCAGTAACTCTTAAATCTACAATGAGTCCAGCTATTCAGATAGAAACTTCAAGCCTCTAAAAGTGTTCACAATTTATACAACAAGTACTTGACAACCTCTTCAAGAATTGATTAATTAGAATAAGGACTATTATCTGCCTGTGAAATATATACTGTCTATATTATTATTAGTTATTTTTTCTTTTTCAATAAATTCAGTTTATGCACAAACTCCAGGCGCAACATTTCCTCCAAATTGGTTTTGTGTCGGCAATAATCCTCAGCCACCTTGTGCAACTATAGAGCCAACGAAGGGAGCTACCGCTGCTCCATCTCAACCAGTGTCTACTCAACCTTCACAAACCCAACCAAGCGGAACTCAAAACAATCCTTCACAAAGCCCATCTCCATCTACTTCTCCTTGTTCGACATCCAATCAATCTGTTACTGAAAAGAGTAAAGGTGCAACTACAGTAATGAAAAAGCATTCAGCAGGGAAAAATGGCTTTATTAAACAATTCTTTCAGTTCTTTCTCCAAATCTTCCAATTGCTCTTCCAACAGCTCGGCAATCAACAACCAGGCAGTGGCGGTGGAATAGTAACTCCAGAACCTACAGCTGGTGTCTCAACAACTCCATCAGGTGCTGTCTCGCCAACAACAGCAGTTAGTCAAACTCCTTCAGGCTCACCTTGCCCATCAACAAATCCAAGCCAATCACCATCAGGTGCTGTCTCGCCAACATCAGCAGTCAGCCAATCACCTTCTACATCACCTTCCACATCACCTTCAAACGGGCCAACAGCAGGGCCATCAAGTGCTGTTTCACCAACATCAGCAGTCAGTCAGTCACCTTCTGTGGCTCCAACAGGCGAACAACCAACTGCCACTCCTGCACCTGGTTCAAGTAACTTGCCCGCTTGGTTGCAACAACTGCTCCAATTGATCGTGCAATTATTACAGCTCATTGCACAACATCTGGGAATCAATCCATGCAACGGTACATCATGCCCAACACCATCAGGCACACCTGTACCAACATCCTCGCCTTCAAACGGGCCAACAACAGAGCCATCAGGTGCACCAACAGCAACACCTTCAAATGGTCCTTCTTCAACACCTTCAGGAAGTCCAAGCCAAACACCTTCAAACGGGCCATCATCAACGCCAACGGGTGCACCAACACCAACTATCTTTAATGCGCCTACTGCTACACCTACGCCAACCCCAACAACTGGAGTTTCACCTTCACAAGGAGTCAGTGTATCACCAGGAACAACAGTTACTCCAACACCTGTCCAGACTGGACTTCTTATGTCCAATGTTAGTGCTGCTGTAAATAAAAATACTAAACTCTGCTTAGATGACAAAGGCAATGGAACAGCAGATAATAATCCAGCTATCACTTGGGCATGCAATAGCTCCGACAAAGCACAGATCTGGGCACAATATAGTGATAACACAATCCGAATCAACGGCAAATGTTTGGATGTCAATAAAAATAGTACTGCAAATAACGCTGCAGTTAATATCTTCAAATGTAATGGCGGAAAGAACCAACAATGGAAGCTTACATCTATTACCAGCGGTGCTGCAAAAGGTGGTACAGAACTTCTCGGAGTACAGTCAAATAAATGTTTAGATATTAAACAAGCACTAACAGCAAATGGCACACCACTTGAGATCTTTACATGCAATGGTGGCAACAACCAAGCATGGCATTCGGTCACTGGTACTATCACTCCTCCAGTCGTAGGTGGTGGCACAGTAAAGAATAAAGGATTGTTGCAATCAGATCTGACAAATGGAAGCAATCATCTTTGTCTTGACGCAAAAGGTGCAGGGACAACAAATGGCACAATTGCTCAGACATATCTATGCAATTCAAAAGATAAAGCACAACAATGGACACAGTATTCTGACAACACTATCCGTTTCGGTACGACAAATCAGTGCCTTGAAGTCATTGCACAAAAGACCACTAACAATTCACTCGTCGATATCTTTACTTGCAATGGCGGAAAGAACCAACAATGGATTCCTGTTGTCATGAACGGGAGAGCAGTACTTGAAGATGCTCAGAATACCAAAATGTGTTTGGATATCAAAGGATCATCGACCAAATCACCAGGTCCACAGATGGAGATCTTCACCTGCAATGGCGGCAATAACCAAGGATGGACATGGACAGCAGGCTCTAGTACAGGCAGCGGTGGTGGTGGCACTGGTGGAGGTGGAGCAACCCAAACGAATTCAGGTCTGATTCAGTCAGGAATGACAGCAGCAACACTTTGTCTTGACTCAAAAGGTGCAAGTGCAGCTAATGGGACAGTCGTTCAAACCTTTAAATGTAACAGTGCAGATAAAGCACAACAATGGAAAGGATATTCAGATGGTACAATCAAATTTACCAGTCCTAATGGCACCAAAGCCACAGCATGTCTTGATGTCGCAGGAAAAGGAACAGCCAACAATACAAAAGTTGATCTTTCGGCATGTAATGGTCAAACAAACCAAATATGGACAATGACAAATGGTGGACTGGTAAGCAAACAAACAGGTAAATGTCTCGATGTCAGCCAGAGCTCTAAAGCTTCACCTGGACCACAGCTTGAAATTTTCACCTGCAATGGCGGCAATAACCAAAAATGGAGTTGGAAATAAACAATAGCTTTCTTCTTTACAGATCTCTCCCCACCTGATATAATAACTTTATTCCAAAGACCGTAGGTGGAGCGTAGCGACATCCCGAGCATTGCGAAGGGTCAAATACAAACCATAAATCCTACCGAGGAGCACTATTCAATACGATCGTAACAACCGTTTGATGGCACTCCTAAGGAGTGTCTTTTTTATTTTAAAATGGATAACACAACAGTCAAAGTCAGTTCAAATAGACAAAAAAAGGAACAGCTCGTCGCAGAGCTCGTCGAAAAAGTCGGTAAATCAAACGGCATGGTTTTTGCCAATTACCAAGGACTTACCCATCAACAACTTGAAAACCTCAAGAAAGGTCTTAAAAAAGCAAATGCAGAATTTGTCGCTGTTAAAAATACGCTTCTTCTTCGAGCACTTGAAGGCAAATTAGATGATGCAGCAAAAGATCATTTCAACCAACCAACAGGAGCACTCTTTATCTATAGTGATATTGTAGATCCACTCAAAGAACTCACAAAAACAATTAAAGAATTCAAAATGCCTGTTATTAAATTTGGGATTATTGAAGGAAATATTGTAAATGATAAAGAAGTTGTGAAGATTGCATCTCTTCCACCACTTCCAGTCCTTCAGGCACAACTTTTGGGCCAGATGATGGCTCCTATTTCAGGACTTCATAGAGCGCTTAACTGGAACTTACAGTCACTTGTTATGACACTTAACGCAATTAAAGATAAAAAACAATAAATCCCGAAAGGAGGTGTAGTATGGCAAAATTAAATAAAGAAGAATTAATGCAAGCAATTGAAGAAATGTCTGTTCTTGAACTTTCCGATCTCGTGAAAGCTCTTGAAGAGAAATTCGGCGTTTCCGCTCAGGCTGCTATGGTTGCTGCTGCACCTGCGGGTGGAGCCGCTCCAGCAGGAGGAGAAGCAGCTGAAGAACAAACAGTCTTCAACGTTGTTATCGCAAGTTCAGGAGCTCAGAAGATCGCTGTTATTAAAGCACTTCGGGAACTCGTTCCAACTCTCGGACTTAAAGAAGCAAAAGACTTAGTTGACGCAGCACCAAAAGAAGTGCTTAACCAAGTCAACAAGAAAACTGCTGAAGAAGCAAAAGAGAAGTTAACAGCTGCTGGTGCAACTGTTGAACTCAAATAATAAAAATAGTATCTAGCATCCAGTCATTAGTATTTTTTACTAAATCTGAATTTAGATACTATTTTTTTGTAAAATTTCCTTCAAATGATCACTTTCCTCTTGACAACTATGTTGCAGTTTGTTACTTTATATATAGTTTAATTGTAGATTGATGTCTATCAATACAGTTAGGCTAAACTTATGACAAATCAACAAAAACTGTCTATTGATACACTCCCTGATCTCCTGACCGTTAGAGAAGTTGCAGAAGTATTACGAGTATCCCCTTTAACAATCAAACGCTGGGGCAAGCGCGGTAAATTACCTGCAATCCGGATTAATTCCCGCGGCGACAGACGTTACAAAAAAGAAGCTGTCCTCTGGCTTCTTGGTATCCAGCAGAAAGAAGAATAAGCTTTCTTCTTGACTTTCCTTAAGACTTTCTTCAGTATTAAAGTATGGCTGCGGAGCTTAAAACATATATTGAAAAAGCCAGAAACAAAAAACTCAAGGACGAACAAATCAAAAATAGTCTTCTTGCCGTAGGCTGGCAGGAAGAACAGATTGCCGAAGCGCTTTCCATAGATCCAGACCTACCTGTTCCTCCGCCTCCACCTTTTGTCGCACATGTTGGAATGTGGACAGGATTTCTCTACATCATTTTCTTTATTTCTCTCTACGTGCTCGCGACTGCTGTTTCAGGGATTTTGCATTTATGGGTAGATAAAGCAATACCAACAGTCATAGACAATGCAAATACTACCACATCTTCCGATTTCTCTTTCTTCTTCCCTGACTTTGAGACACCTTCAGTGATCAGAGGGTATATTGCTGCAATTATCGTCTCCTTCCCTCTTTTTATAGTACTTGCATTCGTTCTGAAGCGGCAGCTGGTCACACAGCCGATTGTCAGAAATCTCCGTTCTCGCAAACTACTTATTTATATAACGCTTATTATCACGTTTCTTATTTTACTGGGCAATATTATCACAATCTGTTACGATCTTCTTGCTGGCACTGTGACAGGCAATGGATTGGGTCATCTTGGAGTAACTCTCCTTATCGTCGGAGCAATATTTACATATTTTATCGGTGAGGTAAAAAATGATCGCAAATCTTAATAAAAAAGACATTGTAGCGATTGTATATATCACTCTTTTGAGTGTAATTGCAGTCGTGTATGCTTTATCTATCATTCCATCTCCCAATACAGAACAAATCATTGCAAGAGATCATAAAAGAATTGCAGACCTTGGAGATATTAAGTCGGCTGTTGATTATTATTACCAACAAAATAATATTCTCCCCCCCAGTCTTGCTGAACTGACTACTCAGGCTTACAGCCCATCAACGTCACTTGAAAAAAATGATCCAAAAACCCACGAGCCATATGAATATACTGTCACTAGTTCATATAGCTACTCTCTTTGTGCAACATTTGAAACTGATTCAACCAAAGAACAACCCAATTCATACGACACTACAGCGGAAGACTATTCTATTTATGATAACCAATTTAATCATGGTATTGGTCATTCTTGCTTTACAGAAAAAGAGCCACCACTCTATGATCAATCCTTTCCCATAGCTCATCCGACGATATTCCCCTGCAATGAGAAAGGAAGGATGTGTCCAATGATGACGACTGAAAATACCTCTGCCAGCCCTTCAGCAATACTCAGTTCATTCAATGATAATGGTAACTGCGCATGGACGCCTACCTTTTATTTGAAAGGATTTGCCCCGTATTCACAAATACGTGTCTACGCTAATGAGACATTAGCTAGCCAATGCACCAAAAAACCTAATCAAAAAATGACTGCATCCACGACACTGAATCAGGAGACGAGTGCCAACGGAGATGTTCTCCTTGGCTATCCAGAACAATTAACGTATGGCGAATTTACCTATACCTTTACTGATGACCAAGGGAAGAGTGCATCAGTCAACGTTAGTTATGATGGTAAATCTCTTCGTCCTACGGTGATTCCTTCTCAATAAAAAAGCTTATAGAGCATCTAAAATAAACTAGATATTCTTTATGTTACAATAGGTTATATGGCGTCTCAACGAGTTGAATTGATCCATACTCCCAATTATGAGCAGATAAAAACGGCTTTTTTGCAGGAACTAATCCGTGCCTCTCAGAACAAATCTTCAAGCATTTCTTTTGTTAAACAACAGCGAAGCCATAAGCCGCTTATTAAAGAAGGTGTTGTACAGGGTATTGTTATTGGAGGCACCAATTACGTCCTCTCAACTGAAGAAGTCAAAGAAAACGGCAAGAGAAATGTACTAGAAAGAAAAGCTGGAATGCTTCCTGTATTTGATACAAAAAAAACATTTGAAGATTTCCTATCAGAGCATCTTGACTCCCGGGCTTATGCAATTGGCATAAATTTTGGGTTTAAACTTGATCCTGTAACTGGACTGCATGGAGCGCTTGATGGGAAAATTATTGCCAAAGGTACCAAAGACCATGCATTCATAGGAACAACAGAACCAATTGGTGCAATCGCACGAAATATCTTCAAAAACAGATATAACAAAGAAATTCCCATTGCAGTTACCAACGACGCAGTTGCACTTCTTTTTGCTGGTGATGGCACTGAGGAGGCATCACTTATTGCGGGGACCGGCTTTAACATGGGGATGAGAATTGATAATACGCTTATCAACTTAGAAGCTGGTGGATTTGATAAATTCCCCT
>DATIIS010000028.1:0-27222 GCA_035479415.1 Saccharimonadales bacterium (SeqCode)
TATTTTCATCACTATTGTCTATAGCTA
Source organism: Saccharimonadales bacterium (SeqCode) (assembly GCA_035479415.1). Lineage (GTDB taxonomy): Bacteria > Patescibacteriota > Microgenomatia > Levybacterales > UBA12049 > JACDET01. Next base: position 28 of record DATIIS010000028.1, read on the forward strand.
GTCATAGCAGTTATAATACAAAAGAACTATGGCAGACGTTGAATTATCAATCATTATTCTATCTTACAATACTCGTGATATAACACTCGGGGCCATCGAGTCGATTGAAAAAAATTACCCCAAAGAAGTCGCTTCAGGTCAGTATGAAGTAATTGTCACAGATAATGATTCTCCCGATAAATCAATTGAGGCGTTCCGAGAATATAAGAAACACACAAAAATTAAATCCTTTCATCCAGTAGATAATGGTGGCAATATTGGATTTGCGGCAGGTAATAACAAAGGAGTTCCATATGCCAAAGGGAAATATGTTTTGTTCCTCAATCCTGATACAGTTGTCTATCCCAAGACCTTGACTTATATGCTCGAATTTATGGAATCACATCCCAAAGTCGGTGCTGCGTCATGTAAATTGATCAATAAAGATGGCAAGATGGATTTCAATTGTCATCGTGGCTTCCCAACTCCTTGGAATGCATTTTGTTTCTTTTCTGGGCTACAGCGAATTTTTCCAAAGAGTAAATTATTTGCCGGATACACACAAGGATGGAAAGATCTCTCAACCAATCACGAAGTAGATGCACTCGAAGGTGCATTTATGCTCATGCCACGAGAAGTTGGAGAGAAGGTCGGTTGGTGGGATGAAGATTATTTTTTCTATGGAGAGGACTTGCAATTTTGCTATGACATCAGGAAATTAGGATATGAGATTTGGTATATCGGAGAGGTAAGCATCATGCATATTGGTGGTGCTTCAAGTGGGATCAAACCAACATCTCTTAACATCACTAAAGCCAATATCGAAGGCAAAAAGAAAGTTCAAGGATGGAGATTTGATGCGATGAAGATTTTCTTCAAAAAGAATTATAGTAAAAAATATCCAGCATTGCTCCAATGGATTGTTGCTAGCGGCATAACGTACATGAAAAAAAGGACATTTAAGAGGCTGGATGAATCAGTACAAAAATGACTCTTTTCTTTGATCAAAGAATTTGTTATTGTAGAACATACTTATGAAAGGCGTTATCTTAGCAGGCGGACTCGCTACACGACTTCGTCCTCTCACACTCGTTACCAACAAGCACCTTCTTCCTGTTTATAACAAGCCCATGATTTATTATCCTCTTGAGGTTATGGCGAAGGCGGGCATTAAAGAAGTTCTTATCACAACTTCTCCCGATCATGCAGGTGACTTTGCTAGTCTTTTAAAATCAGGAAAAGAATTATTTGACCTCAATCTCTACTATGGTGTTCAAGAAAATCCAAAAGGAATTGCAGATGCGATACAACTTGCAAAAGATTTTGCCAAGGATGAGAAGATCCTTGTTCTTCTGGGAGATGGAATTTTCAATTTAGATTTGCGTCCAATTGTCGAGGAGTTTGATAAAGAAGAAAGAGGTGCACGAGTGTTTGGTATGCATATGGCAACAGAATCCAAGCAATATGGTGTTATCGAAATGGCAGAAGATGGAAAAGTCATCTCAATTGAAGAAAAACCTGAAAATCCCAAATCAGATATTGCACAGACTGGTATTTATATGTATGATAGTGAAGTTTTCCATCACATCTCAACGCTCAAACCCTCAGGAAGAGGAGAACTTGAAGTGACAGATCTTAACAATATCTACTTGCATGAGGGGACATTACGATGTCATTTGCTTGAGTGGTGGATTGATGCTGGGACTTCCCATGACGAATTACTTCGAGCTAACAATCTCGTTGCTGAAAAAGTCGCGAAAGGAGAATTATAATGAAATTAATGGTTTGCGGAGGAGCAGGATTTATCGGGTCCAACTTCATCCGACATATGCTTGAAGCATATCCTGATTATACGATTGTTAATTATGACAAATTAACATACGCTGGAAATCTCAGTAATTTGAGTGATATTGAGGATAATCCTAATTATAAATTTGTCCACGGCGATATCACAGATCTGGATGCTCTGAATATCGCAATCAAAGACAATGGCATAACTCATGTTATCAACTTTGCTGCTGAGACTCACGTTGACCGTTCAATTCACGGCGGAACAAAGGACTTTGTCCTCACCAATGCTCTTGGTGTCCAGATGATCCTTGATGCAGTACGCTTTAATAACGTTGAGCGCTTCCTTAACGTTTCAACAGATGAAGTATATGGCTCACTCAAATTGGGTGAAGATACTTATTTTACAGAAAGTACTCCCATCTTGCCAAACATGCCGTATGCCGCTGCCAAAGCAGGTGGAGATCTGATGTGTAATGCATATTTTGTTACACACAAAGTGCCAGTTATTGTTACACATTGCTCCAACAATTACGGTCCATACCAATTCCCAGAAAAGCTCATCCCATTCTTCGTGTTTAAGTTGCTTAAAGGCGAGAAAGTACCAGTCTATGGAGATGGTTTAAATGTCCGAGATTGGATCCATGTGATGGATCACGCAAAAGCGTTGGATTTACTTCTTCACAAAGGCAATGTCGGTGAAGTCTACAATATCGGCGTAGATAATGAGCGAAATAATTTGGAAATTACCAAAATGATACTTTCGATCATGGGATTTGGTGAGGACAAGATCGAATATATCCAAGACCGTCCTGGACATGACAGACGATACGCAATTGATGCAAGCAAAATAGAAGCTCTTGGATGGAAAGCAGATTATCCAAAAGAAAAATTCGAGCAGGGATTGAAGGAGACAATTGAGTGGTATAAAGAAAATACAAAATGGGTAGAAGATCTTTGGGCAAGAAAGCGCGACGAAATGAACGCGTTTCAGAATACTACCAAAGAAACCAAGAATGAGTAAGCCATTTGAGAAATTTGATCTTAAAAATATCCCCACTGAGAAATTTCTCATGACACCGCTCGAGCTTCACGAGTACTTCGATTTTGAAGTAAAGCGCATCTACTTTATAACTGACATCAAGAGCTTCACCGGTGAACATTGTCATAAGGAAGAAAAAGAATTCTTTGTGATTATCCAAGGCTCATGTACCGCAATTATTGATAAAGGAAATGGCAAAGAAGACGTGTCTCTTGAGGGACCTAAAGAAGCGATCTATGTGCCAAATTATGTCTGGCATGGCTTTAGAAATTTTTCTGAAAATGCTATTCTTCTTGCGATCAGTTCAACAAATTACAAACCCGACAGAAGTGATTATATCGAGGACTATGATGAATACCTGAAAATTCGAGATGAGCATCTCTCTCAGTAATTTTTTTCTTATGCCTGATCAAAAAATACTCTCCACCAAGACTGTTTATCATTCGAAATATTTTAAAGTTAATCAAAATACGATTGAGAGAAACGGTAAAACCTTTACAAAAGATTTTATTGAAAGAAATCCTGCAGTTCTTATTATTCCTTTCACTCAGGATGATGAAATTTATATCGAGCTACAGTTTAGAGATGCGCTCAATAGAATGTCTCTTGAATTGGTTGCCGGCAATATCGATGGAGATGAAGATCCTCTTGATGCAGCAAAACGAGAATTAAAAGAAGAAGCAGGTCTTGAAGCTGGAAATTGGAAAAAACTTTATGTTTGGAATTTATCTCCAAGTCTTTTATCCAAAATTCATGTATTCGCCGCAACTGATATAAAGGAAGGCGTTCAAAAACTTGATTATGATGAAGAAATTTCGATTCAGAAGGTACCCTTACAAGAGCTTCTTAAGAAGATTGAAGATGGAGAAGTAGCTGCGTCTTCTCATATTGCCGCAATTTTGTTGTTTGATAAATTGAGAAAAGAAAGGAAGTTGTAATTGTCATCCTGGTAAGCGAAGCGCATCCAGGATAAAGGACAGATTCTGGACGCATGCTCTTCGCGCATTTGCCAGAATGACGGGTTATATTTACTATGAAAATACACGTTGGATCAACAAACAAACTTAAAGTAAAAGCAGTTGAAGATGCAGTAGCACTATATCCCAAACTTTTCCCAAAGCTTGAGATTGTAGGAATAGATGTGAACGTCCCTCTCTATGGCCATCCCAAAAATATCCAAGAAACAGTAGAAGGAGCAATAGCAAGAGCAAAAGATGCATTTGGAGATTGTGATTTTAGTTTTGGGCTTGAGGGAGGGCTAATTGAAGTGCCTTATACAAAATCAGGATATATGGAAACCGGAGTATGTGCGATTTATGATGGTCATGAGATAGTCCTCGGACTTGCACCTGCATATGAATGGCCCAAAAAAGTAACTGAACTTATTCTCAGTGGCGAAGCAGATGGCAGCCAAGCTTTCAAACAATTGGGCTATACAAAACATGATAAATTAGGCGCCGTTACAGGCGGAATTTCAGGAGTACTTACTGATGGCAAAATGACTCGTGAGAATTTTATGATGTATTCGATTATAATGGCTCTTGTTCAAATTGATAAAGCGGAGATGTATAAGACAAGTAATTGATATAATAAGATTATGAAAATGTTTACAATCGGTGGATCTGGACTCGTCGGATCACGAATAGCAGAATTACTTAAAGACACATATCAGATTGATGACCTGAGCCTTACGAGTGGTGTGGATATCACTGATCCTGCAAGTTTAGAAGTTATCCGAAATGATAAGGAGCATGACGTTGTTCTTCATATTGCAGCAAAAGCTGATGTTGATGGTTGTGAAGCGGACAAGGAACAAGGAGAAAATGGACTTGCATACAAAATAAATGTCGGCGGAACTCAACATGTCGTTGATGCATGTAAGGTCTCAGGGAAAAAAATGTTGTATATCTCAACAGATTTTGTTTTTGATGGTAAGAAAGAACCTCCATCTAACTATACTGAAGAAGATACACCTGAGCCAATAAATTGGTATGCAATGACCAAATATAAAGGAGAAGAAGTCGTAAAAAATTCAGGAATTGCCTATGCCATTTTGAGAATTGCGTATCCTTATCGGGCTGATGAATTTGAAGTAAAAAAAGATTTTGTGCATGCAGTCATGGGAAGACTTTCTCAGAATTTGCCAATAACTGCAGTTACTGATCATATGATGACCCCGACTTTTGTTGATGATATTGCATTTGGGATTGACGCTGTCATAAAGGATAATGCGACTGGTATTTATCATCTTGTGGGTGATCAGAGTCTCAGTCCTTATGATGCTTTTCAGTTGTTGGCAGAGAAGTTTGGGTATGATAAAAATTTGATAGGTAAAACTACTCGAGAAGAGTATTTCAAAGGAAAAGCGCCTCGCCCCTTTAACCTTTCCCTCGACAATGCTAAAATAGAACAACTTGGTGTAACAATGAGATCGTTTGAAGAAGGTTTGCACCAAATAAAAGGATAATAATTATGACAATAACATTTGTAGGACATGGGTATGTTGGGCTTGTTACTGCGACAGTATTTGCTGATCTTGGCAATACTGTTCATGTAATCGGACATACTCATGAAAAAATTGAACGACTCAAAAAAGGTGATCCAATTATTTTTGAGCCAGGTCTTGAGGAACTCCTTAAGAAAAATATTGAAGCAAAACGAATTCATTTCACGACAGAATATGAACATGCTGTTGGTGAGTCTGATGTTGTGTTTATTGCTGTCGGGACGCCACCTCAAACATCAGGAGCAGCTGATTTATCTGCAGTGTTTGACGTTGCTGAAAAAATCGGAAAGCATTTGAAAAAAGGATTCACAGTTGTATCATGCAAGAGTACTGTGACGATTGGTACGAATAAAAAAGTTGCAGAAAGTATCAAATCTGTCAAACCTGAAGGTGCTGAATTTGCGATCGCTTCTTGTCCAGAGTTTTTGAGCCAAGGAACTGCTCTTCAAAATACTCTTTATCCTGACCGCGTTGTAATTGGTTCAGATTCAAAGAAGGCAATTGATATCATGATAGGTTTGCATGAGGGAATTAATTCTCCGAAAGTCATCACCAGTCTTGCATCAGCCGAGCTTATAAAATATACCGCAAATGCTATTCTTTCGACCAAAATTTCTTTTGCAAATCTCATCTCTTTTTATAGCGAGAAGACTGGAGCAAATGTTGAGGAGGTTCTTGATGCTGTAGGTTTGGACAAGAGAATTGGGCGAGTTTTTATGAATCCTGGTATTGGATATGGTGGCTCATGTTTCCCGAAAGATACGAAAGCACTTATTCAGATCGGTAAATCTCTTGGGATTGATACAACGCTTCTTGATGGCGTGGACAGTGTTAATACAGAAGCACGCGACAATATTTTGCAGAAAATTTTGACACATGCACAAGGTAAGAATGTTGCTTTATGGGGGCTAAGTTTTAAGCCCAATACTGATGATATAAGAGATGCGCCAGCAATATATTTAATTAAAGATTTATTGGATAAAGGATTTTCTGTGACAGCATATGATCCTGAAGGAATGCCCAAGACCAGAGCCGTCTTTAACGATCAAATTACTTTGGTTGATGATCCTTATACTTGTGTTGAGAATGCTGATATTCTTGTTATTGCTACTGAATGGAATGAATTTAGACAGGTTGATCTGGAAAAAGTTAAAAGACTTTTGAAAACGCCTGTAATAGTTGATGGCCGCAATATTTATGATTCTGAAAAAGTCAAAGCGCTTGGTTTTGAATATATTGGAGTTGGAAGATAATGAAAAAAATCCTCATAACAGGTATTACTGGTTTTGTCGGGAAACATCTCACAGAACATCTCTTGGAGCAGCAATCTTTTGAAATTTACGGCACATATCGCACAGAAGCAAATTTGGGGAATTTAGGGGATCTCGCGGATAAATTACATCTTGCTCAAATCGATTTACACGATGCAGATAAAGTTGAGGAGCTTATTGTCTCGATACAACCTGATTATATTTTTCATCTTGCAGCACAAGCATCTCCTTCAAAAAGTTTTGCAGCACCTGTTGAAACACTCACCAACAATATCGTTTCGGAATTTTCAATTTTAAATGCGTTGAAGAAAAATAAGATGGATAGAACTCGTGTCATGATCGTTTCTACAAGCGAGACATATGGAATTGTTCGTCCTGAAGATAATCCAGTTGATGAAGACACTCCTCTTCGTCCAGCAACACCATATGCTGTTTCAAAAATTGCACAAGATTATCTTAGTTTGCAGTACCAACTTGCTTATAAATTAGATATTGTGAGGCTCAGACCATTCAACCACATCGGTCCTGGACAAAAAGAAGGATTTGTTGTCGCTGATTTCGCCAAACAGATTGTCGAGATAGAAAAAGGCCAAATGGATGCTATTATTTCTGTCGGCAATCTTGATGCAAAGCGAGATTTCACAGATGTTCGAGACATGGTCAAAGCTTATGGACTCTCACTTGAGAAATGTGAGTCAGGTGAAGTCTACAATATCGGCACAGGAAAATCTCACAAAATCGAAGACATCCTAACAACTCTTTTATCATTGTCAGAAAAGAAAATCGAAGTTCGGACAGATCCTGAGAGAGTTCGTCCAATCGATGTCCCTGAAATTCGTTGTGATTGCACTAAGTTCCACGCACTTACCAATTGGCAACCAGAAATTGAACTCAAGAAGACATTGCAAGACATACTAGACTATTGGCGAAAGATAGTTTAGAATAAATTAATATTACGGCCTAAATACTTTATGAAGAGTGCTCTTATTACAGGAATTACAGGACAAGATGGCTCATATTTAGCTGAATTCCTTTTGAAGAAAGGATACAAAGTTTATGGGACAGTGAGACGATTGAGTACTCCCAATATGGAGAATATCAGTCATATTCAAAATGACGTAGAGCTCATCTCAGCAGATCTTTTGGATCAGACATCACTGACAGAAGCAGTTGAACAATCTCAACCTGATGAGGTATACAATCTTGCAGCACAGTCCTTTGTGAAGACTTCATTTGATCAGCCAGTCCTGACAGGCGAATTTACAGCACTTGGTGTGACCCGTATTCTTGAAGCAGTGCGAGCAGTCAATCCAAAAATTAGATTCTATCAAGCGTCAAGTTCTGAAATGTTTGGCAAAGTAACTGAGACTCCACAAAAAGAAACAACTCGTTTTCATCCTAGAAGCCCATATGGTGTAGCAAAAGTTTATGGACACTATATAACTCTTAATTATCGCGAAAGTTATGATATGTTCGCCTGTAATGGCATACTTTTCAATCACGAATCACCCAGACGTGGTATTGAGTTTGTAACTCGAAAAATTTCTCATGCAGTTGCTCGAATTAGCCTTGGCAAACAAGATAAATTGAAGTTAGGCAATATGGATGCGAAACGAGATTGGGGATTCTCAGGTGATTATGTTGAGGCAATGTGGCTTATGTTACAACAAGACACGCCTGATGATTATGTGGTTGCGACAGGTGAGACACATTCAGTTGAGGAATTTGTGGAGCTTGCTTTTAAGCATGTGGGCATTGAGGATTGGCGTAAATATGTTGATGCAGACGATCCTAAATACATGCGACCTGCAGAAGTTGATTATCTAATCGGTGATTACAGTAAAGCCAAAAAAGAATTGCAATGGGAACCTAAAACAGGTTTTAAAGAACTTGTCTCAATGATGGTTGAGGCTGACCTCGAACGGGAAAAGAAGCAATAACCCATATTCCTCTTTCAATAATTTCTCATCTTTAGTATCATACTGATATGGCCAAAATAATTGTAGCCGGTGGAGCTGGTTTTATCGGTTCTCATCTCTGTGATGCATTATTACAACAAAATCATGACGTCATATGTATTGATAATTTTTTGACCAGCTCTGAAGATAACATAATGCATCTTCGCGAGAATACTCGCTTCACATTTATCAATCAAGATGTGAATGATCTACTCGCTGATGAATTACATGCTGAGTATGTATTTCATTTGGCCTCGCCAGCATCTCCAAACCACCACAGCGAAATTAGTTATCATAAATTACCTATGGAAACAATGCTTGTTAATACGACAGGCACATTAAATTTATTACAATTTTCAAGTGATCATAAAGCAAAATTCCTTTTTGCATCAACCTCTGAAGTATATGGTGATCCACTTGAGCATCCGCAAAAAGAAACTTACAGAGGCAATGTCTCAACGACTGGTCCACGATCCGTTTACGACGAAGCAAAGCGATTTGGAGAAACACTTGTCTCTTATTACTGGCGAGAAAAACAATTGGATGCACGCATTGTCAGAATATTTAATACATATGGCCCTCGGATGAGTCCTGCTGATATGCGGATGATAAGTATTTTCATTATTCAAGCACTCAATAATCAACCGATTACTATTTTTGGTGATGGTACTCAAACTCGTTCACTTTGTTATGTTTCAGATACAGTTGATGGGCTTATGCGTCTTATGTTTGGGGAGAATACAAAAGCACAAATTGTGAATATCGGCTCACCAAGCGAACACACAGTTATGGAGTATGCTCAGCTCGTCAAGAGGCTTGTCAACAGCAACAGTGAGATAGTTCTGAGTGAGAAATTGCCTGAAGATGATCCGTTGAAAAGAAGAGCTGATATCACAAAAGCAAAAGAACTTTTAGGTTGGGAACCAAAAGTAAGCCTTGAAGAAGGATTGCAAAAAATGATTGAATACGTAAAAAGCGTTATATAAGTACAAATGCACTGTTCTTAAGATGAAAATAATCGTCATAATTCCTACATACAACGAAAAGTCTAATATAGAAAAGATGATTCCGGTCCTCGAACAAGAAATTTTTCCCAAAATTACGCATCACTCAATGGGGCTTTTGATCGTTGATGACAAATCTCCTGATGGTACAGCAGATGTTGTGACAGAATTTAGGAAAAAGTGGCACAATATTGATCTTCTCTCTGGTGACAAAAATGGACTTGGGCTTGCATATGTACGCGGTATGAAATACGCGATGGAGAAAATGAATGCTGATGCTGTGATGGAGTTTGATTCGGATTTTCAACACAATCCACATGATATCCCACGACTTATTAAAGCTATGGATGAAGGGGCTGATTATGTCATTGGTAGTCGATATATTGAAGGTGGCTCAATCCCCAAAGAATGGGGAATTGATAGAAAGATTTTGAGTGTCTTTGGCAATCTTTTTACTCGAGTTGTTTGGCTTAACTTCAAAATTCATGACATGACATCAGGATTTAAACTCACCAAAACAGAATTCCTCAGCAAATTAAATTTAGACAAACTTCTGTCGCAAAATTTTGCATATAAAATGCAAATTATGCATGACATTATTAAATTAAAAGCCAAAGTAAAAGAAGTTCCAATTGTTTTTTATGAACGAGAGCAAGGAAAAAGTAAAATCAATGTCCAGGACCAATTCGAATCTTTTTATGTTGTGTTGCGATTGGCGGTGTATGACCGAAAACGCTTTATTCAATTTCTTTTGGTGGGAGGGACTGGGTTTGTCCTGCAATTCATAACTGTTTATTTTGTTATTATGCTGGGTCTTAAACAATTTATTGCAGCTATGATTGGGGGAGAAGTTGCAATTCTGTGGAATTTTTTTGCCAACAACACCTGGACATTTAAAGATGCTCGTGCGATTCAGGAAAAAGGAAGTTTTCTCCTGCGTCTGATAAAATTCAATTTTGCGTCGCTTGCATCAATTGGCATTCAAGGATTGGTGGTTTTTCTTGCAGTAAAAGTACTTGGAGAAAAGCTTAAGTTTTTTGGTTTTACACTTCATACATCCATAGCAATTCTTTTCCCAACTATCATCCTTTTGGTAATTCCAATGAATTATGTTATATATAATAAGTTCATATGGAAAACGCATCATTTGAAGAAGTAAATTATGAAATTTAAGCTTTCTATTTCTTCTATCATACTTATTTTTGTCCTGCTTTTGGCTGCTTTTATGCGGCTTTATAAGATTGATCAATACATGACATTTCTTGGAGACGAAGGACGTGATGCTCTTGTTGCACTTGGAATTCTTCAGGGACATTTTACACTTCTTGGTCCACGTGCATCCGCTGGAAATTTCTTCACCGGTCCAATTTATTATTATATGATGGCGCCATTTTTGTGGCTATTTCATCTCGATCCTGTTGGTCCTGCGGTGATGGTAGCATTGTTTGGTGTTGCAACAGTTGCTCTTATTTATTTCGTTGGAAAAGATTTTTTTGATAAAAAAACAGGACTTATTGCAGCTGCTTTGTATTCTGTTTCACCACTTGTTATTACTTATTCTCATTCTTCTTGGAATCCCAACACCGTTCCATTTTTTTCATTACTAACGTTGTATTTACTTTATAAAGCTGTAACCAATGTTAGGTCATGGAAGTACTATTTGCTTGTTGGATTTCTTTTAGGTATTTGTATCCAGCTTCATTATATCTCGCTATTCTTAGCAGTTATTGTCGCGGTTTCACTTTTTCTCATGCATTGGTTTCTCAATAATAAAATTCAAATTGTTCCGCTGATCAAATATTATCTTGAGATATTTGTTGGTTTCATTGTTGGCTATTCGCCATTTCTTGCATTTGAAGTACGTCACGGATTTCCAAATACAAAGACAATTCTTCAATTTGTGGGCTCAGATACGACAAGTAAATCGTATGAGACGTACAGTGCATTTTATCAACCAATTGCTGATGTGTTCTTTAGACTTTTTGGAAGACTTATCTTTGATTATCCAGCAGCGCAATTTTATAAGAATTATCCATTATTGTTTTTGCAACTTTTTGGTTTGATAGTTATTATTTTTGCAATAGCATCAATTATCGTCCTTTTCAAAAATAAAAATAAATTTGTTGTCATTCTTTTAGCAACATGGCTTGTCCTGGGAGTTCTCCTTTTTGGTCTGTATAAAAAACCAATTTATGATTATTATTTAGTTTTTATTTTCCCATTACCATTTTTCCTTGTTGGCAATTTGATCGGAAGAGTATGTGATCTGGCAAAAGGTAATTTGCGTTATGGATATGCGCTTGGTGCGCTCTTGTTTATCGCTATTTTTGGATACAATATCTACTATCAACCTTTCCAATATCCTGCCAACAATCAACGAAGTCAGACGGAAGATGTCGCAAAATTTGTGATACAACAGATCAACAACCAACCTTATAATTTCGCTCTTCTTTCGGCAGGCAATGGTAACTCTGATTATGGATATATTTATTTCCTAACTATTTATAGGCATCCTCCGGTCACAATCCAACCATCAAGTGCTGATCCAAATCGTACATCAGTTACTGATCAGTTGATGGTAGTTTGTGAAGATGTAGGATGTAAGCCTCTTGGTAATCCTTTGTGGGAGATTGCAGGATTTGGTCAAGCAGATGTATGGAAGACATGGAATGTCTCGGTAATTAAAGTCTACAGAATGGTCCACGTAACTATAAATAACCACTCTAGTATTTAAGTGAGGTCATCCACGTATCAATTGTCTGGACAACTTCATCTATACTTTTTTTATCTGAAAGATTGTGATTTGCATGTTTTAGTTTGCGAAAGGTCTTGGGACTTGTCAGATGCTCATAAAAAAGTTGTGATTGTTTGATCGAGACATCTTTATCGTCTTGTGAATGGATTACAAGAACTGGTACGTTGATACGCTCAGGCTGATGCATTTTTTTCATATATTTCCATGTTTCTTTGTGTATCCCAGGGAGAAGTGCTGCACTACGAAACATAAGATATATTCTTAATAAATTAGGTCCTAAATGAGTTGTACTAAAAAATCCATTGACGGTTATTAATCCTTTTATTTTGGGAGACTCAAGCGTTGCAATTGATGCATTGAGGGCGCCAAAACTTCCTCCCATTAAAATAAATTTTTTAAATTCTTTAAAATAACTAATGATAGACAAGATATCGCTAACTTGATTTTTAAGTGCAGTAGTTTGGGCGCTTTCTGAAAAGTTAAAACTAAAAACATTGCGTCCACGCTCATAAAGAGATGTACTTATTGCTGTAAGAGCGGGATGCGCGTATGAACTTGCATATCCATGACAGATGATAATAAGTGCTTGAGTAATGTTGTGATTGCGCAGTATGCCATTTATTTTTTCGTTTCTGTTGTTTTCTAGAGTGACTACTTTCATCTTGTAAATCTGAAGGAGTTAATTATCTTTTGGAAGAGATCTGAATTATAACTCGCAACGTCATTGGTAACGGAGGTAAAAGAAATATCATAGATGTCCCCTTGTTTGAGAATTAAATAGTGAGATTCATATTCTGTGTATGGAATACTTGGTTTAATGAAAAGATAATTGACTGCCTGATATCCTTGAATCGTCATATTTGAGACTTTTGTTGTTATATTTTTTGAGCCTGTATCATCCGGAACAACTCCTGGTGATGCGTTGGATAGTCTATCAAAATTACTCTCGCTTTCACTGAGTGGCTGAATAGTTATCGTCATCCATGTGCCACCTGAAAGAGTTCGAGTATAGTTATTATAAAATGTCACAGAGTTACTTTGCCATTGATAAAAGCTCCAATTTTGTGGGTACTCAAGAGAATATCCATAGGTATAATTCACATATGTTTTAACTCGTTGAGATGCGAGATAATTATCTTGTTGTTGCTGGATGAAGGAAAGGAAAGGCTTATATTCTTTTACCAAGAGCGTTGATACAAGGATGAAATTGATAAAACCAAATACGACCAGAGCTTTAAAAAAGATATGAATTTTTTCGTTGCTATCAAAATTGTAGGCATATGGTTCTTTAATGGGATGAAGCTTTTTTCTTAGTAAGAATCCAAGTAAGAATGAAAGAATAATTGTTATATAGAGTCCCACAGTCAATCCAAAATAAAGATAGGTAAGCACTTCTTGGATGGTAAAGATGGCGCAGGCTATGTATAAGATGAGGTAGAAGAAAAGATAATATGAAAGTTTTGATTTAATATACGCTGTATTGCTCTGTAATGCTTTGTGAAAGGGTAGATGATCAATAAGTATACTAAAGTATGTCTGAGGCGTCAGAACTGATACTGTGAAGATACAGATAGCTGTTAGGGAAGCGACGAATGAGACGACAAACCAATAGAATATCGACCCACCCCACGCAATGTTATAGATATCAAAGATTCTACTTAAAAAGAGGGGAATAAGAAAAAAGATAATAAGTGCTTCCAGGATAATTGCTGACTCTATTATAATGGGGAAAATGATTGAGCCTAGATGACGAATGACAAAAAGAATACTTTTCCAAATTGATATTTTATCTCCCAATTCTCTTCGGTCAATGCTATAAAATAGGGCTGAAAGTGCAATGAGATTGATAGTAAGAGTTGGGATAAGTGCTATACAGAAGGTAACTATTGAGGTCTGAAACCATGTCAAAAGAAGTATCGATGCCGGAAAAGTGATAGCAAAGACAATAAAAATTTCTGAATAACAAATAACAATAATCCGTAGCGTCTCTCCAATCATTTTTATCGCTATATTAGCGATAGGTATCTTCATAAGAAGATTCCAGAAGTATTCCAAAGCATCGACAACAATAGCAGTACCAGGAGAGCGTTTGAGAAAGAAGTATACTTTTCTTGATTTTTTCCTTATGAAACGGATAGCTCGCGAGGAATAATAATCTATGTCATAGATAAATTTACCAGTTTTAACACGAGTATCTATATAAGTAACACAGCTATTGAGAAATGCATCAAATGATTTAAAGACGTTCATCGCACGTCTATTGTTTCATCTCAGTAATTTGAGGTCAAGATATAAAATAAGAAACCAAGAAAACCCCGCAGGTGCAGGGTTTTCTTCCTCAATTAAATAGAGGCTGTGTTCCTTGAAACAAATGCTTCAAGGATGTGGTAAATGTTATTTTTTACCAATTTTGTACATACCTGTACCACAAGTTGGACATTTAGCTTTAAGAGCTGGTTTGCCGTTCTTCATGGTAACTTCTTCAGGATTGTCGACGTCTTTTTTTGCGCGACATTTTACACAATACATTGATGCCATATGTGCTCACCCCCCTTCATAATTAGAAATTTTGATTTGCGAAATGGGATCTTCTTGATAATGATTTTAGAATTTTTGATTTCTTAAATTCAAGAGATCAAAATATCAAATATTCAAGATCAAAGATATCACATTTCTCATATCAAAAGATCCATTACCTAATGGATATATACAAGCCGAATCAAGAGTTCTGCAATAACAATAGCTCCACTCAAAAGAGCTGTTCTTATAAGATCATTTCCCAAATATCCATAATCATTTGTTGAAATAGCAGCAGTTTCTGATGATTTTTTTTCTGGCGTTTTGTGTGTTTGTGTGTAATTTGTTGGGAGAGAAAATGTTGTCCCATGAACAGCAGTTGATTCGTGATGATCGTGAGTGGATACAGAATGTGATTCAGTTGATGGTGTAACTTCATGAACTGTCACTCTCTTCTGTTCAGACAGAATTTTTTGCTTTCGTGTTTTTCTCTTTTTAGGCATGAATGAGCCTAGGTTACACTATTGACTTGTGGGCTGTCAAGAGGTTAATATTGATTAAACAAAAAAATCGAAGCTAAAATCGTACTTTGTTGGGCAAAAGATCCTATGATATCAATTATTTTTTTTATTCTTCTCATTATTTGGCTTTCTGGACTGACATTTTATTTTCTTAATTTGAAGAAGAACTATGCTACCTTTACGCAAGGAACCAACAGAAAAAATCTTGACGACGTGCTCAGCTCTCTTGTTCATGGAGAACAAACAATAAAAGCAGATATTGCAAAGTTGAGGGAACGTTGTGATAGAATAGAAAAGGAAGAAGGATATCACATCCAGAAAGTTGGTCTTCTGAGATTTAATCCTTTTAAAGATACCGGTGGCGATCAGAGTTTCATTCTTGCACTTCTTGATGCACATGATACTGGGATTGTCATCACTGCTTTATATTCTCGAATGGGAACCCGCTGGTACACCAAAAAGGTAACACGCGGCAAGAGTACAGAGCATGAATTATCTGAGGAAGAAAAAAAAGCACTCCGTATGGCTGCCGAATTATATCCAAAGGAGTGAGTTTAGAATTAATATATGAATAAGAAAGTACTTATCCTGCTCTCTATTATTGTTCTTTTAATTTCTGCTGCAACGTCATATTTCATCTTTGCAAAGCGTAACCTAACTCCTGAACAACAAGCAGCCACGACAGATCCCTCCAAACTGGGCAAAGTAAATAATGATTATCAAGCGCTTGAATTTGATCCAAATCTTCCAAAGACTCAAGTCTGTCCGTTGACCGGAGTCAAGTATGGCAAAGACCAAGAGCAATGGTGGCAGTCTCATGCTCCACTTGGAGTGATGATTGAAAATTCTTTGGATGCTCGTCCTCAATCAGGTATCAACGCAGCAGATGTGACGTATGAAACACTTGCTGAGGGTGGCATTACTCGTACAATGAATGTTTTTTATTGTCAGGATGCTGGAATTATCGGACCAGTACGCTCTGCCCGAACATACTTCCTTGATTGGATCTCTGAATATGGTAACTCTCCACTCTATACTCATGTAGGCGGTGCCAATACCCCAGGTCCTGCAAATGCACTCGGACAGATAGATGATTATGGATGGGGCAACTACAATGACATGAATCAGTTTTCAATTGGTTTCCCAGTCTTTTATCGAGATGAGACACGTCTTGGACATGATGTCGCAACAGAGCATACTATGTATTCAGTTACTACCAAATTATGGGCAGTTGCAAAATCCCGAGGTCTTACCAATGTCGACAAAAATGGAAAGGCTTGGAACTCGAATTTCGTTGCTTACAAATTTGCTGACTCTGCATCATCTTCCAGACCGTCAAGCCAGGTAATTTCAATTCCTTGGTCAGGTCCTGACTACTCAGTAAAATGGACCTACAATCCTCACGATGATCTATATTATCGTGAAAATGGTGGAGTTAAACATATGGATCGTGATACACATAAGCAGCTTACAGCCTCAAATATTATCATTCTTTTCCAGACGCAACAGAGTGCAAATGATGGTTATGAGGGAGGACTGCATTTACTTTATGGCACAACTGGGACAGGGAATGCACTCATCTTTAAAGATGGAAAGGAAATTAAAGCAACATGGAGTAAAGAGGATAGAACTTCGAGAACAATACTTAAGGACGCAAGTGGTAATGAAATTACCTTTACTCCAGGCAAAATCTGGTATGAAATTCTTGCGACTGGCGCAGAAGTAGATGTGCAGTAATTTATACTTCCCTCAAGGGTTCGAGTGGTATAACATCAGGTCTATAGCCTTTTTCTCTAAAAAGGTCTCTTACTTCGGGTATCCGTTCTTTTATTGTTGCAACAACGGGAAGACGTGATAATGGGCTACCTGTAACGGTAACAAATTCTCCGTCATCACCTCCAGCGAAATATGGATGTTCGAGAATTGCGTCTCTTTTTGTCTCTTCACTTTGGTCGGGTAGTTCCGAGGATACACCATAAACATCATATCCTTCTCCAGAAAGTCCAAAACAAACGGGATAATTAGCAAGTATGAGCCTGCTTTGAAGAGAATCTGGATTAGCTGTGACAGATTCTATTTCGTCTTCGAGAGCTTTGATTTTACTTTGCGCCAATTGTCTTAGTTCTTCATCCTGTGGTAAGTCTGCATATAATGCTCTTCTCGCTTCTAATTTTCTGTGGAGGTCATCAACTGTAAGTGGTCTTTCATATCCAGAATAATATCGTAGTGTATGTGGCTCTGCCCAGGCTGCAAATGAAAGGTAAGGATTTATACCAAGCGGAGTTCTACTAGCCTCATATGTAGTGGCTTGTCTACCTCTTTTTATAAGTTCATCATCGCTTAACAGTCCTTCATCATGAAGAATGTCTAAAAGATTTCCAGATCGAGTGCCATGAAATCCTATGACTTGGTTCTCTACGAGTGCTAAAGCTACTTGAGGATCCTGATCATAAATACTTAGCAAGCGCATTTGGTTATATCTAAAATCCATACTTTTTCCAACTGCGTCAGGGATATCTATTCCTTGTAGTGTACCATTAGCAATAATGTCTACCACATCTTGGCGTGTTTGAGTATCTCCATTGTTAATAATTCGTGAAGAAATTTCAAGAACTTTTGAATTATAAATATGACTTTCTTTCATACCTGTAGTTACAGCCAATAGTGCACTTCTTTTGGTAAGTTCTTTATCAGGAGAGCCTTTTTCTTCAGCTGTTGGTGCTTCAAGTAGAGGAGGAGGTGATTCTGGAGTATCTGTCATATCTCAATAGTATCAAATTGATACTTAAATTTGTAGATTAAATGTAAGAAGAGTTGTGATAGTAATTTAAGAATTTATTTTTAATTATTTACGCCTATTCAAATTGAACAAATATTTGCTATAATATCTTCATCTTGCCCAACCCATTGATTTATGTTCTCAGATCTCATTACATCCAAAACCCGAATTAAATTACTCAATCTCTTTCTTACCTCTCCTCATGATATGTATCACGTCCGTGAATGTGTGAGACGCACAGAAGAAGAGATCAATGCAGTAAGGCGGGAACTTATCTCACTTGAAAGTAAGGGCGTCTTAAAACGCGAACAACGAGCCAACAGAGTCTACTACTCCTTATCAAAAGAGTATCCATTTTATTTTGACCTTCTTAAAATTGGCGCTAAGACAATTGGTCTTGGTCAACAGATTTTGGAAAATCGTCCCAAACTAGGCAAAATTAAATACGCAATGTTCTCAGGAAAATTTATTCGTCGTATTAAAGACAACCCTGAAGATGTGGATTTGATAGTCGTTGGAACAATTGTGCTTCCAGAACTTGCTCTTCTTATTCGTAACGAAGAGATGAGACTTGGGACAGAAATTAATTACACAGCAATGACTGAGGAAGAATTTAAATTCCGCAAACAGCGCAATGATCCATTTCTGGTCGGTATTCTTTCCAGCTCACGTGTGATGATAATTGGTGATGAGGAGGGGCTCTTGACGTGAAATCACGTACGCGTGTCTCACTTATTTTTGTCGCGTTTTTGACGCTCGTTGTTACCCTTATCAACGTTGCATCTCCTGCAAAAATTGATTTTACAGGGATAAATCCTTCCACTCTCAAACCCATTCCTGTACATTATTCATATCCAGGAATTCCATTTATTACTAAATTGCGTGATTTATCGTTCCGTTTGGGTTTGGATTTGCAAGGCGGATCAAGTATTACACTTCGTGCCAACATGAAAGATGTGCCTCAAAGCGAGCGCGACAGTGCACTCGCATCAGCTCGAGAAGTTATAGAAAAGCGTATTAATTTCTTCGGAGTCTCAGAACCAGTTGTCCAGACAGAGAAAGCAAATGATGATTATCGTATCCTTGTTGATATCCCTGGAGTAACTGATATAAATCAAGCTGTATCATTGGTTGGAAAGACAGCCAAGTTGACCTTCTGGGAGGGCTCAGGTGCGCCATCTGCAACTGATGCTGCACAGATAGCAACCCAATCAGCACTTCTTGATCTTAAAGCAGGAAGACCAATAGGAGTCACGCAAGCGGTTGGTGCAAATCCAAAACAAACCAATCTAAGCGGAAATGATCTCAAACAAGCAGCGGTAACATTTGATAGTAGTAGTGGTGCTCCACAAGTCCAGTTGACCTTTACAGCCGATGGTGCAAAGAAATTTGCAGATATTACTTCCAACAATGTCGGCAAAATTGTAGCAATTGCTCTTGATCAACAAGTTATTGAAGCTCCACGAGTTCAAGCACCAATTGTCGGCGGTAATGCAGTCATCACAGGCAATTTTACAACACAGACAGCAAATGATCTGGCAATTCAACTCAATGCTGGTGCACTTCCAGTGTCATTGACAGTGCTTCAGCAGCAGGCAATTGGGGCAACTCTCGGACAATCATCCCTCAAAGCGAGCCTTATCGCAGGAGTTCTTGGTTTTCTTGTTATTATTATCTTCATGATCGTTCTGTATGGTCGATTGGGAGTTATTGCGAGTCTTGCTCTTGTTATTTATTCATTGACTGTTTTGTCTTTGTTTAGGCTCATTCCTGTGACTCTTACGCTTGCTGGAATTGCTGGATTTATCTTGTCAGTTGGTATAGCTGTTGATGCCAATATTCTCATTTTTGAACGTATGAAAGAAGAGCTTAGACGTGGAAGGACACTTGCTACTGCCATTGATCTTGGATTTGCGCGCGCTTGGCCGTCAATTCGTGATTCAAATGTTTCAAGTCTTATTACAAGTATCGTGCTATTTTATTTTGGAACCAGTATCATCAGAGGATTTGCAGTGACGTTGGCATTGGGAATTATTGTTTCTATGCTTTCTGCTATATTTGTGACACGAACATTTTTACAAGTATTTTATAAGAGGTACTAGGTAGATAGGTACTAGGTTATAGTAAATGAAAAAAAAATTCTGTTACCTATGACCTAATACCTAACACCTAATAAATATATGAATATTGTTGGAAAAAGAAATTGGTATTTTGCATTTTCGCTTTTGATTATTATCCCAGGCGTTATTTCGTTGTTCCTGTGGGGGCTCAATCTCTCAATTGATTTTACTGGGGGATCTGAGATGACCTATATTTACCCACAAAAAGTAAATCAACAGACAGTCACATCTCTTGAAAATACCTTTAAGCAAAACAACATTCAAGTTATTTCTGCGCTCCCATCCAACAATCAAATTGCTGTCCGCACCAAACCACTAGATAGCGCGCAAGATGCTAAAGTTGTTTCAGAACTTCAAAAGAATACTCCCAAAATTAAACAAGATCAATTTGAAACAATAGGGCCAGTTATCGGAGGCGAAATTACAACCAATGCATTTTATGCAATTATTGTGGCATCCTTATTAATTGTGTTATATATTGCATGGGCATTCAGGGGAGTTCGAAAACCGATGAGTAGTTGGAGATTTGGAATTTGTGCAATTATCGCTCTTCTTCATGATGCTCTTGTTGTTGTTGGTATTTTCTCACTTCTTGGACATTTTGCGGGAGTTGAAGTTGATAGTTTGTTCGTGACTGCATTGTTAACTGTTATCGGATTTTCAGTTCATGACACAATTGTTGTTTTTGATAGAATCCGTGAGAATTTGAGAAGGAACTTGACAGCATCATTCCCACAAGTTGTGAATGATTCAATCCTTCAAACATTTGTCAGATCACTTAATACTTCTCTTACTGCGATGCTTGTCTTATTTACTCTTCTTGTCTTTGGTGGCGCATCAATCAGATGGTTTGTGGTCGCGATGCTTATTGGAATCGCCAGTGGGACGTATTCTTCAATATTTAATGCTTCTCAACTTCTTGTCGTTTGGCAAGAATGGGTTGATAGAAAAAAGCTTCGAAGATAAATTCTCTTATTTGACTTTTAATTACTTCTGATACAGTTTTAATACTTGCAGCTCTAGAGAAACTCTATTATTATTAGAGAATGTTGACCAATGATGATCTGAGAAAAATTGGAGATTTAATTGATGAAAGACTTGAAATAAAGTTGGAGGAAAAACTTGAGACTAAGTTGGAGGAGAAGCTCGAGAGAAAGTTTGAAGAAAAGTTGGCTCCTATAAAAAAGGATATCCAAACATTGAAAAAAAGCGATAAAGCAATTCGAAAAGATTTAAAGGTAATTTTGAGATATTTGGATAGAGAACGAGCAATTCATGATCGAAGAATTACTAGAATAGAAGATCATTTACATTTAGCACCACTTGAATGAGATTAGTTACCTAATTTTTCTTTAACGAGTCTGCTCACAAGTCCACCATCTGCTTTGCCTTTTGTTTGTGGCATAAGTGCGCTCATAACTTTCCCCATATCGGCTGCTGATGTTGCTCCAGTTGATGCGACTGCGTCGTCAACAAGTTTTTTTACTTCCTCTTCACTCATTTGTTTTGGAAGAAAGCTTTCAAGAAGTTCAAGTTCTTTTGCTTCTTTTTCAGCAAGTTCAGGACGATTTCCAACTTTATATTGTTCGATTGAATCGCGGCGTTGTTTGGCTTGTTTTTGAAGAACTGCTTCCACATCTTCCTCTGTTGCTTCATATCCTGCTCCGCCTTTTTCAATTTCATAATATCCAAGAGCTGAAATCACCATGCGAAGCGTTGATGTTCGTTCAGTATCTCTTGCGAGCATAGATTGTTTAAGTTCTTCTTTGAGTTGTGTTTTGGTCATACGGATATTATAACACGTTACTCATCAAGGATAAATCCTTTGACTTGATTCTTGACTCTTGTAATCTTGCTCTCACTTCTGCTCGTGCATCAATTTTAAAATCGCGAGGTACAAGGCGATCATGACGTCCAATTGATTCTGTTCCACGTTCACTCATATAGAAAAATATAATAGAAAATTTAAAAAATTAATGCAATACTTTTAGGTAATTTCCTTTATTATTTTTAATAAATATTCTTTTGTATTTTTGCTGAGGTCCTCATCAACCTCTTCAAAAAGTTTCTGTAATATTTCACCGATTTGCCTTCCTGGTTTGATATGCAGTTCTTTCATAACATCATTTCCATCAATCGCTAGGTCGTTAATCGAAAAAGGAGCTGGTGCCAGTTGTTCTTCGACCCGCTTCTTGAAAAGTTTGAGTCTCCAACTTTCTGCGGTTTGTGTTCCACCACCAAGTCTATCACCAACTCGTAGATCCATCATATCTTTGACATTCTCAACGCCGATGCGTCTGATAAATCTTCTGACAGCACTATCAGTGATATGCTCATCAACTGTGAACATATGCCATCTGATAAGTTTGAAAATTTTATCTCGTTGTTTTTTTGAAAGCCTCAGTCGATCACAAATATCATATGCCATCCGGGACCCGACAATTTCATGATTATGGAAGATAACATATCCTTCTTCATCAGCGGATGCGACACGTGGTTTGCCAATATCATGGATAAGCGTTGCAAAACGTACGATTGGATTTGTTGAAGGACAATGTTTTAATGAGAGGACATTGTGAGTAAAAACATCATCTTTATGATGGCGGCCGGGACGCATCTGAGAGACGCTAATTCCTTCAAGAAGCTCAGGGAGTATCTGATGAAGTAAGCCAGTGTTTTTAAGCAACATAATTCCTTCATAGGGATAATCGCTTGAGAGGAGTTTCATAAGCTCGTCACGAATTCTTTCACCCGAAATTTTGGAGAGAAGCTCAGCATCATTGGTAATTGAGGCAAGTGTTTTCTCCTCAATTTCAAATCCCAATTGTGCAGCAAACCGTATCGCACGCATGAGCCTGAGCGCGTCTTCTTTAAACCTGTGATCTGGATCGCCGACTGCACGAATGAGTTTGTCTTTTATGTCTTTTTGTCCATCGAAGGGATCAATAAACGTAGGATTAGTTTTAAATTCTTCAGTCAGCTCAATTGCGATGGCATTCATCGTAAAATCACGACGCGAGAGATCTTCTTCAATCGTCTTTCCCCATGATACTTCACTTGGATGGCGATTATCATCATATCCTTTTTCAGTTCGAAATGTCGTTATCTCAACAATGCCAGCATGTTCGACATCTTTGAGAGATCCTATCGGGAGCCCCACAGTTCCAAATGAATTGTCATAAAATGCATTTGGAAAAAGCTTCATCATCTCCTCAGGTGTTGCATCAGTTGTCAGATCCCAATCTTTAATATTCTCAAGCGCTTTATCTTTGTGAAGTATCATTGCGCGGACTGATCCACCAACAAGATATAATTTGTATCCTGCATTGTGGAAGGTCATGTAGATCTTCAGTATTTCCTCTGGAACTATATGATTCATACTGTTAAAATTATATACCGCTCATACTCAATTTTGCAAAAGTGCTTGAAGCAAAATCGAGTATTCGGGTATAATACACTATTATAAATCTATGTTAAAGGAGTATACCATGCAAAAACGATGGGAAACCGTGAATACTTTGAAAATTGGTAAAAAAGATTTTGATAACGAAGAAGTAATTAAGATATTGCTAGAAAATAGAGGGCTCACAAACAAAAAAGATATTGAGACATTTCTTCATCCAGATCTCACATCAATTACCCCGAAGTCTGTCGGCATTGATCAGACGCAACTAAAAAAAGCAATCAAACGAATTGAGAAAGCAATCAAAAATAAAGAGCAAATTGTGGTTTTTGGTGATTATGATGTTGATGGGATCACAGGAAGTGCAATTTTGTGGGAAACCTTAAATTCACTAGGAGCAAATGTCATGCCGTATATCCCACATCGAAAAAATGAAGGGTATGGTCTATCGATTCGCGGAATCGATAATCTCAAAACTCAAAACTCAGAACTCAAAACTGTTTCATTAATTATTACAGTGGATAACGGGATAGTAGCGAACGAAGCGGTTGTATTTGCTAATGAAAATAATATTGATGTGATTATTACTGATCATCATACAACTGCTGATACATTGCCTGATGCATACGCGATTGTCCACACGACAAATCTCTGTGGTGCTGGAGTGGCTTATTTGTTGTCAAAGGAATTGAGAAAAATATATTCTTCGAGTGAACAAAGTGAATCGAGAAATGCTAGTTCTCGACAAGCTCGAACAATAGATAACGATACTCATCTGGAGTTGGCAGCACTTGGAACAGTTGCAGATCTTGTGCCCTTGATTGGCGCCAACAGAACAATTGTTTTTGAGGGACTTAAGAAATTACAAACTACTCGCCGCCCTGGTCTTCTTGCACTTTTTCAATTGGCAAAAATTGAGAAAGAGACAATTGGTGTCTATGAAATTGGATTTATCATTGGACCGAGACTTAATGCATCAGGACGGATCGAGTCTGCAATGGATAGTTTGCGCCTGTTATGTACTACCAATAAAGATCGTGCGGGGGAATTGGCTGCGAAGTTAGAGTCAACCAATCGTGAACGTCAGCAGCTTCTCAAAGATGCAACAGAACATGCAATTGGAGGAATTAAAGAAGTCGGACTCGGGACAAGAAGAATTCTTATGGTCGGGCATGCCAGTTATGAAGAGGGAGTTATTGGTCTAGTTGCGGGGAGATTGGTCGAGGCGTTTTATCGTCCATCCATTGTTCTCTCAATCGGAGAAAAAGTAAGTAAAGGATCTGTCAGATCAGTCAATGGATTCAATGTAATTGAATTTTTGCGTCTTTATACAAATCATTTTATTAATCTTGGCGGACATCCAATGGCAGCTGGATTTACTGTCGAGAATATAAAAGCCGAAGCATTACAAAAAGCTCTTGAGGAAAAAGCAGAGGAGATGGTAACGGAAGAACTTCTTGTCAGGAGTCTCAAAATTGATTGCGAATTGCCATTTGATGTCCTAACGAAAAAGTTATTTGAAAATATCCAGAAGTTATCTCCTTTTGGCATGGGTAATCCTGAGCCTGTTTTTGTAACGAAAGAGGTAACAATTGATTGTATGCGAATTCTTGGGAAAGATGGTAGACATCTAAAATTAGTTTTGAGACAGAATGATACGTCCTTTGAGGCGATTGCATTTGGGATGAGTGAATTTGCCAATAGTGTAAAAATAGGTGATACAGTTGATGTGGCATATGTGCTTGATGAAAATACTTGGAATGGCGAGACCAAGCTACAATTGAAAATTAAAGATATTCATAATAATTAGCCTATAGCATTGAATTTTGCCTCTTTTTTTGCTAAAATAGGCTTGTGGTACAAAATGCAGAAAGACTAGTTGGTCCTCCTAAACCTGAAGCAGTAAATATAGCTCGTGGAATTTGTGTTGCGCCGGTTCCAATTGCAGATATTACAAGCCAAATAAGAGCAGGTATTCCAATCTCACAAATAAATTTTTCAGAAGCGCTGCTTATCCGCAAAAGTTCAAAAAGTAAAGTAAGTTCGGGTCTTGTTATGCCTGTCGGAGGTAACTTGCAAAAAAATGAAACGAGCTTGGAGGGGGCACTTCGAGAAGTTGGCGAAGAGGTAACCTTTGTTTCATTAGATGAAAAAAGCGTTCGTACATATCCAAACTTCGTTTATCGTATTCCTGGGTATGATAAAAGGAGAAATATGGAGTTTCTTTTCCATCCAGTGCAATCAAAAGATGTATCTTTACATACAGCTCGTGAAGGTTTTAATGGAGGAGAAGACAAAATTGCTGAGGTTCTATCCTTTTCCCGTGACGAGTTACGAGAATTAACAGAAAAAGGTAGTATTCAACGCAATGATGAGGAAATCAAAGCAGCAAGTCATTTTACCTTTGCAGATACAGAACCACAAATTGAAGAACAAAGAGGAGGGCTAAGAGAAGCATGGAGAAGATCCAAACTCCGTCTCGTCAATGGTTTGAGAACGGGGCATTTCACTATTGCAGATGCTGAGCCAATAATGTCTGAACAGGACCATGATAAAAAAGTAGAAGCATTAAATGGAATTAATCGTGATTTTGAAAGATTCGAAGGACGTTTGAAAAAATCTACACTTAGTGCAGTAAATAGGCTGAGAAGAATTAAAGGAGAAGAGAGACTCACAACATTAGATGACTGTAGTATAGATGAAATAGAAGTTGGATTTATTGCTGCTCAGATGCATATGGCATTTGCTGATTCAAAGAAGAGAGAAAGAACTGATGGTGCATATCCTCCAGCAAAAGCAGATTTGTTAAAAGTTATACCGTACTTTGCTGCTTTGCCCCCTTCCAGGATGCCTGATCTTTTACTTCTGGCGCCTACCAAAGAGATAACAAATGGATTAGAAACTCTTGAAAAAGGTTTTGATAGTGGAGTAGGAGTAATTATAGAAGGGTTAGAGCTTGATAACGTGCAAAGAAGTGTTCTCTCGGATATGAGTTCTATTGATGCTTTAAAATTTGTTTGGTTGGAATTCCGTTCTCTTGATCTTTCAGATCGCATATCTCTTTTACGTCAAGCGGAAAGAGCTACAATAGAAGGATTTATTGATAATGACGCTGGTATTGTTGAGTCAGACGTCCTAGATGCTAAGAAAACAATGGATGAATTTCATGATTTTATAACTTCTGAACTTCAAAGCCAAGCAAGCTTGGATATTCCCATATTCCAAGAGCATAGGCCAATGGATGATATCCTTAATGCCGGTATTTTTACTCATATGGTTTACTCTTTAGGTTTGCATCCTCACGCAAATATTGAGCCAAATGTTGGAGATCCATCTAGTGCTGATATATTACAATTTGAGGCTCTACGAAATTTAGCTGTTTTTAGTGTTGGGCTCGAAGCAGCAAAAATGTTGCGAGGGGCGAGTAATGATACATTTCAGGCTTCTATGGACGACTTTTTTGAATTACCTTCAGACCGTGAAGTTATTGATTTAGGTGATGGACGTATACATAACGTATATCACAGAGTTGATCCTGATAGTGGAATGCAT
>DATIIS010000029.1:0-6512 GCA_035479415.1 Saccharimonadales bacterium (SeqCode)
ATTATTCTCAACAACAACAGCAGACCAAAAGTAACGCAGAAAAAACAGTCAATATATCATTCCAATCAAGTGTTGCATCTCCAAGCGCAACGGTTCAAATTCCTGCAGGAAGTACCTTCAATTTGGATGTCTATGTCGATCCTGGGACCAATAGTGTCTCCCTCGTCAAACTCGATATGAAATATGATCCGACTAGATTTCAACTTGCGGGAGGATTTATCCCAAATAGTGCAGTTTTCCCTCAAGTTGTTGAAGGACCTATCGGCGCTTCTGGATCAATAACGACTACATTGTCAATCGGCTCCAATCTCTCAGCTGCTATAAAAACACGGACCAAAGTCGGAACGCTTGAACTAAAAGCTATTGAAACTGCCCCTGCTGGTGCATCAATAATTAGTTTTGGTTCTGACTCTCAAGCTCTTTCTGTGAGCGCCAATTCTTCATATGAAGAAAATGTTATTGCGAGCACAACTCCAGTGACGATACAAATTAATAAGCCATCTGCAAGTTGTGGTACTTCTCCTGGCGACACAATGCTTGTTATGGACACTTCAGGAAGTATGAATGATAAGAACGGTACATCAGGCACTAAATTATCAAACGCCATAACTTCCGCAACAAATTTCGTCAATATCGTTTCAGCTGAAGCCAATAATCGAATAGGACTTGTAAATTTCTCAAATGCAGCAACACTTGATAGTTCTTTGACCAGTACATTTGCATCAGTTAGTGCTAAAGTAAATGCTCTTAAGGCAAATGGTGAGACATGTATCCAATGTGGAATTGATAAAGCATCTCAAGAAATTGGTGCCAACAAACGTGCAGGCATTAAAAACGCAATTATTATCCTCACTGACGGACTTGCAAATTATGTTGAAGGATCAAGCAAACAGGTCAGTACTGCAACCGCTGAACAAGCTGCACTTACTGCCGCAACAAATGATTCCAAAGCAAATGGGACAGTGATTTATGCAATTGGTTTGGGTCAAAATGTTGATTCAGCCTTCCTTACCAAACTTGCGACATCAACCGGCGGACAGTATTACTTCAGTCCGACAACGGATCAATTGAATGATATTTATAGCCAAATTTCACAAATCATTTCTGGCGGTTCTATCTCAGGAACTGTATTTAGTGATCTTTCGGGCAATGGAGTCTTTGACCCAGGTGATCCTGGAGTTCCTGGAGTTGTTATTAATTTGATCCCTAGTGGCTCATCCACTCCTTCACAAAGTATTTCATCAAGTAGTGATGGCACATATTCTATGCAGAACGTCTGCAATGGCGCATACACGCTGACACAGACCCTTCCTACCAATTGGATCCAAACTCTCCCAGTTGGCGGTAGTGGATATAGCATATCAATGACCAATGGAGTCGCAATTATTGATAAAAATTTTGGTGAGAAAGAGAATCTCCCAACAGCAACACCAACGCAAGCGCCAACTGCTATGATTGACCCAACTCCAACACCTACATCTGGCAACACGGGACTTGCGCTCAATGTGCTTCTTGATGGCATTGGCAATGCAGGAGACAATGCCAATCCTGCAGCCTCAACGCTCAGTAATAAATCCCCTGGGCATCCAACAAGAGACGTCCTTGCTCAAGTCTTTGATACCAACAACAATTTAGTTGCAACCGCTTCAGGAGATATCAATTACAGTAGCGCCAGCGGAAGTTTTGTCGGGACAGTATATACATCAACTGCTCTTGCAGATGGCAATTATACACTCAAAGTACGATCTGGCTTCCATTTGACTAGACGTGTACCAGGTGTTTCACACTTGATTCCAAACCAGGTCAATCAAATTCCGACAGTTGAACTCGTCGCTGGAGACGCAAATAACGATAATCGATTGGATATACTTGATTACAACCTAATGATTGGATGCTATAGTGATCTCTCCCCTGCTGTTAGTTGTGACGTTGCTACCAAACCAACAACAGACTTCAATGATGATGGAGCTGTCAATCAATTTGATTACAATCTCTTCCTCCGTGAACTTTCAACCCAACCAGGAGACTAGTTGGTTGGACTAAACAATATCCTCAGCTCGACAACTGAAATCAAAGATACTACAATAATTCCATGTCAAAGACGACTATTTTTCTTCTTATTATTTTTTTAGTGGTCATGGGATGTTTGACGTATGTTGTTTATGGAAACAAGCAAAATCAAATAATTCAGTCTCTCACCAAACCAATTATCTCTCGGGTCACTCCTTCCCAGACCTCTCTATCACTTTCATCAAGTGAACCAATAGCCACTCCAGGCCAAACAATTACTGTTACCGTCCTTATTCACAATCCAAATCCGCATCCAAGTGTTGCTCAATTTGAAATTTCATATGATCCACAAATTGTAACTATCGATTCTGTCACTCCAGGAACTTTTTTTACCAAACCAGATGTCGCACTCCAAACAATTGATCCTATCGTAGGAAGAGTCTCATATGCTCTACGTTGTCCAACAGATGAATCAAATACTGTCCCTGATTGTGTCAATCCAGCCTCCTCGACGCTGGCAACGATTACACTTACTCTCAATTTATATGCGCTCGGGTCCTCTACTAAACTCACATTTCTTCCCAAGACACTCATACGAACAAATAGTGGCCATGACTTGCTCAAAAGCACCAATGACCTAACAATCACAATCACGAAATCGATTCTTCCTGTTGCTTCATCATCTGCATATGTTACACCAGTCAATAAAGCCTTTACACTCCCGACACATTGATGCAGCTGAATAATACTAAATCTTTGGAAGTCGACATGAAGTTGCTATAGATTATTTTAAACGTTATTCTATAGTCGCCAGATAAGAAACA
Source organism: Saccharimonadales bacterium (SeqCode) (assembly GCA_035479415.1). GTDB lineage: Bacteria > Patescibacteriota > Microgenomatia > Levybacterales > UBA12049 > JACDET01. Next base: position 2,835 of record DATIIS010000029.1, read on the forward strand.
TGAGGTTTTTTCTCAGTGTACGAGACAGTATAGATGGGGAGTCCTTTTGCCAAGTTGTGAAGAGTTGCTTGCAGTTGGATGTCGGCTTCCTTTAGCATATCTTCATACGTAACTCCTGGAATCTCCATTTTATCTACCAATTGTTTCATAAATTCATTATCACGTTTTTTATCATAGATAAAATACATCTCATGAGTCTTTGGATCCATAGCATTGACTGTTAGATCATTATCATTAATGACGAGAACTCCTTTTTCTAAGTGTTCACCTTCCAAATTTACCATTTCTATATGCTCATCAATATCTGCGAGATTTTTTGCATAGGTTATAATTCGTTTTATGTCTTCATTGGGGACATCATATGGTTGGCGAATCCCCTGTGATGCCGCTTTTGAGAGGTGTCCACAACCGATAAGTGTTTGATGCATTTGAGGACTGAGGACTTTGTGAATTGGATCAGCATGATGATCAGTGTGGATACAAAATGCGCCATGCATTTTTTGATTAATGACTTTATATACAGCGTTAAAGCATTGTTCAGGAGATAATCTCAATTTTTTCTTCTCATTAATCGCCATGAGCGCCATAACGTATCCACAATCTCCACCTGCACGTGCAAGCATTCCCCGCGCTGTATCTGGAGGATATCGTCCATCAACACATTTTCTTCCCACACGAGCTTTCACTGTATTTTTCTTAACATATTCTAGCGTTTTCTCAAGTTCTTTCTCTGATGGCACGAACTGCTGAGATATTCTTTTTATAACAGGACGCTTCAAGTGCAAGCGGTTAATAAGGGGCATTCCATTTTTAAGTTGACGTAAGGTGACCATTTATCCATTAATTATAACAAACTATGGTATTTTATGTTGATCTTTCCCTTTTGCTCCCCAAGTAATTGATTCTCCCTTAAGATATGTAATAATTGTCAAAATCGCTGTAAAAATCAGCCATCTCGGAAGAAATCCAATTAATCTATCCATCACCGAATGAGACTGAAGAGCTACCTGAATAAATGAGTATATAAGAAAAAGTAAATACAAGCCAAGTATTGCCCAGCCTTTCCAATTTGCAGGATGCCATCCATAGCCTGTTTTATTTGCTTTGAACCAATAATTTTCTTTCATCTATTTCCATTATAACAACATCGTATTTGATAAAACAATTGTGTCAAAAAATCACGCTAACGTCAGGTGTCAGTCAGAAAACGATCAAGTAAGCATACGTTAAGTTTTGTATAGTACATTTAATTATTATGAAAAATCAAGACAAAAATAAAAAAATTCTTTTAAATCAAGACTTTGAAGAAATGATTGAACAAAAACGCCAAAAGGACTATGAAGAATTCATGAGCAATCATTTCTATTGTATTGAATGTCAGGCAGAGACTCTAGATCTAGACAACCGCATTGTTAATTAATTTAACCCTTTTTAAATTAAATCTATATAGCTTAGTTTACAGTCAAAGAGAAGTTGGTAACTTTGAAGGTGGCTGGAGCGTTGTTGGTAGACACTAACTCTATACCATAGTCAAGCTGACTTACGGTAGAACTTGCTGAAGCCCATCCTTTTGAAACTACATAATTGAAGAAATTTAGAATATTGACTGTTCCGGAAGTAAAATTAGTTTGGGCAACAAAAGCGATATAGTCACTACCTGATTTGTAGACATCATATGTGTGGCCGTTATCAGTAAACGTCCCCTGTTTGGAGCCGGATGGTGTCTGACCAAAGTTATCATTCCAGATCATAATTTCGGTATGGCCATTGTCAAAGCCGTTAAGCCATAAATCATACTCAAACTCATAGATCCCTACATGAGGTCCGCTTTCAGCAAATGTACTAGTAATTGTTTTTAAAGAATTCAATGGTTTGTTGACGTCTTCATGGACATTTGGAGATGTTTTTACTGCTCCGTCACCGTTATTATTGTTCATTGTTGCGACAGCATACCAATTATTGTAATCACATGCATAGACGGTCTGGCTTAGTTGATAATTAGAAGCATTCCATGTATCTGCTGTCAGATAAAAATTGCCGATCGTAACACCGTTTTGAGCATTATTCGGGTCCATTTGAATAGTATATTTAGGATTTGTACATGATGATGATGTTACTGGTGTTGTTGGATTTGTCGTGGGTTGTCCAGCACCTGGCTTAGGCGTTGCTGTAGGCTGTGTGCTTCCTGATGGTACACCTGATGAAGGAGCTGGTCCAGAAGATGGAGTTGAAGATGGTGATGCTGATGGAGATGGTGATGTACCGCAAGGGTTACCATTCAAGCCTGGTATAGAGGGCAATTGTATCCCCAATTTCTGTGCGATTAACTGCAGTAATTGAAGTAAAAACTGTATAAACTGAGCAAGAAATCCATTTTGTTTTTTTTGATGATTTTTCCCTTTGTTACTTTTTCCTTTTTTCTTGCTTTCGATTGACGTACTATTTACTGACGTTGAACATGGAGTTGGACTAACTACTGTTGATGGAGCTGCCGAAGCTGAAGGACTAGGGACCGCTCCAGAAGGAGAAGTTTGAGCGCCTGAAGGTCCTACTCCACCAGAAGGAGATGAAGCCGTTGAAGTAGTATCATGTGGGCAGCTTCCAAGACAAAATAACGTAGGAGTAATACTCGTCGCAGCGTAAGTGGTTTGCGGAGCAATAAGTACAAAAATAAAGGATCCAATCAATACATTTCTCCAAGACAGCATAGTTACCTCTTATCTATAGTGTTGCAATAAAAAGGCGGTAAAGTCAAGGATTAGTTAAGAATGTTAACTTACTGTACAACTTTAAAAATAGGATCATTAGCGAATTGATTAAAGAGAGTTTGCTTCGTTTGATCTGTTGCTCCAGTTTTTGTGAAATTAGTCAAACACCCAGGACCAGCATTATTTCCTGTTGATGCATTGACCAGATACATTTTCAGTTTGGGATACAGATTTGCATCTAATGCTTGTTTTGCACTTTAGTAGTACATGACGGCATTTTGCTCATTTGTTACTTCGGTTCCGCTGGCGCCGCTTTCAGGTTTATCACCTCTTATTGTATGAGAAGATATTACTGCATCTTTTTCTCTTGTTGGGTTTAGATGCATTATCTGTATTACCTGGAGAGGTAGATATTTCTGATTCGCCTTCAACCATACTAGCAACTAACTTACATAACTATATGCTAAGTCTTTACCATTGTAAATATTTTTCTTTTCAAAAACATGTAATCGTTATTCAAAAAAATAGAGCGAAGAACCAAGCACCTGTTAATGGTTATGGAGAGAAAACTAAATAGGTTGTGGGCGCACTTGGGATCGAACCAAGGACCTCGTTCTTATCAGGAACGCGCTCTACCACTGAGCCATGCGCCCGGGCACGTCTTTTTTAAAGACGTTAGAGCCTATTATACATTATTTTGCCTCTTATTTGAAGATTGGTATTATGCGGATAAGGCTACCTGCCTTCTTTGATATGGCTCTTTACTTTTTCGCATCCGAAGAGAAAGCATGGATAGCACTTTCCCTGCAGCATGCTCTCTCATAACTGCCAAAGCTCCTTCAGCTCTCCCCTGCGGATCTCTACTATTTAAATTGTCCAATAAACTTGTTAAAGGACTAGAAACAATATTTGCGGCAACATTGAGGGCACCTGACATTTCAGCAGAACCTCTATTCAATAATGAATCGTC
>DATIIS010000030.1:0-65189 GCA_035479415.1 Saccharimonadales bacterium (SeqCode)
ACCCAGTGAATCTAATGATATCTTTAGTATCAACTTTGTTATCGCAGACGATAATTTTGAAGGCTCCCAAGATCCAATAGAAGATAGATTGCTAGCATCTGAACAATTCAGAGAGCAACTACTTGCACATATACGTGAGGCATTAAATGTCCCAGATGATAATGTTAAGATACTTGAAGATACTCATAAAACCTCAAGCCTTGATCGTGTAAGAAAAGTGGCAGCAGGAGAAGAAATTGAAGAGGAATTTGGTGGAACTCGTGCAGGATCAGTAGGTGATGCAATTATTCGAGATAAGTTTATATTATCTATTACAGACAACAGTGGAGAAACACAAACAACAGAGATATGTCTTTATCCAGTTCAAACAAGTGTTATGGAGGATGTACAAGAGTTAGGAGAGGCAGGGCTTTGGGGATTTGCTGAGAAATTAAGTGATGATTATGAAGGTAATTATAAAGCACGAAGAATTCTTAAACGATCTGGAAAACATCCCACAGCACAATCTTTATATGAATTATTATACCCTGCACGTATATTTCCTGTTCTTGCTGACAGAGTACGTGGCGAACATGTGACAAAGAAAAGAGCCGCATAAGATCCTTACTTGTCAATCTACTGAGGCTGTAGTATGATACAAGAGCTTAAAAAATGGCACAACAACGAATATTAGTCAAAGATACTCCCGCGCATGTTGAGGAAAAAGTCTTTCTTCAGGGCTGGGTCGCAACAAAAAGAGACCACGGTAAGCTTACATTCATCGACCTTCGAGATAGAACTGGTATTGTTCAATGCGTCGGATTTGGTAAGATGGGCGAGCTAACAACAGAATCAGTCATTGAAATTACCGGGCTTGTTAAGAAACGACCTGAAAGAATGATCAATACAAATATCCCAACAGGGACAGTCGAAGTATCAGTTGAGGAGTACAAAGTTCTGAACAAAGCAGACGAAATGCCCATCTCAATTGATACAGATGGCCATGAAATAAGTGAAGAAGTACGTCTGCGCTACAGGTATTTAGACCTCCGCCGCGATAGAATGCAAAAAATTATGAGATTGCGATCAGATTACACAAATTCAACCAGATACGCACTCATGAAAAAAGATTTTGTTGAGATTGAGACACCTGTTCTTACCAAATCCACCATGGAAGGCGCTCGGGATTTTCTTGTGCCATCACGATTTCAACCTGGCAAATTCTACGCGCTTCCACAAAGTCCACAACAATATAAACAGCTTTTGATGACTGCAGGATTTGAACGCTATTTTCAGTTCCCACGCTGCCTTCGTGATGAAGATTTGCGGGCAGATCGAGGATTTGAGCATACACAAGTTGATATTGAAATGAGTTTTGTGACCCGTGAAGAAGTAATGAAGACTGTGGAAGAAGTTGTTAAGGAAGCAGTCAGTGCAGTAGGTGGAAAATTAAAAGATCAAACTTTTCCAATAATCAATTATAAAGATGCTATCGATAAATATGGAGCAGATAAGTTTGATCTACGTACGGAGGAAGAGAAAAAAGAAAATGTTCTTGCATTTGCTTGGGTTGTTAATTTTCCATTTTTTAAAAAAGTAGATAAAAAAGATATAGCTGAAGTCAGAGATGGCAAATCCGGATGGACATTTACCCACAATCCATTTAGTATGCCAATCCCGGAACATGAAGAATGGCTTCTCAAGGGAGAAAATATCGATCAGATCACAACAACACAATATGATTTGATCTGCAATGGATTTGAAGTCGGTGGTGGAAGTATCCGAGCGCATAGAGCTGATTTATTGAGAGCGACTTACAAAATAATGGGTTACTCAGAAAAAGAAACAGAGGCAAGTGTGGGACATATGCTTGAAGCATTTTCTTATGGCACACCTCCTCATGGTGGAATTGCGCTTGGACTTGATCGGCATGTTATGCTTCTCGCTGGAGAAACTTCATTGAAAGAAGCAATTGCATTCCCAATGACCTCAACAGGTCGTACTGCTGTTATGGACGGCCCATCCGAGGTATCAGAAGAACAGCTTAAAGAATTGGGTTTGAAAGTTGCCAAGAAGTAACTGGTCTTTTCATTTTTCCTTCAACCATCTACAATTATAGGTATCTATACATTCCGCGATGAAAAAATCTCAATCCCCAATTTGGCAAAAGAAACGCAAAAGAAAATTCAAAAATACCAAAAGTATTCATGTTTCAGCTCCATCCCGACAGACACATCCTGATGTAGAGAAGGAAATCTTTCCTTCTCAAAAAAAGGTAGCTATTTCCAAACCTCCATGGTTTAAAAACCTATTTCCCAAGAATGAAAAGAAAGAAAAAGCACCCAAATCATCTCATCTCAGATCATCGATTGGAAAGTGGCTACAGAAATATGATTCAGATTTGCAACTTATCCTTTTTCCACTTATTTTGCTTGTTATTTTAATTATTCTTCATATTGTTAATAGCCAGCTTTTCCTCACTCTCTCCAAACAAAATCCAATTAGCGATGATAATCTAACGATTCTTCAGCCATATCCATATGTTGATGCTGTTTCTCAGCCGACAATTTCTGCCCAATCTGCTATTATTCTTGATCGAGGATCTCAAGTTATCCTTTTCTCCAAAAATCCACAGTTGAGATTCTCAATGGCATCAACAACAAAAATTATGACAGCACTTGTCGCATTTGATTATTACAAATCAAACGATATCCTTACTGTAAAGCGCTCGTACGTTGAAGGGTCGGGACTTAACTTCTATGCAGGTGAACAATTTCGTTTTATTGATCTTATGTATGCTATGCTTTTGCCATCTGCAAATGATGCAGCACAAGCTATTGCTGACAATTATCCAGGAGGAGCAGATGCATTTGTTGCCAAAATGAACCAAAAAGCGCAAAGCCTTCATCTGACCAGCACTCATTATTCAGATCCTATTGGTCTTGATGACGATCATGATTATTCAACAGTTATTGATATGGCCCGTCTTGCTTCATATGCAGTAACGTTGCCCAATTTTGTTGATATCACCTCTACAAAATATAAAACAATTTCATCAATTGGATCCACAAGACAGTATCCACTGGTTAGTACCAATGAATTATTGGGAATTGATGGAGTAACAGGTATTAAAACGGGAACTACGGAAGGCGCTGGTGAAGTTCTTGTCTCATCAGTTGTTAAGAAAAATCATACATATATTATTGTCGTTATGGATAGTCAGGACAGATTTGCGGATACAAGTAAATTATTGAATTTTATTGATACAAGCGTTAAATATATCGTCCCACCACAGCCACCAAATTAGTAAAGTTATTGAGAAGAAGAGCCTGAGTTATCCAAAATTGCTGGGACATAGGCAAAGAAGCCGTCCTGTCCTTGGAATATAACTACTGGCATAAGATAATTCTGTTGAGTTGCCCCCATATAATAAGCTAGGAAAACTTTGTTGATAAGAATCTGACTTTCTGTGCCATTGTATGATGCTATATATGCTTTTCCACTTTTTAACTCATCAAATGCTTGTTGAGGGCTTTTGATAGGATATGTAGCCACATTTTCAGGTTGGAGATTGATTGTTTGATGTTGGTATATTGCTGATGCAATTTCTGCTTCGTTTTGACCGGATGCGACGAGAAAATGCATTGTAGAGTATGGTGGATGAGGATAAATAATAGGAAGTGTCATGTCAAAATCTTTAGAATGTGTTAAATCCTGGCCAATACCTGCAGTTAATGTATAATCTATTTCTTTTTGATACAGATCTACTCTTACAACCTGTGCATTTGCAAGGGCAGTAGTTGGTTGCAGTTGTCCATTTACAACTGCATACAATTGCGGAGCTGTTGTATAACTGTCGCCATCAGGAGGATTTTGTGTAAGTGCAAGATCTACATCTGATGGAAATCCATTGAAACTACTTAAGAATGTCTGCACAGTTTGAATTGCTGCTGTAGGATCATTCATATTTTGAATATATTGTGCTTGAAGAACAGAAAGTTGGGTTAAATAATTAGAATTCATCGTGAAGTTCTGATTGACGACATTGTAATCAATTGTTCGTTGAAATCCCGTGAGGCCTGGGGTTGTTTCTCTCCATTCATATTCTGGACCACCAAGTGGAATTGCCGGAAGCGGATCACCTTGGCCATTAACAAATTGTAAATTAGAAACATTTTGTTTGGCATTTTGCAAATTTAGTACATCAGGCTGACTGATAATCATTGGATACACATACAATCGATCCGGGAAATCATCAGGCAATGCGCCACTAACAGTATTGATAGTATAGGTAAATTGTTCTGTTACGCTACTTTGAGGGAAATTATATGGTGGGAGTTTGCCATATGCTTCATTTGGAGCTGCAATTTTAGGTGGAAAAAGAATTGCATGGATGACTGCTCCAACTTTCAAAAAAACAGTAACAATAATAACAAGACCTAAGAGAAGTCCAAGCACAATCCCTGCTTTCTTAGAAAATTCTGTAGTATCATGAAGTGTCATATATTTTAGTATAGTTTAGATTTTGACTGCAATGCAAGTTCGGCAACTTTGTACAATGTAAATTTTTGAAGTTTGGTATAATTAGTTCACTATTATATGGTAAGAACACGAATTGCACCAAGCCCGACTGGTAATCCTCATATTGGAACGATTTATCAGGCTCTGTTTGATTATGTTTTTGCTAGAAAATATGATGGAAAGTTTATATTGCGTATTGAAGACACAGATCGTGTTAGATTGGTAGAAGGAGCAGAGGCGGCAGTACTAGAGGCACTTACATGGTTTGGTTTAACTCCTAATGAAAGTCCTAATAATCCTGGCGATGTAGGTCCTTATAGACAATCTGAAAGGAAGGAAGCTGGCATATATAAAGAATACATGTTTGGGCCAAAAGGTTTAGTTAATAGATTCATTCCTACAGATATGCTCCCAGAAACTCAGCGAGAAATAAATAACCAGAATCATTATTGTGCCTATTATTGCTTTTGTACAAAAGAACGCTTGGATAAAATTCGTTTAGAGCAACAGGCACAAAAAAAAGTTCCTCGATATGATAAATTTTGTTTAAAAATAACTCGTGAAGAAGCAATTGAAAGAAGTAAAACGGAAGATTTCGTTATTCGTCTTAATATACCGAGAGATTATACAATTGAGTTCGATGATTCTTTTATCGGTAAAATAAAAGTAACTGGTATTGATGTAGATGATCAAGTTCTTCTAAAATCAGATGGATATCCCACATATCACTTTGGAGTCGTAGTTGATGATCACTTAATGAATATAAGTCATGTTTTTAGAGGTAAAGAATGGTTGCCTTCTACACCTAAACATATAATCCTCTACTATTATTTTAATTGGTCAAGACCAATTTATATTCATTTACCACTAATTCTAAATAGCGATGGTAAAGGCAAACTCTCTAAAAGACATGGACATTCCTCGGTAAATTATTATAGAGAAGAAGGATATTTACCTCAAGCAATTCTCAATTATTTAGCGAATATTGTATGGAATCATCCAGAAGGAAACGAAATTTTTTCTCTAAATGAATTTATAGAAAAACTTCATATAAATAAAATTATCGATGCAGAAAAAGTTTACGCAAATACAAATATGGAGCTTAAATCCATTATATCTCTAGCAAATAAATTTGATGAAGAGATAGATCGATTTATTACTTCTCAGGCTCCACGATTTGATCTTGATAAACTTCAATGGATTAATGGGATCTATATTCGAGAAAAAATGAGTAGTAATGAACTATTAAATACTCTTAAAAAATATGAAGAAGATTTTGGTGAAAGCAATTCATCACTAAATCAGATAGATGATAATATTTTATTAAGAATTGTGGAATTAGCTCAACCTAGAATAAATACTCTTAAAGAATTTTATCCACTGATTACTCAATTTCTTCCCGATGCCAAGTTCTATGTTTCAAATGACGCAGAAAAAGAAATTGCTAAATCACTGCAAGATGCATTTGAAAGATTGGATACTTGGAATAAAGATACAATTCTTGAAGTACTTCGAGAAATACTCAAAAAACATAGCATTCGGATGCCAATTTTATATACAATAGTAACAGGACAGATGAAAGGACTGCCGCTTCCTGAATCCTTGGAAATTCTTGGCAAAGAGACAGTTCTCACACGCCTACAAAAAATTGTGTAGTATGAAAATAGCAATTGCCCAGATTATCTCATTTCTTTTTAATCCAATACTTCTTTTGGTTTTTGTACCATTACTTCTTGTCTATAAATCAACCGGGAATATCGTATCTGCATTTATTTGGACTGTCTACACTATGATTTTTCTTCTAGCATTGGTATTTTTTATTATTTATGGAGTACATAAAAAAATTTTTACTGATATGGATGTCTCCAAACGAACCCAGCGGCCACTTCTTTTTATTGTATGCCTAGTGATGGGTTTGTTATATCTGTGGGGTTTATATTTTTTAAATGGTCCAAAGATTCTTATGGTTATTGTGATTGGTCTTATGATAAGTGTACTTCTTGCCTCCCTTATTAATCTCAAAATCAAGGCTAGTATCCATGTGGCGACTGTTTCTGCACTTCTCTTTGCTCTGGCGATTGTGTATCAAGGATATTATTATATTGCACTTCTATTAATTCCAACAGTTGCTTGGTCACGTCTTACCATCAAACGTCACACCTTACCCGAAACTATTGTCGGGGGTTGTTTTGGGATTTTGTTATCACTAGGAGTATATCTGTTTGTCACACATATCTATATGCACTAATATGATCAATTGGAAGAGGTTTTTTAAATCATTCAAATACGCGGCTGAAGGAATTCATTATGCTTTCCGTAATGATCAGAATTTGCTTGTACATTTATTGGTCGCTTTTCTTGTCATTAATGTAAGCATTGCGCTTAAGGTATCTCATTATGAAATGGCTATTCTGGGTCTGACCATGATGATGGTAATTACTGCTGAGATGGTAAATTCCGCGATAGAAAAAATGGTTGATTTAATTACCAAAGAACACCGTATGGAAGCTAAAATCGCCAAAGATGTTGCCGCAGGTATGGTCTTGGTCACAGCAATCGCAGCAGCAATCATCGGTACTCTTATTCTGCTTCCTTATGTATTGGAATTATTTCATTAATTCACTCTGCAGTCACAATGCTTATCTCTGAGGATTTGTTTTTGTTCTGCAAGTGTATGAATAAGTGTTGTTTGATGTGCATCACCTGTTGCAAGTGAAAGATCAAGCTCATTATGATGCCTATAATTCCTTTTTTTCATTTCTTTGACAAGCTGTTCATGGCGATTGGCAAGTGCTTTTAATTTGCCTATCCAACGAAGTGTCTCGGGATGATGTGCGTATCCTTTTTTATGTTGTGTTATGACAGTCCAGATAGAATGAAGTTCTCTGTGCTCCCCAAGGAGGTGTTTGCGGCATAAGATAGTAGGTGATAAATCCCAAATTCTCATAAGCTTATTGTATCAAATAGCTTTTTTGCGCGTATTTTAGTAAAATAGCTTCATTGCATAGGGACTCCGAAGGAGACTGGTTCGGAGTTACAGTAAATAAGTAGTAGCAGTCATTATTGCCGAATCATCTAACGTGGAGGCGACCGAAGGAAGGGCAGCCGAAGGCTGACATAGCGGACTCCGAAGGAGACTGGTTCGGAGTTACAGTAAATAAGTAGTAGCAGTCATTATTGCCGAATCATCTAACGGTAGGATAGCGGACTCTGAATCCGTTCATCATGGTTCGAATCCATGTTCGGCAGCACATCTGTACGCACTTCTGGTTTTAGAAGCACATCATATGGTTTTTTGAAGCTAAAAGTAATCTTTTTATCCTTCAAGAAAAAGTTCTCACCAACCTTTTTAAGTATCCGTTGTTTTTGTTCTACAGAACCATTATTTATAACTTCACGAATCTGAAAAGCAGTATCAAAGAAGTCTTCAATAAGTTCTAACCAAGTTTTCATAGATGTTTGATTATCTTGATATTTATCATCCATGGAAGCTAATTGATCAAGAAGTCGTTGTTTTTGGTCTAAAAACTCATCCTTTGTTAACTCTTCATTAGAACGCATCTCTACAAGTCTGTTTATCTTATCTCTCAAATTCTTTTGTTGTATTTGAATATATTGAAAATGAGTGTCATTTTTCTTTAATTCATCTTTATACTTTGCCTTAATAAGCTCTAGTCCTAGTTGCCATACCTCCTTGTCTATTTCTATCTGTAGTATCTGACCATATAGCAACTCCTTAAATTCAGTATCGGTTAAGGATTCCTCAGTGCAATTACCTTTTCTATGAGTGCAATGATGATAAATAAAATTTTTCCTTTCACCAGTTTTCTTAATCAATTTATCTTTAACAGTGGTTGTAATTGCACAGCCACAATTTCCGCATTTCATTAACCCTTCAAACTCTCTTTCCCAAGTAATTTTTTTTGGCTTTGATCTATCTTTTAATTTTTCTTGAACTAAATCAAATAGTCCCTTAGATACAATCCCTTCATGACTGCCTTCAAAGATCTCACCTTTTAAAGTAAAGTAGCCATAATAGACAGGATTGTGCAAAATAATATCAATGTGACTTTTAGAAACTCTATTGCCTTTTTTTGTTCTAAGCCCTTCCTCATACATGATGTCTGCAATTTTCCCAAGTGAATAAATGCCAGTTGATGCAAGCTCAAAAGCTTTTCCAATTAAAGGTGCATAAATAGGATGAGGTTTAATATTTCTTTGCCCCCGCTCACCAAAGCCCTCATAACCTAAAGGAGCAGGCCTTGGATACTCCTTTCGGTCTACAGCTTTCCTATACAGACCACGTCTAACATTTTGACTCAAGGTACGTGAATATTGATTTGCCATACCGAAATGTATTTGGAGTATTAAATGATCGCTTTCAGGTGTATACACATCACCTAGAGGAGTTCTAATTTCCTTCAAAACACCATCTTGTAGCAATTGCAAAAGAATACCACCCTCTTTTGGATTTCTACAAAGCCTATCAGGTTTCCAAGTAAGAATTGCATTTGCTTTTCCTGATTTTATCAACTCTATCATTTGGTTAAACTTTTCGCGTTGGTCAGGCTTAAATGCACTTTTTTCTTCTTGGAGTTTATATTTAACTTGGAGATGCAATCTGACTTCAACTTCCTCAGACTCTTTATTTTGGTCTTTAATTGAGGCAACTTGTTTTTCTTTAGATTCAGACGATTTTCGTGAATACCGTATGTAAGTTAAATTATCCATATCAATATTTAATATCACTTTTATTATTAACTATAGAATTTTTAATATCTAGAACTTTTTGGTTCTTACACTGTACATTCATGGTTATACTTTACTTATTTTTTAAAAATGGTAAGGTCTCTCTTATTTCCTTTATTTTTTGATTTATTCGTTCTTTTTCTTCATCACTCATATTATTATAATTAGTATTATTAACTTTAGTATTATTAGGTGGAACTTTATTGCTTTTATGAGATGAAATATCTCTCGTAATAGTGGTGAAGTTTTTTTCACTATTGTTACTATCATTAGTGAAAATTTTTTCGTCATTAAATGTATAGAGATTTGATGTTGAATAACCACGTTTCTTATAATCTATAAAGCCCAATTGCTTTAGTCTTTTAAGATGCATTTGAATAGTTCTTTTCTTTTTACCTCTTAATCTTGCTATATGCTCTTGAGAATAGAATATGCTATTGTTGCCAAATCTTAGGGATAATAAAACAAGAAGTGTTACAAGATCACCATCTGAAAGTTGATGGTTTTGAAGCAACAAATTAGGTATTTGTGTAAAATTTATCATCTTCATCTCAATGGCGTTTTCTACTAAGAAAAGATTCTTCCTTTTAGCAACTTCATCGTGTTGCTATATTCTCTTGCGTTAATCATAAGACCTCCAAAAAAGAATTTGTTTGATAATGATTCACAGATATTTTTATTATCAAAAACAAACCAACATATGCCTTGTTCTCTTTCAATTTTTATTAAACTTTGTCCTTCAACAATTAAGGCTGCTGCTTCTGCAAGATCCTTAGTTCTATAAATATTTTGATTCATATTTTTCTTTCCATTTAAACTTAATGATGTCTTCAATGACAATGGATAAGTTTATTGCAATTTCAAAGATTTCCTGTTCACTGAGAGGCCTTTTATAGCGAGGTTCAAAAATAGTTTTGATTTTTGTTTTTAAATTTTCATCTAACCATTCCATATTAATCTTGGCTTTTGGCCATAGATTAATTTTCTCAAAAAATTTGGGCTACCTTATACATTTTTATTTTCTGAAGCCAAAAAAACGGGAAAAAGTCCAGATTTCGGGAATGTGCGGGAATAATAAATTATTTTTGCTAATCATCCTCAGCAAGCGCTTTTAACGCAGCTTCCACAATTGCTGAATCAGTTTTATGAGTAATACTAGTATCAATCTTTTGTACATAATCAAACCCAGCTCTTGATAATAAATCCTTTGCAGCTGTTATTTGAGATGGCCATGCACCTTTTGCTCTTACTGCTTCATTTAATTTAAGTACAGCATCAACAGCACCATCTTTGACTAATTGGTCAATTCGCTTAAATTGCTTGGCATACTCTTCTCTATGCTCCTTCATACGGTACTTATATGCCTCATAGAGCCTTCCATTTCTCGTGAACCATGATTTAACCGTTTGGTGCTCACGCTTTGCTTTAAAGGCAATTGAACGATAGGAGTATCCATGTACAGCCATATCAACATAGAGTTTGTCCTTATCGTCTTCTAGCGAGTCAAAAGCATTATATATAGGGCGGTTGATATTGGTTGATTTTGGTAGTTTTGCAGCCATGCTTTTATTATCTCATGGAGAAAATTCAAAATTATACAATTCTAAATAAATGATTATTTTGCTTATAATGTACTGTGTTTTACTGTGTTTTTCTGTGTTTTAGCCTCAGGTGTTATTAGGAGATTTATTGTAAAATGACTACAAATCGTGCTTTAGTTGCTTAGATGAAAAGAGATATTCCATGTCTCCAGTATTGCCTGCGCTGTTGAAATATGTTCCTTTCAACTTTTTACTTTTACCCGACTCTACATACTCAACTTTCGCCGTTCCCAAATGGTTCTTCATTTTTTCTTTGCTTTTAACTGCTATTTCACTGTCGTATGTGTAATAAAGGTATTGATTGTCACCTTCATTTCCAAAAGATGCAATAACTTTTTTTGATTTAGATTCAGGAAAATAGGCTCTAAAAGAAATCTTTGAAAAGGTTTGGTCTATCTCCAAAGCACCTGGTACTTCGGTATTCAATCCATTCTCCTTATGACTGGAAACGTGCTTACCTTCCCATCTGCCTTCCAAATTAGGTACCGTTACAACGCCAAAAAACCTAAAAATGTTAATTTTCCACAAGTATATGTCAAACAAAATAAAGAGCAGTCCATAAATAACTAGAGGGGTTGGTTTATCAATCCACCATGGAAGATTGGGAATATATTTATCAAATCCCGCAAGCCAAAGAGAGACAGTAGGTAGTAAGCCTACAAACAAAATTAAATGTGATAATTTTTTTAGGTCAACTCCCATTTTTTACTTTATACCATGCATCAGCAAGACGGATAAAGTTTCTGGCTTTCTCTGGTTTCCATTGATGCTGCATTGTGCCAAATAAATGATGCTGGTGACTTACGGTGAAAAAGGTTGATAAGTTCGGATGGCGTAAAATAAAATCTGTTATATACAAAAATGTTGATTTGTAGTCACCAACAAAAAGATTGTCAGGTACATTATAAATAAGACACTCCACTGAATAAGAAGGTACATCTTCCATTTGTATCAAACTCAAATCAGCAAGTTCTCCTCTGATTCTTTTAAATATTCGGACAAAGTCTTTGTATTTTCCATATGTTCTATTCTGATGATTTTTCCGAATACCATTCTCTTTATGTATCTTAGGATAGTTTGTCATCATTGTCCCATCAGATGTCCAAAAAGCTATACCGCTCACAAAATCCTCTTTATTTAACATAGTAAAACTATTAAAGTTTTTATAGGTTATTGTTGGGACAACATCTGCATTAAGTCTACCAGCATTGCCTTTTACTTTAATCGCTTTGTTTCCAATATCTACGTTTGCATCTCCAAATTGACGCTTTAGTACGATTCCTACATCTTTTTTGAATAACTCCCACGTATATGTAGCCGATGAAGGATATGCTATTTGGTACCACGATTGTTCTAAAGCTGATAAGTGAGATGTTCTTCCGCAAAAAGAGGACGTTAGTTCCAAAACCACATCAATATCACTGTCTTCTTTTACATTTGTACTATTGAGATATGAACCTTGCAGATAAGTATCAAATGTTATGTCTGCAAAAGCACTGTTTCCGACTACTGCATTTTTAATTTGTTGATATGCTTGCTCAGCACGGGTACTCCCTGGTGGATTTGCCAACCTTAAAAAATCGCTATGAACAAAGGCCATATTATCCCAATAAGCATAGCACTGAATCTATATTAGTCAAATACTTGTGCTTCTAGTTAATAAAAGAGGCCTCAAGGTTAGTATGTACAACTATCTAGGTTAAATTTATTGTTTACTTTCTTTAGTCAAAAAACTTACTGTGTTCTGGATTTCACTTTCGGATACAAATATTCCCTGAGCGCGAACTGGCTTTTGAAGTTCAGGTTCAAGAAAAAACATGTCACCTTTTCCAAGCAATCTATCTGTATCTGGAATATCCAAAGAGACACTATAATCTAATTTCCTTGGAAGAAATAAACCAATACGTGCTGGAATATTAGATTTTATTTGAGGCGAGAATACCTCTGCATTTGGCTTTTGAGTTGCCAAAATCATATGTACGCCTGCACTATGACCAAGTCGTGTTATACGAACAATTGCATCCTCTGCGTTCATGTAGGAGTCCTCTAAAAGTGCTTCCATGTCATCAATCACAGTGACAATATACGGTAATGCTTGGTAACCCATTATTTGGTTATATGAATCAATATTCCGTACTCCCTTTTCTGCAAAAGTTTTGTGCCGTCTATCTATTTCAGCCATTAACCATTTAAGTGCTGAGAGAATTTTTTCTGGTGCATTTAATGCAGGAGTCAATAAATGAGGGATACCATTGTAAATAGACATGTCAACATTTTTTGTATCTATAAGAATAAGCTTTACCTCTGTAGGACTTGCTCTGAATAGGAGTGATGTAATAAAGGAGTTGATGACAGTTGTTTTTCCTGACCTAGCATTGCCTGCAATAAGAAGGTGAGGTAGTCGTGCTAAGTTAGTAACTAGAGGAAAACCTACAACATTCAACCCTAAAGGCAATGCAAGCTTTGATTTGGCTTGTTGCATAACTTGCGAAGATAAAACTTGTTTCAGCCTAACTAGTTCTGAGGTGATGTTAACAATTTCTAAGCCAATAAGATTTCTCCCAGGAATGGGGGCTTCAATGCGAATTTGTCCAGTTGGAGCTTGTGTAGCTAAAGCTAAATCACCTGCTAGAGCAGTTACTTCAGAAATGCGAGTGCCAGCAGCGACTTCAATAGCGTATTGCGTAATTGTTGCTCCTAAATTTACTTCTGCAACCCGAGCCTCTACTCCAAAGCTTTTTAACGTTTTCTCTATTGTTGATGCAATACTCTTAATATCTCCCCGCTGTGCTTTTTCGCCAACAACATCAGACAAAAGAGATAACGGAGGGTATTCCCATACAGCTGATTTATCCATAGTGCAAGTATATCAAAGAGTGAGTAATTTATTGAGAAGTACCTTCTATGGTAGAATAATCTTGTAAGATATGAAACTTTTCAGGTATCGTAAACCGTCTTTGAACACATTACTAGGCGTTACTGCTGCAAAAAGACGATTTAGGAAAGCTGTTGGCATAAGCACATTTGAGAGATACACAAAACCCTCCAGAATTAAGCAAAGCTTTAAGCAAAAGCTGGGAATATATTCACCTACAATGACCTTAATACGACAAACAAGCAAAGGTAATTTCCCAACTTTTTTGGGACTTTTTAAAAAGAGGAAATAAGATAATCAAAATTTCTAGACTTATAAAAAGTTCCTACATAGTCAATCAGTGCCAGCAATGAATTTTAGCCTCAAAAATTTTTTACCTTTGAGCTCACCGCGAGCGAGGATTCGAACCAAACAGATATAAAATATTAAAGCAAAGAAGAAGTGTATGCTTTCTTGAAGAAACCTGGAGTTTTAGTCCGGAATGAAATCTCTGGGTACATTGTTTATTCTATCCTGAATACTCACTTTGCTTACTATCTCTTCTGAAGTAGTTTTCGAAAATGAATCAACGATTTTAGTAAGTTCGTCCGGAGTAATACTCGTTTTATATTGAGATAATCCTCTTAGATCCAATTCAGGGGATGTAATGACAGTTGATCCGATTTTAAATGCAATAGTAACTTGAAAAAGATTATCTACGTCCTTTTGAGTCAACTGAGACAACATCTTAGGTTCGTCTTCTCCATCTATATATTTTCTATAAACTTTTATACCGTTAGGAGTAACAAAAAACATACATGCCTTATCCAATGCCCCCCAGTCGGGGTCGGATTGCTTCAAATCCTCGCAGGTTTGAGAATTCAGGATATTGTCATCTTTATATTCGGTAAAAGAAATGATATCAACAGGGCTTCCTCCAATTTCATCTCCGTTTGGTGGCTCATAGCGTAAAGTCAAATTTGTAGGCTTACCTATATCAGGGGCCGAGTCGGAAATATCCCAATCTTTCAAGGTAAACCCCTTGGGCATGAATGTTGGAGTATAAATAGCAAAACCAAGAGACCGTATCGATTGAGCATCTTTTTTTATAGCATTTATTACGATTGCTTTTTGCATAGCGTTATAATCATCTTTGTAAATTTTTTCCTGAATCCATGGGCTAATTAAAGCTGCTAAAGCGAAAAGGATAAGAATATAAATAATGGTATGCTGTGCTTTATATACTTTTTTATTTTTTATGCTTACAAAGGATAATATAATTCCGGCTAAAAGAAATACGCACCATTGGGATTCAAAAATATAATAAGCGATGCCTACATAAGGAGAAAAGAGAAAAATTCTAAAAAGACCTTGAAAAATTGTATAAAGTCCCAAGTTCAAAAAAATTACCAATAAAATAATTTTGCGAGTTTCTTTAGGCATTGTACTAATAGTTTGGAATTTTAAAAGAGTAAAGTCAAGATTAAATCGAGAAATTATTCATTATTTCCCTTCTCATCTTTAAGAAATATTACATTTCCATTATTATAAATAAAGCCAAGCTAATGATATATTTCTAGTTGACAGCATTGAGTAAATCTACCACTATATATAGTATATGCAAAAGCCTCAAATACTCATTGTTGGAGCTGGTCCAACAGGCCTTATGATGGCCTGCCAACTTACCGTCTTTGGAATTCCCTTTAGAATTATTGAAAAAAATGATCATCCAGTCAAAGAATCTCGTGCGCTTGGGATTCAAGCAAGAACACTTGAAATTTTTCGTCAGATGGGCATTGTTGATGAGTTCTTGAAAAATGGTCAAAAGACAAAAGCACTTAATTATATCGTTGGGAATATAACACGCCGTATCCCAATAGGCGAATTAGGGCAGGGAATTTCTGAATATCCATTTCTTCTCATGCACGAGCAATCCAAAACAGAAAAAGTTTTCAACGAGTTCCTCCAAAAACATAGTAAAAAAGTTGAATGGGGGACAGAGCTTGTCCGTTTTACCCAAGATCTGGACGGAGTAACAGCTGTCATAAAAGAAAAAAAAGGAAAAGAAGAAATACAGACATTTGATTATGTCGTGGGTGCAGATGGTGCACGTAGTGTCGTTAGACATGGGCTTGGGATTGAATTGGCAGGAGCAACATATCATCAGCTTCTCTATGTCCTTGACTGCAAAGTTGAATCTTCTACTTTTAAAGATAATGAAATTTATCTATCTCTTTCAAAAAATATATTTACTGCATTTTTTCCACTTGCTCACAATGTCTGGAGAATTATTGGAGTAGTCCCGGATGAACTTTCTTTAAAGAAGGATATAACATTTGAGGATATCCAAGCACATTTTTCAGAACATCTTACTATTCCTGTCAAACTTTCACATCCCAACTGGATTTCTGTCTATCACTCTCATCACAGATGCGTTAAAGAATTTCGTCTCGGAAGATGTTTTTTGACAGGTGATGCGGCACATATTCATTCACCAGTTGGAGCACAAGGGATGAATACAGGACTTCAAGATGCGTATAATTTAGCTTGGAAATTGGCTTTTGTCCTTCAGGGTAAAGCTGATCCAGCGCTTCTCGATACATATAATGAAGAGAGATTGCCTTTTGCTCAAAAACTCGTTGAGACAACAGATAGAGCATTTAGTCTTGTTGTAAGTGAAAATCCTCTTAAAGCCATTTTTACAAAATATATTGCACCTCTTGTAATGAAAGAAATTGTCAAAAAAGATTTCACAAGGATGTTTATGTTTAAAACTATCTCTCAAACAGGTATTTCCTACAAAGAAGGTCCGCTTTCTCAGAATGCATCGTTTGGAATTTTTCCTAAAATTTCACCATTGCCAGGGGATCGTTTGCCCTTTATTTTTTATACAAATGAAAAGGGACAAGAGAAAAATATTCAAGAACTAGTGACAACGACAAAAATGGAACTACTTATCTTTGAGAATGACAATACCATGGAAGATGTCTTAAATCTTAGTTTAGAGAAATATAAAGATACATTTCATATAACAGTGATCAAAGGCAACAAAGAATTATTTGAGGCCTTTGGGATAGTCTCTGATGGATTCTATTTAGTCCGACCTGATATGTATATCTCATATCGTAGTCAGGGGATCTCTGTTCAACATTTTGAAAAGTACCTCCAACAATTTTTTATCTACACAATATAATTTTGTTCTTGATATACTATTCTCATGAAGAAAGGAGTTGATTATATTGGTGTTGGAGTGGGTGCTGCTATCATAGATGATACAGGTAAAATACTTATCACCAAACGCGGCAAAAAAGCAAAAAATGAGCGTGGAAAATGGGAAATTCCCGGTGGGGGAGTTGAGTTTAATGAGACATTTGAGACTGCTCTCAAGAGAGAGATAAAAGAAGAGCTTGATGTTGAGATTGAAATCTTGGAATTATTAGGAATTTACGATCACATCATACCCGAAGAGAGACAGCATTGGGTTGCGCCAACATATATTTGCAAGCTTGTAAAAGGTATACCCAAAATTCTTGAACCTGAAAAATGTGATGAAATTGGATGGTTTACATTGGAAGAAGCTGAAAAATTATCACTTTCGCTCATAACCAAACATGATATTGAACTGTTGAGAAAAAGGTTTCCTATTTACGAGAAAATATAGTATAATACACATATGGCAAAGAGAAATACAGGAGTCGGAAAAATGAAAAGGACTCATTCATACAAAACAAAGAAGCGTCTTGAAACAAAGCGAGAAATGCTTGCTTCTCGTGCAGCAAAGCGCCACAATTAATCTCCTATATAGTTTTTTTACTACAAAGAATTTCCTTTTGTTTGTGAGTTAATCTTTTTAATGTGATTTCACGTCTAGCTGCAAGTAAATTTGATTCATGTTCTTCGAAATAATGTAATACGACGGGCCGTCTGATTTTTGTATATTTAGCGCCACCTGCTAATTCACCATTATGTTGTCGTAGTCTTTTAGTAAGATTTATCGTTTTGCCAGTATAGTATGTGTTATCTGAACAGCGAACAATATATGTAAAATAGCTAGTTATATCTGCCATTACTTAGAGTGTAGCAAAAAAATTCTAAAAATGTCCAAACTAACACTTGATAAGTATGAGTTAAAAAAATATAATTCATGGTATGATACCTGTTTTTATCGTTGCATTCCGCGAATTTCTTGAAGCATTTCTCACGATTGGTATTTTTTTAGGTATCTCAACAAAATTTAACTTACACAGATCAAAAAGTATTATCTGTGGTTCGATTGTGGGTTTTATCGTGGTGTTCGTTCTTGCAACAATTGTTTTTGGTGCTGATTCTAGTGTTATTAAATACCTGCCAAAGGATTCTTTTGACTTGATTAAAGGATGGCTGTTTATTCTTTCTGCTATTTTTGTGGCTTACGCAGTATTTTCTCTCCATAAAATTCTTTCTCACTATTCTGAAAAAAATGTCAAAAAGATAGAATCAACAATTGATAAATACAAAATTTCATATTGGCTTTTGCCTTTTACTGCATTTTTATTTGTTTTAAAAGAGGGAAGTGAAGGAATTTTTTTCAATGTCACTAACGGAATTTTTTACTCTTTTAATCAGGACCTGGTAGGTTTTGGATTAGGATTTATAGCAGCACTTCTATGTGGATTTATCATTCAAAAATTCTTTTCTTTTGTTTCACTTAAGCGAATTTTTAGAATTACTGAGGTCTTTATTATTTTTGTCGGTGTTGATGCTATAACTGAAGGATTTGAAACGCTGGCAATGTATTACTTTCATGTTAATATAGCAGATTATGATATGTTAATAGCGCTTCTCTATATAATATTTGTTTATGAAGTATTTATACGTGATAACAAAAAAACTGATCCTACATTGGCAGTCGCAAAAGAAGAAATAAAGCTCACTAAAAGTCAACAAAAAAAGATTAAGAAAAAAATATGATACGATTTTCACGAAGCGAAGACTACGCCATAATTTTAGTTAATAAACTTGCAGCAGAGTACAATAGACGGCTTGTAACTCTTACTGAAGTCGCAAAAGAATATGATATCTCACTTTTTTTCTTAAGAAATTTAGCGACTATTCTTCGTAATGCAGGGCTTATAAAGGCAACAGAGGGTAAATTTGGGGGATACACTTTGACAAAAAATCCTAAAAAAATTAAGATGGGAGATATTTTGCGGAACTTTTCAAGTGACGAAGAGCTTACCTGTTGTTCCAATGACAAAGATCATGCAAGAGTTTGTCCAAAACAGAAAAATTGTGTAGCAGGCAATACCTGGAGAAAACTCAATAAAGAATTTATAGATAAAGTGTATAATCTTTCCCTAAATGAGTTCGTCTCGTACAATAAATAGATTTAAATTTATTCTTTTTTAACATCTTTAAAGAAAGATGTGCCAAGTATTTTAAAGTAATCATTAATATAAAGCCAAGGCCCGTCAAGAATTGGAAAAACTGCAACAACTTCTCCGCTATCATTACGTAATTCCTCAAGCATATTTTTCTTTTTTACATTTGTTAACTCTTGTAAAAGTCCAGCAAGAGAAAAGCCACTACTTGGTCCAGCCATTATCATAGTATCTCGAATAAGCCTAAGACTTAATTCATATGATTCCTGTGCACCAGCGATATATGTTTCATCAACATTTTCCTGCCAAGGTAAGGAGACTTCTTCAAGTCGTTTCAATGTCCGGACTCCTGGTACTGAATCTCCTTCTTTAACAATTACTCCAACAGTTTTTATTTTGGCATTTTTTCTTTTTAAGTATCTATTGATTCCAATTATTGTTCCTGTAGTCCCAAGTCCTGTACAAAAAAGGGTAATGCTTCCATCTGTTTGCTCCCAAATTTGTGGTCCTATGTTTTTTTCAAAGAAAAGAGGATTTGATTGGTTGTCATATTGGTCAAGATTATACGCAGTTTTTTTACTTCCATTTTTTCTGGCGAGTTCTATTCCATTACCGGCGACAACTACTTGTGCTCCAAAGAGTTGAAGAATTCTAATTTTTTCGTTGGGAGTTGATGAATTTACATAGACAACTGTTGATTGATTTGCAAAAAGTGCGAGAGCTGAGCCAGTATTTCCTGATGTAGCTTCATAAAATGTTTCTATGTCACTGAGGTCTGTCTTTTTATTTGCGTCAGAATACATTTGATACATAGTTCCTGCTTTTACTTGATCAAGAGGGGGAAGCCTTAGATCCTTTGCAAAAATTCTGACATTGTCTTTTTTGAAAGGGTTCAATGTTTCATCAACTATTTCAATAAGTGGTGTTATGGAATGATTGGCAGGATTTATATATTCTTTTTTCGCATCATTTCCAGCAAATATTCTTTTTGAAAAATTTGAAACAATTTTATTTTTTATTATTTTTTTCATATGTTTCTCCAAAGGTTGCAAGTTTGGCAACTACATCTACTAACACATCTGCCTGATGAACATTGAAGGCGATTCGTATCCATCCTGGAGTTCCAAACGGCTCTCCTGGCATCACTGCAATTTTTTGTTGTTTAAGAAATTTCTGTGTAAAATCGAAAGAATTATTGGTAAGTTTCTTTATATTACACCAAAAGTAAGGCCCACTTTCAGGCAACGCGACATCGATCCACTCTATTTCTTTAAGTTTTGGATAAATTATGTCGCGACGTTTTTTGAAATCATTTAGGAGTTGTTGAGTGTAATCCTCGTGAGAAGTAAGTATCGCTGTGAGCGCTGCTTGAGAGACATATGGTGTGGCAGCAGTGATGGAGCTTTGTATAGCTTCTAGAGCAGAAATAATTTCTTTAGGAGCAACAGCATATCCAATTCTCCAGCCCATCATTGAAAAAGATTGACTTACACTAAATATTGTAATTATGAAGTCGTTCATACTTTTATCAATTGTTGCAAGACTTATTTGTTTGCCGGTATAGACTAATTTTTCATAACTTTCATCAGAGATAATCATAAGGTTATTTTTTTTAGCAAAGATTAAAATATCTGAAAGTTCTTTTTTTGTAAAAACTTTTCCAGATGGGTTATGCGGCAAATCGAATAATAATATTTTTACTTTAGTATCAGTTTTTAGATCTTTTATTGTTTTAATATTTTGAAGATCAATGATAAAAGGTTTTAACTTTAATATCTGTAGCATCTGCGTGAATGCTGGCCAATACGGTCTTATTAATGCAACTTTGTCTCCAGGATTGGTAAGGGCAAAAAGTGTTTGAAAAATTATTTGTTTGGCGCCAGTTGAAATGATAATATTTTCTGGAGTGCTTGATATCTTATTTTCCTCTTTTAATTTTTTTTGTATAGCGATTTTTAATTTACTGTCTCCGCTGATTGCAGTATATGGTGTGTTATTGTTAGTTATTGCTGATATTGCAGCTTTTTTCCCCGAGCTAGGTATTGGACGATTTGAGATACCTATTGTTAAATCAATAATTTTTTCGCCAGAATTTTGTTGTTCAAGTATCTCTCCATGCAATGCTGCACTTGGAAGAACTGACCATCCAAAAACTCTTTTTGATAAGACTAGCTTTTTTATTAGCTAATGCTCCTTTCAATATGAAGACTTTCAGATAATAATTTTTCGTCGTCCATGAAGGGGGCAATCACCTGAAGACCAAGTGGTAAATCTCCGGAGTCTTTAATTGGTAGTGAAATCGAAGGCATTCCACTGTATGTCCATGGAATATTCATTGCGGGATTGCCTGTATATTCTAGTGTTTTTGGTGCATATGAAGTTGCTGCTGGGCTAATCCAAAAATCTATAGTGTGTTTATTCATTTCTTCTTTAATAAAATATCTTAATTTGACTTGCTTTTCAAGTAGCTCTTTATATTTATCTACTCTGATGCGAAGACCTTTTTTAATTAGTTCTTTTGTTTTTGGACGATACAGCTTCTTAAATTTGGGGTACCAGTCTTTATGTAACTCTGCCATTTCGAAAGCGACAAGTGTCCATATATCTTCATTAGTCTCATAAATATTCTCAAATATCGAAATTTCTTTAATAATAAAACGATTATCTTCAAGTTTTTTAACCGATTCTCTAAATTTTTCTAATACTTTTTTCTCTGCCTGATCTAAATAGTTACCAACAGGAATTCCTAGAACCACGGGATTAGTATTCTTGCGTTCTTTTCCTTTCCAATTCTGTAGAAGTACTTGAGAGAAAGGTATAATGGATGATACACTAGTTGTAAATAAACCGACAGTATCAAGTGTAGGAGATAGACCAATCAGCCCATCTTTATTAATCCTTCCATAACTACATTTAAATCCTACAACTCCACAATATGATGCCGGACGTAAAGTCGAACCCACGGTTTGTGAGCCAACTCCAAGATCACAAAGTCCCGCAGCAACAGCTGCAGCCGAGCCACTACTTGATCCCCCTGGAGTATAGTTAGAATTTACTGGGTTTACTGTTTCATTTGGTTCAGCATATGCAAATTCAGTAGTTACAGTTTTTCCAAGAATGAGAGCTCCTGCATTCTTGAGTTTGGTTACGATATCTGCTTGTTTACCTCTAAATTCTTCGATAGGCATAAGAGATCCTGCTTGCGTTGGTAAATCATCAGTTAAAAAAATATCTTTTATTCCAACGGTCGCTCCATATAAAGGTAATGTTTCACCACTTCTTTTTTTTAGATCTATCACATCTTTTTCTAGTCTTTTTTGTCGATCCTTTTCTGGTAGAAAAGAATGTAATGTTTTATCAACAAGTTCTATATTTTTGCAAAGAAGTGAGATATATTCTTTTTGATTTTCTTCGTTTTTTGATAAATGGTTTTTATGGGTATTCATAAATTTATTATTTTATATTGATTTAGTGTCAGGCGACTCGACAACATTTTTGGGTAACGGATGATGTGAGAAAAAATCCCAAATGATATGCGCTGCGTTAACCTGATGAATAGTGTTATTTATACGTTCATTAAAGGCTATATGAGGCCATGAATGTCCCTCACCAATAATTTTATAATGTACAACAGATGAATTCCCGTCACAGTTTGTCCACTGATATTCATTTAATTTTTTGTTTTCAACTGTAATTATTGGTTTTGGTTTACATTTATCGCGCGCAGCCCAACGATTCGCCCATGTGAATGCAGCGAATTCATTTTTGGCCTCAAGTCCCACATATGGAACAGTCGTATCTTTTGTTCCATGAATTTCCATAATTGGCAGTGATCTAAGTGCGCGACAGGTCTTAAATGCTGTCACATATGATCCCGAAACTGACGAAAATGCGGCCACACGATTTGAAAGTTGACAGGCTAGTTTGGCAACAAATCCTCCTCCATTTGAAAATCCTGTTGCGTATATCTGATGAGGATTTACGCAGAGATTGCTTTGTATTTCATTTAGCATATTACTCACAAAGAGAACGTCATTGGATGTAATTGTTGGATGAAGACCTGTGTTCCATCCTTGAAGTTTCACAAGACTTGTTGTGCCTTCCGGGTATATCAAAATAACATTATTATTATTTGCGATATCGTCAAAGTGGGTAAACTTTTCTAAAGAAAAAGCATCGGATGCATATCCATGAAATGCCATTATGAGTGGATGCTGGGTATTATTTTTGTAACCAGCTGGTAAATAAATAATAAATTTTCGTCCTTCTTTCCCATCAGTAATTTGGACATAATTACTACTTTTTGTTTTTAATGTAAGTGGAGTATTACACCCGGTACTTTGAATAGGTTTATCAATAACAATCGTCTCGTTTTTATTGGATTTATTTTTGAAATGTGTAACAGGGATGGTGTTATGGATATTTTTTTGAATAGATTTTATAACTGAAATTGTATTTTGACGAAAAAGAGGTGAGATATCTGGTAAAAAGAAAAGACTTATAAGTAAGATACATATAAGAAGGGTAAGAATGATTATATTTTTCCTTCGATCTTGTTGTTGAAGTTTTATAAAATTTTCTTTAATTCTTCGCATATCATCGTTTTTGTCCTCCTCTTCCAATTGTCCAACGCAAAAATGGAATACGAAGGAGAATAAGACATATAATCAGTGATAAGATAAAAGTCATAAGGCTAGTAAAGATTATTTTCTCAAGTGTGGGGACTTCTGCTGGCATAATAGGGATAACGTGTTGTATAAAATATGTCAAAATCATGACGTGAACAAAAAATATTCCAAAGGATGTATCAGAAATGCCTTTAATTAAACGAAAAAGTTTCTTTTTTCCGACCCAAAGAATCGAAAGCCATGAGAAAAAAGGAATAACCGCAATACTATAAAAAATGACACTTGGTTGTAATACGCTCAATGCGTAAGTCATCGATTCCGTATGAAGTTGATGTAAGAAATAAATAGAATAGCATAGGAATGTTATTGCAAAGATAATTGAAAGAAGTCTGCCATAATTTTTTACAAAAGCGTAAATTTTGTTCATATAGATAGCAACGATTGATCCAGCTATAAAGAAAAATTGGTAGGTTATAAAAAGTCTATCCTGATAAGGTATTATAACGTTTTTGACAAAGGAAGTTTGAGTGAGTGGGCCTTTTTGTAGATATGCAAAATCGAAATAAATCATAGCAACCTGCAAAATGAAACTTATTAAAATTACTGCGATTGGATGATGAGAAATTTTTTTAATAAACCACAAGAAAAAGGGAAAGAGTAAATAGTATTGTAGAGCAAGAGAGATATAATAAAGTTGATACGAGGCGTTTCCTGTCAAAATATCCATCCAAAAATTATTGAGCGAATTATTAATCCAGACATAGATCAAACTCCAAAGAATATACGGAATAAAAATAAATAATAAACGTTTTGACCAAAATTTAAACGGCGAAAAAGCGCGATGATAGTAGACATACGTAAGAACAAGCCCTGTCACAAAAACAAATATTTCACGGTTATAGTGAAGAAGATGGATAAAAAGAGCAATAGCATCAGTTCCAAATGTTGATCTCGAATAGAGAAAAGCGCATGAAGCAAATGTGTGGATTATTACAACTGAGAATACTGTTATTGCTCGCAAAAAATCTATTTCATAGATATGAGCTTTCTTTTCTTCATTATTTTCATTTTCCATAGTTCTATTATCGCAAAAAACGGATATTATTTGGAGGGATAAAATTCTCTTAATATATTCTTATCGATTTTATTCGTTTTTCCTCTCGGGAGTTCATCGAGCAAATATAGTTCAGCAGGAACTTTTTGTGGGCTCAATTGGGATGCAGCAAATTCTTTTAGTTCTTTCACAAAGAGATCATCTTTTTTATCACTTACCAAAAAGGCGACAACCTTTTCTCCTAAAATATCATCTTTTTTCCCAAGAACCGTTGCTTCAATAACTTCAGGATACATAAGAAGTATTTCTTCTATTTCTCGGGGCATGATATTTTCGCCTCCGCGGATAATTATGTCTTTTTTTCTCCCAGTAATAAACAAATATCCTGCCTTATCCATATATCCTAAGTCTCCTGTCCGGAACCAACCATTTACAAATGAGTCTTTATCCCTCCCATCCTCATAATGTTTGATGATTTGTTCTCCTTTGATATAAATTTCTCCTGTTTTGCCTGTCTTTTCTCTCCGTCCTGTCTTTATATTTACAATTTTTGCATCAACTTCTAGTGCGAGCCCCACTGAGCCAGGTATATGTTTGCGGGGAGGTAGGGGATTTGAAAATATTGTGGATGCCCCTTCTGAAATGCCATATGTTTCAATAACTGGAAATCCAAATTTTTTTTCAAATCGTCTTAAGTTTGCTTTTGGAAGTGGGGCAGATGCAGTTCTAAAAAAACGAAGCGATGATCTTTTGAGAAATGAGGGTTTATCGGATTTAAGAAGAATAGCAAGGATAGTTGGTACTATACTTATCCATGTCGGATCGTATTTTTTAACCCATGCCCAAAAATTACTTGCACTAAATTTGGGTGCGATAATAACAATGCTACCGACCAGCATTGAAGTAATAAGGCTTACAACAGGCGCATTGACATGATAGAAAGGAAGAGGTGTCAATCCTTTGTCTGTGTTGGTTAATTTATGTCTTTTGCAAATATTTTTTGCCGTTATAACGATTTGTGTAGCGTTAAGTATCATACCTTTCGGAGTACCTGTTGAGCCTGAGCTTTGCAAGAAAATGGTCCCATCAGCTATGTGGGGCATTTCTTTAGGAAAAGTTTTTTTACGAGAGATAATTTTTTGTATATCCGAAAGTGAAAGTTGTTTTGTCTTTGGCTCTGTCATCCATTCTTCTGTTTCAGTAATGAGGATATCTGGAGTGTACTTTTCTAATAATTCATTATATTCAGATTCAGTTGTATTGGGGGAAATTGGGATAAGAAAATGACCAAAGATAAGTGATGTTAGCCAGATTATAGAATTTATGATTCCTCCTGATGTTGCGAGTATTATTGTTTGGCGAGACTTGATGCCGAGGAAATTCTGAAGACTAAGAACAGATGAAAGAAGTCGGTAGTAGGTAATTTTCTTACCAGTTATTGCTTCAATAATGCTTGTTTGTTGTCCTTGTTGTTTCGCATGTTTTACCAGTGCTCTATGTAGTACTTCACTTCCTGTCATAAATTTATAGAATAAAGTGTATCAATGTATTCTTTATAATACCTGAAAGGGAGGTTAAAAATAAAGATAGAAAGTGCTTTTTCTTACCATTATTTAATCTTTTCGTAGTATACTTTCTGTATGGCAGAGCACGTAAAGAGGCCAACTGAATCTCAATTTCAAAAGCATTTGAAAAAAGAGAAGCACAAACACGAAAATCCGTTGCGAGATATTATCTTGGGCGGACAGGATGGATTGGTAAATGCATTGGGTATCATTTTGGGTGTTATGGCGGCATCAAGTGATGTCAAAATTCTTATTGCAACTGTTCTTGCAGCAACAATTGCAGAATCATTTTCCATGGGAGCCGTTGCCTATACTTCCGCACTCTCTCAACGTGATTACTATGATAGTGAAAGAAAAAAAGAAAAAGATGAAGTTGATAAATTTCCAGAAATGGAAAAAGAAGAAATAAGACGTATTTATGAAAAAAAAGGTTTTAAAGGGAAAATTCTTGAAGAAATTGTGACAACGATAACACATGATAAGAAATTGTGGGTTGATACAATGATGGCAGAAGAATTAAAAATAACTCCCGTTGATACAAAAGCAGTTCTTAAAAGTTCTGTCATTGTAACAATCGCAACTGCAATTGGTCATCTTATCCCACTTGTACCATTCCTTTTTGTAACTAATGGATCAAGTTTGCTTATTGCTGTAATTATAAGTGGAATCACATTATTTGCAGTTGGAGCGTATCAAGCAGTGAGTCTTGTCGGAAGTTGGTGGAAGAGTGGAATTCGCATGGTAATTATTGGACTTGCGGCGGCATTTATCGGTTACTTTATTGCGAGACTTTTCCATGCAACAGCGTAAGCATTAATTATTTATTGAAATATGTTCATGATCGTTCGTACATCAGATGAGTCAACACACAAAAAAAATGTTTTCGATGACAGTTTGATTACAGATGTATCCAATCTCCCAGATGATGTCTCATTAGATTTTATTGAAGTTGAAGAGTATTTTGAAAAAGGGGAAGCATCTTTCAATCGTGTTTATCATATCTATGACGGCGCGATGAAAGTAATTATTAATGATAGAGAGATCGTATTGAGAAAAGGTGATGGGATTTTTATTGAAAAAGGGATGAACTTTGAAATGACTGGCACCTTTAAAGCAGCGGCAGTGCATCGAGTGGCAGTTTGAGTTTGTTTTTTAATTTATCTCAGAGTTCATGATATACTCCTCGATATGGTTGAATTACTTACTCAGACAGCTGCAGAACGCCGACAAAAACTAAGAACATGGAATGGTAAAAAGCGTGAAGAATTAAGGGATACTTTTACTGATCCTATTGCAATTTATGCAAAAAATGTTAGAAGATTTGTCCAAGAACAACCTGAAAAAGTTAATAAAATTGCTCATTGGAATGACATTGAGCAATTCTCATATATATCACAAAGTATTCCGATGGTCTCGACACCTTCACGATTTTCTGAGTATACATCCTTGCTTTCTCATCAAGATTCAGGCAATATGAGTCCTAGTAATTATGGATTTAATAGTAGTAGAGGTTTTTTTGAACAAGCGGATGGGAGATATAACCATTTCCTCATGACTGTCACGAGTAGCCCATATAGACAAGTTACACCTCTCCGCGCGCCAATAGGAGAATATGGATCAGAGTTAGCAGAAAAGATGCTTCGTACGATGATGTTTCTTGTTGAATTTGCAGGGCAGGATCGTCAAACACATGATGCATTTATACATAAAGTTGATACACATAGAAATGTCGCAGAACGTCATATATTACGAGGATTAGACAAAAATTCTTCAGGTCCTGAAGAAGGCGCAGTGGCAAGTTTGCAAGAAGGCATACCTTCAATGTTCTCGGTACTTTTTATGCATACTGCAGAGAAAATAAAAGGATACGAAAATAATCCAGATGGCGCAGTTAAACTTGTTTGTGAAAGCGATCTTATTAACGCAACCACTGGAATATCACCATTAGCAGTTGCTTTTCCTATGCAAGCATATGGTAGTTATTTTAGAAATCCTAACGAGTTTGCTGATAATAACAAATTAGTTTGCAGCACTAAGCTAATTAAAAGCCTTGAAATAATGAAAATAAAATCTGATCAGTTGGAGTATGATGCATGGGTGAAGTATTTTAACGGAGAAACAGATGGAATCCATCCGGTTCGTTTAGGACTAGTTTGCCCTGTATATGGGGATTTTAAAAATAATGATAGAGTATTAACTTCTGGAGGAATATCAATGATCACAAAATTAATTCCACTTGTTGCCGATTGTATTACTATAGATTCTGGATCTCAAAGTGAACATCGACTTGCTAAAGACATTCCTCTTTTTATTAATCCACAAGCAGAATATTTAGGAGATTTTGTGCAAAGAGTAGGATTGATGCGTAGAAGTGGTGAATTAGCAAATTCAAGGAAAGTACAATTTATAGGAGCGCCCGATATTTTTACTAGATCAGCACTTTCGGATACATATAGGCGCTCAGAAGTGAGATGAGAAATGTGACAACAGCAAGAACACCAATATCAAGCGGAATTTGAGCGAGCGAATTTCCTACAAGAAGAGCACGAAGTCCGTCAACCATATAGCTCAGTGGATTAATATTTGCAACAAATTGAAGCCAAGATGGCATAATATCGATTGGGTAAATTGCATTGGATGCAAAGAAAAGTGGTAAGGTGATGACCTGTCCAATACCCATAAATCGCTCACGAGTTTTAACGAGTGACGCAATTATCATTGAAAGTCCTGTGAAGAAACTCCCTCCCAAAACCACTAGAAGAATTGTCCCAACAACAGAGACTATCGTAAAATGAAGTTTGATATTTAAGATCAGTGCAAAAAGAAAAACAATAATTACCTGACTAATTCCTCTGACACCTGCTGATGCCATCTTCCCCCATACGAGTGCAAGTCGTGGAGTAGGAGAAACGAGAAATTTCTGAAGTACTCCCATATCACGCTCCCAAATGATTGAAAGTCCATAAAATATCGCGATAAAGACGACAGATTGAGTCAAAATTCCTGGAGTTATAAATTGGAGATAGGTGACACCGTTGGTTGGGATTGCTCTCGCTTTACTTAATGCTTCTCCAAAAATTCCAAGCCAAAGAATTGGCTGAATAGCTCGAGTCGCGATTTCTGTCGGATCATGAAGAAGTTTGCGAACTTCCATTTCTGCGATGTAATAAGATTTTGATAATACTTGGTATATGTAATTCATATAATTTTCAGTTTTTAATTTTCAATTTTCATTAAATTTTCAATGACATAATGTTTAAAAATTGAAACATTGATTTTTGAGTGAAAATTAGAAATTGCAAATTGAAAATTAAGTTATCCCAATCTCCTTTCATTTGCTCGCAATTGTTTGATATCACGGATATTGCCAGACTCTTGAATCGCGGCTCCGGTAAAGTAAATAAATGCATCTTCAAGCGTTGCATGTTTCTTTTTGGTTTGTTTGGTCAATTCTTCAACTGTTCCAATTGCGGCAACATTGCCTTTTTGCATTATCGCAACTCTATCTGCAACTTCTTCAGCTTCTTCCATATAATGTGTTGAGAAAAAAATAGTTGTACCAAATTGCGTACGGAGTTCAAGTAGATGCTTCCAAACATTTCTCCTCGCTACTGGATCAAGACCAGTTGTTGGCTCATCAAGAAAAATAACATGTGGTCTATGAAGCATTGCTTGTCCGATTTCAAGTTTTCTTACCATTCCACCAGAAAAGTTTTTAACGAGGATGTCTTTAACTTGCTGCAAATCAAGAAATGTCAAAATTTCTTCAATTCGTGGCATTCGCTCAGAGCGAGGTATATCATACAATTTTGCCATAAGTTTGAGATTCTCAATTGCAGTGAGGGATCCATCAACAGAAAGCATTTGTGGAACGTATCCAATGACTCGCCTGGTGTTATTGGGATCTTCAGTGATGTTATGTTTATCGATAAGTATTTTCCCTGAGGTAGGTTTTAATAACGTAATTAGCATTTTAATGGTAGTTGATTTGCCTGCACCATTTGGTCCAACGAAGGCAAAGACTTCACGTTTGTTAACAGTAAAAGAAATATTGTTTACTGCAGTAAAATCATCAAATTGTTTCACTAGATGATCTACCGTGAGTATCACGTCATTTTTATTTTTCATAGCTATAATTTTGAAATTTCGAAAGAGAGAGGTACAATAAGACTATCTATTACCAACTATAAAATTATACCATACGTAAGCTTAATATTTGATTAATATGAAAAGAATTAGTATCTTTGTTGTTTCTTTACTCGTTGGATTTTTGGTAGTTGTCGGATTTGCATATGCAACTCGTGAACAGCATATTATTGCTGCATCAAATGTATCCAACTCGCCACTAACAACAAAATTTTCTCTTGTTGATGCACCAAGCAATTCTTTAAAAGGAAAAATTGCCTCAATGTCTGGATCTGTACTTTGGCTTTCACGTACTGCTCGCAAACCAGTACAATTGCATTCATCCCAAGCAATTCAGCAAGGCGAGGAAATAACAACAGGTGAGAATAGTAGTGTTTCAATAGTTATAAAAAATACTGATGAATTTATGTTATCTGGAAATACTCATGTTAATTTTATTCAGATGCTTCCAATAAATCTTGTTGTCGCTCAAAATAAAGGTTCTGTACTTTATGAAAATACTGGTGATAATGCACTGACAGTTAATGCTCTTGATTTGATAGCAACAATTAATAGAGCTTGGGTCGCAATCTCCGTTGACCCAGATGCAGGAACGGTAACTATTGATGTCCAAAAAGGTGCCACAACTATTGGGTATGAGGATTCTCAAAACACCAGCCAAGTGGTACAAGTAACTGCTGGAAAAG
Organism: Saccharimonadales bacterium (SeqCode); assembly: GCA_035479415.1. GTDB lineage: Bacteria > Patescibacteriota > Microgenomatia > Levybacterales > UBA12049 > JACDET01. Next base: position 31,144 of record DATIIS010000030.1, read on the forward strand.
AATTTGTTTTTGATGACACAACGAGAACGGGAAGTAGCGAATAAGAGTTTTAGTAGCTATTTATAAGAAGCAAGTGGCGTAAGCATTGTTTTCCCTTCATATCCGAGCGCCCATAAAGCAATGCCACTAAGTTGTTTTTGATTCGCGAGATTTACAGTGGAGACTACTGATTGTACATCAGGGAAATAAATTTGGTGAAACGTCTCTGCATCCTGGTCTTTATATACTACAAATTCTTCTTGAGATTCGTTATCAAAAAAAACATTGCAATCAGTACATGTCGGCAAGAAAGATTCCATTCTATTATCACTTGCAAGTGCTCCAGTTCCAGGTATAACTGGAGCATGAATTGCTGTTGTGAGCGTTTCCCATTTATAACCGTAGAGTGGCATCCCAATAATAACTTTGTCAGGCGGAATTTGCTGTACTGTTTTCTCAACAGCACTTGTGACATCATATTCCAAATCGATACCTGCACCAGTCAGTGGTGCAACAGGACCTGTTACAAATGAGACTGACGAATGATAATCATATGCCATAATAATCATATTGTCGGCATACTGCCCGACAATTCGGATATCAATCAGATTTGGAATAATCGCATCAGTTGGACTTATCTCAACTGTAAGTGTTCCAAGGTGTTTTTGATTAAGCTTGTGTTTGACCTCTTTTACAAATGTAGAAAAGCTATTTCGTGTTTGAGTAGATGCAGTTGCAGTATCTTCGATATCAAGATTAAGATCTTGGAAATGATATTGTTTCATAATTGGTGCGACCTCAGTAACAAGAGTATCGGCACTCATAATAGGCTTACTAATCATCTGATGTATATCATTGGAATTTCCACTTGAGATGAGAAGGGAAAGTCTGATATTTTTCTTTCTTGCGTTGGTGAAGATTTGAGTTACTTTGCCTGAGTGAAGCGCACTCCAGCCAGGGTCTTTTTTTTGTGGGTTCATCAATTTGACAATATGTCCTTCTCCATTGACGTTGAGCGCAAAATAAGTAAGTGTCGTTATATAGTTGTCCTCATTAGGTCCGGCATTATTTAACTGCCAATACGGGAGAAATCCGATAACTTGTTTAGAGGCTTTTTCTGTTGGCTGTGCAGGGAATGATGGTTTAATATATATGAAATAGAAATACCCGCCGATAAGAATTCCTACTGCAAATCCAATAAGCGCGATAAAAACGTTTTTAGTCAGCATATGGTATCTGTATGGTAGCATATCTTTTTAAAAGGTAGAAATCTCAATAGATTTCTTATTGACAATAATACTGTTATATCAGACAATGGAGCCAATGAATAAAACACTTATTCTGGTATCAGTTATTGTCGGAATTCTTCTTATTGCCGCAGCAGTTGCATACTTTATGATACCTGCACGATATCTACCAAGCTTCTTCCCTGGTTATGATAGATCATTGATGACTCATCATTACAAGCATGGAATTGGCGCATTTATTCTTGGAATTGGATGTTTTATTTTTGCCTGGTTCCGAAGCGGCAAAAAAAATTCTACCTCATCACCTAAAGAAGAAAAGCAAGGTGAGTAAAGACCCAACAACTGTACAATATACTGCAAAAGGAGTAAGTGTATTTGTTTGAAAATACCTTGTTAAGAATTTTACAGATAAGAAAGCTGCAATCCCTGCTGCAATTGCGCCGATAATTGCCGCGGTAATTGCTGGACCACTCGCATGTGCAAGTTCTGGGAGTTTCAAAAGTGACGCAGCACCGATAATTGGGGTCGCCAACAGAAAAGCAAATCGTGCAGAATCCTCATGTGAAAGCCCTGTCAGAAGTCCGCCTGTTAGTGTCGCACCTGTTCTTGAGAAACCTGGAATGAGAGCAATAGATTGGAGAAGACCTATCTTCACAGCTTGAAACCATGTAATTTTGGCGAGTCGTTCATTGCTGCCTGTAGAAATCTGTTCTTTTCTTTTTTTTCTCAGAAATTCAGCACCAAAGAGAAGAAGGCCATTGAATATAAGCACTCCAGCGACAAGGGAAGGGTTGGCAAAAAGACTTTGTAATGAGTCCTGAAATAATAATCCAAGTATTCCTGCAGGGATTGTCGCGACTACGAGAAGCCAACCTAATTTTGCATCTTTATCGCTTTCTTTTATCTCACGTTCTTTCAGTGAACGAATAAGTCCGATGATAATCCGTTTCCAATCATTAAAGAAGAAGAAAAAAAGAACAATTGCAGTTGCGGTATGAGTAGCAATCAAAAAGGTGAGAAAAAATGGAGCGCTTTGATCAATATTCCATCCAAGAAGAGCCGGAAGAACAACACTATGACCAAGACTTGAGATGGGAAAAAGTTCAGTTATTCCTTGTACAATTCCAAATACTACTGCTTGAAAAGGAGTAAGCATAACTGAAGTATATCATGGAAAATGAGAAATGAAAAATGAGTTTTTGGAAGTTAGTTTGTCTTTTCTATTTTTTCATTCGGTTAATACTTATTTTATTTTCAATACACTTACTTCGGAATTATGAAATACAACACTCAGAAATTTGGGTGGGTGTTTGGCTAGTGGTTGTGTCGATTCAAGATAGATATAACCAATATTATTTTGATGTAACATATCATTCACTTGTGATGAATTTCTATTAGCCAAAGTAATTTTTTGAATTTGTATTCGTTTGTCCGTATTTACCCCATGACTTTGTACAATGCTATTTGTATTGGCATCGCCATCAATATAAAGAGATCTGTCTGAAAGAAAGCTCAGATAATAAGAGAAATTACCAGTCCATGTCCTTGGATCATAGACAGGAATTGCGATTCGTTTTTGTAATTTTTTATCATAGACAAATACTTGAGGTCTTTTAAGATTGTCTGCAAGAATCACTGCATTTTTTGGTGAATTATTTTTTATGTACGTGAGCGCTTGCAGCTGTTTGGTATCAACAAAAATGTTGGGCGTATTGGCATAAATTTGTGAGATATAGACATGGGCTGTATCGAGAACTCTTGGAATAGTCAGTAGGACAACAATAACAATAGCTATATATTTCAACGTATTGTTTAGTTTGTCAATCCAATAACCACAGGCGAGAGCAGTATAAATTGATCCGACGATCTCTGTTGTGATAAGAAATTGAGAACTATTGGCGCCTCCGGATGTCTGGATAAAGAAAAAACCTAAAATTGTCGAAATTATAATTGCAGGAATGAGAAAAATATTGATTTCTCTTGGAAAATACGCAAGTGATTTACGGGTCTGAAAAATGCCAAAGAGAAGTGTTCCAAAAACAAAAATAATATATAACAATGCAAAGAATATCTCAAATCTCGCAACTCCAAACCAATTATGATGGGAAGCATAGATCTCTCTTGCCATTTCAAAATGGACGAGATTGAGGTGTGGTTGGGAAATAAAATTTTCAAAACGCCAACCGCCAGTAAAGACAAGACCACCAGAATTTGCATTGACTGGTAAATACAGAATAAGACTTAGGATACCTGTAAGAAGCAAAGGAATAATCATACGGAATTGTCGTTTTATGAGAAAATAAATAAAAAGAGCAGCAACTCCTGAAGCCATAAAAATTCCATCATATATCTTAAAACTTACAAGACTTGCAAAAACAAATGCAGTGAGAATTCCAAGGATAAATTTCTTTTCTCTTATCCAAAGATACAGAAGACTCATTCCCGCAAAAAAGACAACTGCCGCAAAAACACGAGGTGGACTAACCCACAGCCAGAGTGAATTTTCGAGTGTTGGTACATTGAAATTAAATCCACCTTTATTTAAAAAAGTAAGGACAAATGTGATATCTCCACTGAAATAAATGAAGAATACTAAAAAACGAAGGAATGATTTTTTCATCTTAAGCAGTTGTCCAAATGCCACAGGAGCAAGTCCCAAAAGAAGTGAAAGCAGAAGAGTAAGATATTGATATTGTGTCGAGATCAAGGGAAGGTTGAATACTCTGATTAGATCAGCTGAAACAAGATTGCTCATGTAATGATAATTGTGGACAATTACTCCTGCCATTCCTGGTTCAGATGGTGGGACTTGTTTGATGAGCTCATTTGTTAGCGCAATATGATAAAGAGAATCAGGAGGTGTACAGCAGAATGAAATTCCATTTGTGGTTGTAATACCGACAAAAAAGACACTGGTTAATTGGAGAAGTGTTCCGACAAGTATGAGAGCAAGTAGAAGAAAATCAAGTTGTTTAATTTTTATTTTTTTAAATGCACCAGGTATGCGTTTTATTTCACCTGATTTTATCCATAGAATGAGAAATATAAAAAGATAAATATATGTCATCCATCGAATTCCTAAGAAGCCAAAAACAAATCCTTGCCAGCCCCAGAGTGCGATACCTGTGACAGTTGAAAGGATAATTTTTTGAAACGGAGTAAGATTGAGCTTCTTTAAGAAAAAATTACCAGGGATATAAAAAGCGAGAAAGACAGTGACAAAAAAGTAAAGAAAGAAGAGCCAGAACGAAGGAAGAAGAAAGGTTGTCATATTTTTACAAGCTCTACAGAATTATAGCATGTTTGGTCGCTCGATATTATTTAAAAAAATAAAGGAATATTATTTACTTAAAATTGTGTGGCGAGAGGGATGACGCCTTGGTCAGGAACTCCAAACCAATACGAAGTTCCATTGGTGCCATCTGCATTTTTTGATTCAATAATTATGAGATTGTCAGCTGCCCATCCTGTTGCTGATCCAAATGCCGCTGCACTTACATCTTTTGCAAATACTCCAGTTAGATCAAGGAATTCGTTCCCATTGCTAAGTGGTTTGCCACTGCCATTGAAGACCATAACCTGAGTTCCATCAGTTGAATTTTCTTGGATAAAGAAATAATTGTCGCCTGGTGACCAAGTGTTGTATGGGACAATAAGACTATCACCTGTAGGGAGAGTTCGGCTGTAGACAATTGGCCCATCATCAATCTGTACTTCATAGGTTGTATTGCCATCTTTAGTACCGACTGTATCAATTGTTACTTTTCTTGTTCCATCAGGTGAGGTCTGCGATGTAGTTGAAATAGCAGGAGTAAATACAATAGTAGGTTTGGTTGTGACTTTTGCAGGTTTTAGTACATCCATCACGGTAGGAGCAACTGTCGGAGCAGGAGTTGCAATTACGACCGCGGCTTCCTGAGAGGTAGGAGGTTGTGGAGTTTGCTGCTCAAGACTTTCTTTCTGAGATTGCATCGCTTGAATAAGAGTTTGTTGATGTGAATTCATATGCGCCAAAACGAAATATCCTACCAGAGCGCCTGCGAGGACAAAGACAAGTACTTCAAGTTCTAAATATTTTTTAAGCATCATAATTAGTCAGAAATTGGATTATTTTGAACACAGTTATTCGGTGGTGAAAAAGAATTACAGATCGAGACAGCGGTCCCTTGTTGGTCGCCTGATGGCCCATCGGCCCATTCATACAACGCTTTTGCATCGACTTGGCGCTCATTAATACATCCATGACTCATCATATGACCAAAATTATTGTGCCAATAAGCTCCATGAAGACCAAAGTCTTGATAGAAATACATAACATAAGGGACATTTGGAAGATCATATGCATCAGCTCCTGATCCACCTGACATACGAGTGGAGACTAACTTCTCCCAAATATGGAAGTTGCCAACGGGTGTCGGGTCCCATTTGCCAGAGGAGATAAAGTAATTCAGAACAAGATCAGATCCTTGATATGCGTAGAGCCGTTGAGTTGAGAGGTCAACGTAAATATGTTTGTCTCCAGATGCAGTTGATGCGCCAAGAACGGAATTTGATGTATTGCCCATAGTGAGACTCATTTTAGGTGGGATAACTTTATGTCCTTCAAATGTACCAACTGCATTGTTATCGATGTGTACTGAAAGATCGCTTTGGCAAGTTTTGGAATTAGCACAAAGGGTGGGTGGTTTCATGAAAAAAATGCCTATGACAACAACGATAACTGCCGAAAGCATCGTGACAAAATACATTTGGATATAATATCCTGTGTTTTTTTTGATTTTAGGAGAGGGAGATTTTGTATGTTTTACTTTTTTCGGCACTCTTCTAGAATAATAGATTTCTCAAGCATTTTGCAAATGGGAATTTTACGAAAATTGACAGGTACTAGGAGGTTTATTATAATTTTATGCTATGTTACCTGATTTTGCAGCAGGAAGACCACCTGAAGAACCAAATAGTCATGTCCAAACATTTTTGGATGGGAGGTTTAATCCTTCAGCTATTAGTATTGTACATAAAGATGATCAGCCTGGATACTTACGATTAGTGAATAATCATTACAGAGAGCGTGAGCAAGGTCCTATTGCGAGATTGCTGCAACCTTCTGATCTAATGAATGGACCCCTTACCCTAGGTTCTGAAGAATTTGCTGTTTTTCCTGTAGCTGGGCCTGTATCGATAATGTATGGTACACCTGGCTTCTCTCTGGGCGTAGAAGTTTCAAGCATAGATGGAAAGCTTATTGTGAGTTCAGATGCATCTCATTCAGGTCTTGAAAATGACACGCAACCTCTTGTTATACGGACAGAGTTTTTTTTACAAAAACCATCACTAAATCTAAGTTCAGATGAACTAGCAGAATTTGATAAGCGTCAGGGTGAAAGAGTAGGAGAATTAGGAATGCTAGGTTTACTCGGAAGGAGTGCAGTAATTGCGCATCTTCCAAAAAGATACGAAGCGTTTTTCAAAGATCAGAAAGGTGAGACTGAATTAATTGAAGGGAGAGTTCAACCTCTGGATCGGTCAGATCGAGTGCTAGTGGGCTTGTTTGGCAATGCGAGTCCCGTCAATGCATATTTTTCATTAGCACGAGAAGAAGATAGAAGATAATGATAAATCAATAGTTACAGTACGTGGCAGGTTATAGTTTGTTTAATACTATTTGGTTGTGTCAATGTTATACGATCCTGTATAACTTTTTTTATTTTGAAAGTAACATAGGATTGTACAGTAGATGTATTGCCAAAAGGACAGTCACCATTATCAGGATAATATATTAATTTATTTATACCCTTTGTTAATTCATAATTATTTAAGCGGTCGATATTTTCTATTCCATTTAGACGAAGTGTCCCTGCAGTTATAGCTTGAGATGAGCCAATTGTGGCTGTGATGTTATATAAGCCTTCTTGAGGAGCGTACATATCTGCGGTAAAAATATAACCATTTCCTTGAGAAATTTCTTTAAAATTGGTAATTGTAACACTATTTTGAGACGAAGCTTGGTGAAAAAGTTGAAATGTAATATAGCCACTATAAATTAAAAATGGTACAGAGCAAAGGAAAAGTATAAGTGCTGGTTTGAAGCTATTTTTGCGAAATTTTTTATCAACGAATGAGAAGACAAATTGCGCACCTTTAAAACATAAATACGTAATTACTGGAGTAATAACAGGAAATGGTACATAAAGAAGTGGATTCGCCCAAACCAAACCTTGTGATAGAAAAAGCATAATAGCCCACACAATAGAGATACTCCATCCAAGAACCAGTCCGATACCCATACCAATTATCTCAATCCAAACTGGATAGCGAAAAGAAGCATTGTTATTTGAATCATCGACTCTATGTCCAATAAAAAATAGTATGATTGAAATCGGTGTTCCAACGACAATAAATGCAATTCGGATAAGCGTAAGGATGGTATCTCCTCCAACTCCTGCAAAAGCACTATTTGTTATATAAAATAAATTAAATGAAATAAGTGCTGTAGTAAATACGACAGTAAAGCCCAATAGCAGACCTAGAATTTTATACCGATTCCTCGCATAAAATGATGTGTTGGTCGACTGACGTTTATTGTTACTCATATACATAGTATGTCATGCTTTTTTCACAAGAGCAATATATTTTTATGTTTTATGGTTAATATGCTTTAGGTTTATTCCTAGATTTTTCCATAGTATACTCAAAAAAATGAGAATATAGACTACATTACCCATAATCCAGGCTGATTGCGTTGCGCCGTGAGTCTGAACATCAGCTATATATCCAATAAGTTGGATAGCATATCCAAGAAGTAATAAAGAAAATAATGTGTTTCTTAGCTTTTTTTTCAGTTTGTTACTTAGTGAAAGTACGATGATTGCTGCAACAATGAGAAAACTTAGATCATGGAAATGTGTATGAGGTGATGTCAGAAGTGTTATAAGAATAAGCATAATCCATTGTAATGAAAATTGTACAGAGTTTGGACTACGTTGTTTGTTCCAAACAAAAAGTAACGGAAGGATAAGACAAAGATCCAAGAGTATCCAAGGAAGCTGAATGAGATGGACTGATTGAGTATGAAAAAGGATAAGAAGTGCAGTTTGTATGGAATGCTGACTCATAAGGTCTACGCCATAAATAGGATCATTTTGAGAAGTGCGCATGAGTGTTTGGATATATGAAGCGATTCCGTTTGGGCCAACAAGTGCATATGAGAGTGCTATTAAGATAGCCGCACCGCTAAGAAGACCAAGAGTCAATTTGCGCCTTCGTTGTACAAGGACTGCAAGAAAGGGGACAAGAAAAAAATGCGGTTTGATTAACAATAAAGAAAGCATAAGACCACTTCCGAAGTCCCACTTCTTTTTCGAAAAAATCCATGAAAGCAATAAGATCAAACTAAGTAAGATGCTAAGCTGGCCAATGAGAAGAGCTGTAAGAATGGGAATAAAAGTGATAGTGCAGATGATAAAAATGATCTTTATAGAGAGTTTGTGTTCACTTATTTGCCGATAACCTAAGAAACAAATAATGGTGAAGAGAAGTGAATTTATGATTAGCCAAGAAAGATATGCATTAATTACTCCGAGATGTATGAATGGTGCAAAAATAATCGTAACAAAAGGAGGATTAATAAATGGAAGAAAGACATGCGTATCTTTGCTAATAGGCAAGATATGTTGTTGACTAATAATCTGAGAATGGAGATCGTAGAGTTGAGTTGATGAGTGGAATAAAAGATATGCTCCAGTAAAGAATGCAAGAAAGTCCATACCCTTAGGAGCACAGGTGAGCAGGTAGACTCCAGCATTTCCAATAAGAGATAAAAAAGTAATGATAAAAGCCGCTGCAATAAATGCCAAAAAAAGTTGATATATTTTGGTCATAGTCTTATTGTATACCCCACGTAATGATGTAAGAAGAGATAAAAGATGATGATAGTTTGCATGGTATAATCTCTATGTGAATTGGCGCCCAATCCTTCCACCATTTCGTAAATTCAAAAAAGAAATGTCGGCTGATGTTTCATTATTGGCAGATTTTATCTATCAAATTGGTGAGTCTGAAAATCTACGAAAACAATCCAAAGAAGTTCCTCTTGCTAAACTTACATCACCTGAAATGATCCAAAAATTCAGATATCTTAAAAAATGTTTGCTTACGTATAGGAAAAAGACTGGATATGGTCGAGGGATCGCGGCTGTGCAGATTGGAATTCCAGAGCGGTTTGCAGTTATTTATTATAACGAAAAACCGCTTATTATTATAAATCCTACAATTACAAAATCATCGAAGAAGAATTATCGATATTCGGAGATGTGTATGAGTGCTTTTCCAATTGTTGCACCAGTTGTGAGGCCTTCCTGGATAGAATTTACTTATTACGACGAGTGTGGAGATAAGAAGCAATGGGATACCAAAGATAATACTGATGAAGGTCGCATGTACAATAGAGTCTTTCAACATGAGATTGACCATATGGAAGGAATTATCAATATTGATAGAGTTGATTCTCCTAGAGATTTGATCATGCAATCAGATCCTGAGTTTTATGCTTCGGTGAAGTTTGAGGAATTGTAATTCTTTTACTGGTCCTGCCTCGAGCTCCTTCCATCAGTGCTCGTTCTAGTGAAGCCATTTATAAGATTTTAATTTCGGTTTGCTTCAAAGAACTGTGCTCTGTCGGGAGCCCTCCGCTCGTGTCACCCGTTTATTGTAGTTTAGAGTATAAAGAAGATCAGTCCTCCAGCTAAGAGAAGTAGCGCACTCGTCCCAACAAGTATATAGGTAGGTGTAGAATTGCCTGTTGGAGGCATTGTTGGTCCAGGTGTAGTGGGTACTTGAGTCTTTGTCTCTTGTTGGACAACAGGGACTTGCTGGACAACTGTTTGTGTCTGTCCAGGAACTTGTTGGACAATTGTTTGTGTTTGTCCTGGTGTGTGTATAACAACTTGTTGTGGCGGTGTTGTGACAGTTCTCACAATAACAACTGGTGTTGGAGTTGGAGCAGGAGTTGATGTTGGTGCAGGTGTAGGCGTTGCTGTGGGCAATGGCGTAGGTGTTGGAGTTGGTCCTGTACATGTGCTTGGTGGACTATTTGTAGGAGGTGTACTACCACAGACATTGGTTGCTGAGACATTACATTGATAGGTATCAACGCCATTGTCATCAAATGAATATTGTGTCGCAGGTGCCTGGACCGTGACTGACGTATTTTGTCCGGTTGTAAGATCTTGAATAACGACACTGTAGGAGGTTGCTCCACTAACAGCATCCCAATTACATACTCCTTGTGCTGATGAACCATTTGGACAGACTGGACCTGTCGGTGGAGGAGTTGGACTAGGAGAAGGGACTGGACATGTCACTGGAGCACTCGTTGTCGGTGTGCCGGTGCCACAGACATTGGTTGCACTGACTTTACATTGATACGGTTTGCCTGGAGTCATGGGAAATGATACTTGAGTTATGGTTGAAGCAACACTTGATGATTGGACGACAGTTCCGTTGTCTGTTTCTGTCACGACGACATTGTATCCTTGTGCTTCACTGAGTTGATCCCACTTGCAAAGTCCTTGGTCGTTTTGTCCTGAATCGGGGCAGAAGTTAGGTGGAGGAGTAGGTGTTGGAGCAGTACAATTACTTACTGCTGGATATGTGGCTGATCTTGAATCAGTTCCTGGTGCACCGTTACTCCATTTGAGACTAAATACGACAGTACCTCCTTTGAGAGAACTCTCTTGTGTATCAATCTGTGCTGTTTTTGTTTGTTTGGCTTTGACTGTTCCAAGATCAACAAATTTTTTGGTTTGGAGGTCATTGGCAACGACATCCATATTTTGTGCAGTGGAAGTTTCTGTATTCGTAAAGCTTACATTGATGGTCGCTGTTCCGGTCGTGCCAGAACATTCAGAAGTTGCTGCTTGGCTTGTAAACCAGGCGAAGTTTTGAAAGACTTGCGTATTTTGTGATAGATACACCGTCAGAGGTATCGCAAGAACAATTACTGCGAGTACGACAAGAAAATATGGTTTTGGTCTATTAGATACATTCACTCTGTTTTATTTATTGTTATCTTTAAGTTGGCAATTAGGACAGACAATATTGACATTTTTTACTGGTTCTAGAGTTGGGCAGATCGTTGGAGTTGGTTGATCTGGAGGGGTAGTTGGTGTTGGAGATGGTGTTACAATTGGTTTGGGTGTAGGAGTTGGTGTCGAGATACATTTACTTACTGCTTTATAACTTGCAGTTCTTGAGTCAGTACCCGCATGTCCATCTGTCCATGAGAGAGCAAAGGTAACTGTTCCCGCGTCAAGTGTTGTTTTACTTGTTACGATGGCACTTGTTTTACTAGAGCCTCCTTTGATTGCTCCCATATTTACTGTCTTACCTGTTTGTGCATCTTTAGCTGTAACATTCATAGATGTTGAAGTACTTGGCGGTTCGGCATTGGTAAAGGTGACCTCAATATTGGCTCCACTTCCATCAGGAGCACATGCTGTACTTGCTGATTGATTGGTAATCCAGAGAATTGATTCTGCGTTCTGTTTGAGGTTTTGTTGATTTTGTACTTCGATGACAGTTATGGGGATAATAATAATTGCCAGCACGGCAAGTGTAATAGTTATAAGTTTGGGCGATAGAAATAGATTTCTCATGGGAAAGTAACCCTACTTTAAGGATATGCTGTATAGAGTAAGATGTCAAGGTTTATAGGTTTGATCAAAAATAACTTGCTATCTCTTTTATAAATTAGGTACTATTATTACATGGAGGAAAAATTTGAAGAGATAGTTTCTGCACCTTCAATTGCACTTGAGAAAAGTGTTGAGGTCACCAAAAAGATAGGTACAGGTGCCATGGGATCTCATTATAAAAGGGCACGAAGTTATTGGACAAGTCTTGGGCCAGGACTTGTGACTGGCGCTGCAGATGACGATCCGTCAGGTATTGCGACATATTCTCAGCAGGGAGCACAAACAGGCTTCCAACTTCTTTGGCTTGCATTATTTACCTTTCCACTTATGGCGATTGTGCAAGAGATGTGCGCCAGAATCGGTCTTGCCACAGGACGTGGACTTGCTGGGAATATCCGTATCAATTATCCACGATGGGTTATGTATATTTGTGCAACACTTCTTTTTGTTGCAAATACATTTAATATAGGTGCTGATATCGGAGCAATGGCAAAAGGAGTTCAATTATTTGCTCCACATTTTGATTTCTCACTTCTTGTTATTTTCTTTACCTTTTTTATGCTTCTTGTGCAGATCTATACTCCTTATGAGAGATATGCGAGATATCTTAAGTGGTTGGTGCTTGTCCTTTTTTCCTATGTTGTGACGGGTTTGATAGTCGGTCTTAATCCCGTGACGCTTCTGTATCATGCAGTTATTCCTCATTTAACTTTCTCAAAAGATCAGATAATTCTTGTCACAGCTATCCTGGGAACGACAATTTCTCCATATCTTTTTTTCTGGCAAACATCACATGAAGTTGAGGAAGAAATTCTCCATGGCAAGACTTCTATACGCTTGCGTCAAGAAAATGTAACTGACAAAGAAATTTCTGCCATGAGAACAGATGTCTGGTCGGGGATGTTTGTCTCAAATTTGGTAATGTTCTTTATTGTGGCTACTTGTGCAGCAGTTCTTTACGCACATGGAATTACCAATATTGATTCTGCGGCTCAAGCAGCCCTCGCACTTAAGCCACTTGCTGGCGACCAGGCATTTCTTCTTTTTGGGATTGGGATAGTGGGGACAGGGCTTCTGGCAGTCCCTATTCTTGCTGGATCTGCTGCATATACGGTTTCTGAAAGTTTTCTTTGGAAGCAAGGCCTTTATCGAAAATTAAAAGATGCTCGTGCATTCTATGGAATTATTATTTTAGCGATGATTCTCGGGCTTCTTCTTAACTTTATTGGTCTTAATCCAATTAAGATGCTTATTTATTCCGCTGTTCTTAACGGACTTGCCGCACCTTTTATACTCGTGCCTATTGTGCAAATGACAAGCAATAAAAAGATTATGAAGGAGAGAACAAGTCATCCATTGGTTGCAGGTGTTGGCTGGATTGTTGTTGCACTTATGACTATCTCAGGAATTGTAACAATTTACACACTATTTACCTAATTTTAAACTTTATTTGTTAACTTCCTTATATAATAAGATTCTATGGCTGCGCTTACTATCAGAACTCACAAAAAAAAGGAAATCATAGATATTACAGATGAAGTTGAGAGTTTAGCTCATAACAAGCCCGATGCCACGCTTTGTATGCTCTTTATCAAACACACAACTGCAGCATTGACAACAGCTGATCTTGATCCGGGGACAGATCTTGATATGCTTGATGCATTTGAAGTACTGATGCCGCGTCTTGACTACCGCCATCCTCACAATCCTGCGCATGCTCCAGATCACATATTATCATCAATTATCGGGCCATCACTTACTATTCCTATTTCAAATGGAGAACTAGAACTTGGGACATGGCAGAGAGTTATCGTTGTTGAGTTAGATGGACCACGAGAAAGAGAGATTGAAGTACGTTTCGTTTAGCTATTATGTCTGAGGAGTAGACTCTTTATTGATAAAGAAGTTATTTATCTCATCAACAATTTGCTGAGGGGAGACTTGAGATTTGAGGATATATCCATCCATACCCAACTTAAATGCTTCCTCGATAACATTTTGTTGTCCGAGATTGGTGATCATAAAAATTGGTGTATTTTTAGATGGTGTAGTGAGCGCACGAACATTCTTAAGAACATCAATCCCAGTCATCCTCGGCATCATGATATCAAGAAGTATCATGTCATATTGATTGGCTTTTATCTTCTCGAAAGCATCCATGCCATCGACTGCGACTTGAACGTCGTAACCTGAAAGGGAAAAGACTTTACTATAAATATCTCTAATAAAAAAATCGTCTTCAGCTATAAGTAACTTTCTCATATTAATTTACGGTTGAATTAGTTGGATTATTTCTAACTATGATACCTTGTCCATTTTTGACTGTCAAGAAACCGTTCGTTGTTTGTTGCTGTTGATTTTTTTGAGCCTCAGTTGCTACTGGAAGAGTAAATGTAAAAATAGATCCCTTGCCTTGTTGGCTGTCTGCCCAAATTTTTCCTTTGTGCATCTCAACGATTGACTTGGTGATAAAGAGTCCGACTCCACTGCCTTTAGATCCTTGCTCCAATGATCCTGAAACTCTGAAAAATTTTGTAAACAGTCTTGGAAGCGCTTCTTTTGGTATTCCTTCTCCAGTATCTTGCACAGCAATTTCTAGATGATCTTTTCTATCCGCTAGAGTTACAGTAACAGTTCCGTTATTGGGTGTATATTTAATAGCATTGCCGATGAGGTTGATAAATACTTGCCCGATTCTAAATGGGTCTGCCATAACCATAGGTAAATTATCAGGCATATTGAGCGTAAACGTTTGTTTGCGGGTGAGTGCATCTTGTTTGAAACTTGAATAGATATCTTTGACAATAATTGATAAATCAAGTGGCTTGACCTCAACAGTAAGATCATTTCGTTCAATTCGTGAGATGCTTAACAAGTTATCAATAAGACTTGCGAGATTGGTCGTACTGACGATAAGTCGTGTGAGAAGCTCTTTTGCAGAATCATCAAGATTGGCTGAGTAATGCATCTGAAGAAGTGATGCGTATCCACGGATAGCTGTCAGAGGAGTTCTGAGCTCGTGTGCGGCCATTGACACAAAATCAACTTTCATCTCTTCAAGTTGTTTCTCTTGGGATGTATCAAGAAGAGTAAGAAGTGTGCGACCTTTTGTTCCAAATGCGTCAGGTGTGAGTTTTAACGCAACTTGATATTTTTCGCCATTTCCTTTGAGGAGTGTTAATTTACTCTCAGGTGTATTGTTAGATTCCCCATAGACACTGTATGGGACAGGAGTATCTCCATTTGAAAATTTTAGAACTTCATCAATAGGTTTGCCGAGTGCATCTTTTGCTGCAATGCCAGTCATGGTTTCAGCCTTTGCATTGAATAAAAGAATTTTTTGTTTAGTATCTATGACAATTGCGGATTCATTAAGTGATGCGAGGATTTGCGCTTGGGCATTTTTGATCGCATGAGTATAACTGTAGTTAATAATGAACACAGTTACGATAACTAGAATAATAGCAAGGAAAATCGCCAAAAAAAACATGCCGTAAGTTAATACTGGTAAATTATGAGCTATTTGTCAAGGGAAAGAACGGGAATAGGTGAGTGTACACCAGCGTGTTGAAGAAGTACCATAACTGAGACAGCTATAAAGGTGATCGCAAAAATTTTCTTTTGGCTGGGAGTTATTTCGAATGAGTTGAAAAAGTTATCTAGCATGGCAGGATAATTACTATACAATAATGAAAATT
Organism: Saccharimonadales bacterium (SeqCode); assembly: GCA_035479415.1. GTDB lineage: Bacteria > Patescibacteriota > Microgenomatia > Levybacterales > UBA12049 > JACDET01. Next base: position 46,759 of record DATIIS010000030.1, read on the forward strand.
GGTCTGCAAGACCTATATAAAATTCATGTAAAAGTTGGGTAAGAAAATTGTAAAGGCGGCACTATATATAATAGTATATGTTAGCCTCGATTTATGCGGAAAAAGCGTCTTTTCTATTAGTTGTGTGTTCTTACAGAAATTGTTATAATAATCGTTACTTATGACGCAGACAATACTTGTAGTCGAAGATGATAGAGGACTTCAAAAATATCTGAAAGAATTACTCCTGGACAATGGATACGCAGTTCAGACCGCTGCCGATGGAATTGCTGCTCTTGATTATTTTAAGAAGACAGTACCTGATTTGGTTGTCCTCGATCTTGGTTTACCTGTTATGTCAGGGGAGGCAGTATGTCGGGAGATTAGAAAGAAATATAAAGATCTTCCAATTGTTATCCTCACCGCAAAAGATTCAATTAATGATATTGTCGAAGGACTTAACTTAGGTGCTGATGATTATATCACCAAACCATTTGTCGCTGATGAATTCCTCGCTCGAATAAAAGCACGTTTTAGAAAGCAAGCAAACAATGATACTGTCCTCAAAGTTGCCGATCTTGAGCTTGATAGCAAAACAATGGAGGTAAAAAGAAAAGATCAGCAAATTCAACTGACCCCACAGGAGTTTAAATTACTTCAATATTTGATGAGCAACAAAGGCCGAATCCTCACACGTGAGATGATCCTATCACGCATTTGGCTGTATTCAAGTGATGTTGAGACTCGAGTTGTAGATGTCTACATGGGATATTTGAGAAAGAAAATTGATTCAAATACTGAGAAAAAATTACTTCATTCAGTCCGCGGTTTTGGCTACGTTATTAAGGAATAATTTTATTACAAGTGTAATTTCTAATTTACTGCCTTAAGAGTTGGCAGGCTAACAGTAACGGTTGTTCCTTTATTTTCTTTTGATTTGATTTTTAGTTTGCCTCGATGATTTTCGACTATATGTCTTGCAAGCATAAGTCCAACCCCCATTCCTTCAATAAAACTTGCATATTCAGGTTTGTAAAAGCCTGTCATTATTGCTGAAAGATCGTCTTTGGATATACCTTTGCCCCGGTCTTTTACTTCCACTGAAAGGATACCGTGGAGATTTTTTAGTGTAATTGTTATTTTTTCACCAGGTTTAGAAAATTTTACAGCATTTCCCAAAAGTCCTGATACCATCTCAACCAATTTATCAAAATCTCCGACAATCCGAGTCTCATGATTGGTAAGCTTGCATTGAAACTCAAAAGGATGATCTGCATTGGTTAGTTTATATCTCTCAATTGCCCGCGCGATGACATCTTGCATTGGTACTTCACTAAAGACAAAATCAAATTGTCCTTGTTTGATTCTGTTGACATCTAAGAGCTCTTTGACAAGTGTTGTGAGTCTAATGCTCTCAACATAGAGTTCATTGGTCCATCGGGATTCAAGTGTGTCTTTGTCTTTCATTCGATTGTGAAGAAGTTGTATGTATCCATGTATTGATGTAAGGGGAGTTCGGAGTTCATGTGAGGCAAGAGAAATAAATCGGTCTCTAATCTCAAGCGCCTTTTGAGATTCGTCTTGGAGCTTAGACTTGTTAAGAACTAGCGATATGGTATGTCCAAAGAGATCAAGTATTTCTTTTTCTGATGAATCAAGTATTTTGCCTTCTTTAAGAAAATAAAGAAAAAGATATCCAAGTAATTCTGTGGAATGATAAAGTGGTATAACAATAAGAAATTTAATTTCATGAGGGAATTTTTTAATTTGCAATTTGAGGATGTCCGCTTGAGTCAAATATCGTATACCGTCGGATGAAATAAGTTTATTGAAATCTTTATTATTGATAAGAAAATTTGGCTTAATAAGATCGTCTGAAACATAGACCTTTTTTGAGGTAGTTTTATCAGTGAGAAAAAGTTTGGCATAGTCTGCTCCTGTTATACTTTTTGCACTTTCTCCAATTTGTGAGTAAAGTTGTTTATCTGATTTTGTATCCGCTAAAGCAGTAATAGCTCTATTAACTTGGTCAAGCCGTAAATTTTTCATAGTAACATCACCTATCTTACCAAATTAGCTCAAAAATACAACAAGTTTGGGTACGTTCTTATCATATTCTTACTATTTCTTACTAAACGCATTCATAAGTGGACGAGAATTAGGGAGCGGTTATATTTCTCGGACATATATTAATTACTAATTATGTAATTTTTCATCTAATGGAGTTACTTCATTTGGTGCCTCAAGATCATCTTCTACAAGTTCCTTTGTCATCATTTTTCGATGTTCATGAATTTTGGCAGTTCCCCATTTTTTGAGATTGTCTTTTGCTTCATGAGCACGTTTGTTGACACGTTCTCTGATCTCCTCGTCAGAGAGAGCAAGAAGCGTTACTCCAACTGCTCCTGCTATAACACCCGCCAATCCAATTGCTGCTGGATTTAGATCAGATGTATTTTTTTCTTCTTTTTTAAAGTCATACGATAGCATATTTTTTCACCTCCTTTCAGATTTTTGGTTATAGAGATATAGCGTTAGAATCATTTTCTAACGCTATGTAAGTTAGCTAGCTCTCCTTATAGCTTTTCCGAAGAAAAGTAGGAGTAATGAACCGGCAATTGCGACGATAAATGCTGTGGTGTCAAATCCTGTAATTGAAATACCAAATAGAAGATTTGCTATAAAACCTCCAACAAGTGCACCGACAATTCCCAATAATACGGATCCTATAAAGCCTCCATTATTTGGAGTTGTATCAATTGCATTTGCAATTGTTCCAACTAACAATCCAAATAGAATCCACGTTAAAATATTCATTTACTCACCTCCTTTCTTCGGATAAGATGCCATCACCAGAGATCTGGTTATTTATTTTTTTTCTGACGAGCTCGTCCGCCGAGTTGTCCTGCCTTTCGAGCTTCTTCACTAGTCCAAGTGTGGGCAGTTCCTTTTTTGTGGGCTGCTCTTCCACCTTTACTCGCAATCATGCGCTGTTTACTTTTGTCCATGGATGCAAATCCACGACCTTTACTTTTTCCTTTAGTTGCCATACTTTATTCACCTCCTTTCATCATATTATGTTTATCCTAAATGATCTGCTTAAGAGATACACGAAAATTCCGTAAGGAATATGCAAGAGTTTCATATTATCATATGGAATGTATGAAGTGTATGTGATTTAGGTATAAGTACGTGTAAGAAAATTGACATACGGTTGACTATGTATTCTTATGATGTTAGGATAAAGGCGACTTCGCTTGATTAGTATTTATACAGTAGAGTGTGATACTTAAAACAGACTTTAGATTTTGAAAGGAGGTGAGAATATGATCAAGAAAGCTTTAATAGCAACAGGAGTATTTGCTGTATCAGCAATGGCGGTCGCAACAATGACATTTGCGCAGACTGCAACACCAACAACAGCACCTACATCGGGTACAACAACTGTTACTCCGACAACCGCTGTAAGTGCTCCTACCGCCGCGCCTGCGACAGGTCGCGCCGAGTAATTTTAATAGTTAATTACATGACAAAATGGAGCAAAATGCCTTTCTTGTCATAAGATACAGAGTATTTTGCTCCATTGGAGTCAACTATTAGATTGTTAATATGAAAAATAAATTACTTTTAGTTATCATATTTCTTGGTGTGATTGCTGGCGTAGCTATTGGGCACTCATTTGCACATAAGAAAACTCAACCCAGCAAACAAGTACTTGGGACCCAAACTATTGCTCAAAAAGAGATTGCTCCTACAACTTCACCAACTTCTTCAGAGCCTGTTGCGCCAGGAGTTCCTGAAAAAATTAGTATTCCCAAAATAAATGTAAATACAACTGTTGAGTCAGTGGGAATGGATAGTGAAGGAAGGATGGATATCCCTAAAGACCCTGCTGATACAGCGTGGTTTAGCCCGGGATATAAGCCTGGTATGAATGGAAGTGCTGTTATTGATGGCCATTTGGATCTGGTGACTGGTGCCCCAGCTGTTTTTTGGAATTTAAAGCTTCTGAGCGCAGGTGACAACATTTCAGTAACTGAGAATAACGGCAAAACATATACATTTGCAGTCACCCAAACCGTACGCTATCCATATAATAGCTTCCCAATTAAAGAAGTTTTTGCAGCATCAGATGTGCCGATGTTAAATCTTATTACCTGTAATGGTACATGGGATAAAACTACCAAGAACTATTCTGATCGACTTGTGGTATATTCCAAGTTAGTATCAATAAATTAATATTTTATGCAGAAGAAAATACTCGTCGCTGAAGATGATAAAGCAATAATAGAGGTAGTAAAGATCATTCTTGAAAATGAAGGATATGAAGTCTTTACGGCTGATCAGGGAGAGACAGTTCATAAGATAATTAAGAAGCATAAGCCTGATATCCTTCTCCTAGATATTTGGTTATATGGTGAAGATGGTGGACAGATCGCAAAAAGCGTCAAATCCAAAGCAGATACCAAACATCTTCCTATAATTCTTATGTCTGCAAATAATGAAACAGAGAAGATCACCAAACAAGTAGGTGCAGATGATTTTCTTCTTAAGCCTTTCAATATCGACGACTTGCTCTATATTGTAAGAAAACATATTAAAAGTTGACAGGTACAATATTCCCTGTTACTCTTGATACCAATTGAGATAGTTGACAATTAGCAGAATCTATGATAGATTGCTAATTACAAAGTTTTTTATGGAAAAAGTAGTACCAATAATCCCAATCAGAGACGGAATTATTTTCCCCAATACAGATTCAGTGCTTACCTTTGGCAGACCAAAAAGTTTGGCAGCACTTGAATCAGCATTTCAAAAGGAGCGAGTTGTATGTTTCGTTCTTCAGAAAAATGCACGACTCAACGATCCATCAACTGATGATCTGTATCAGATTGGAACTCTTGCTCGAATTGAGCGCATGATCAGAACCGATGGAGAAATCAATGCACAAGTCAGAGGACTTGCTCGTGTCAAAATCCTTTCTTACGAACATCACGACTCATACTTCATGGCCAAAGTTGTGGAGCTTTCCGATGAAGGTGAGAATACAGAGGAAATTAAAGCTCTCTGCAATCACTTGACCAATGAGTTCAGAAAAGCAATGAATTTTGGCAAATCAGCAGACTTTCTTCTTTTCATGAATATCATGTCTGAAACATCTCCTTCAGAGCTTTCAGATTTGGTCGCATCTGCACTTGATCTTAAACCATCAGAAAGACAAGAACTTCTTGAGGTAACTGATGTTAAGACAAGACTTCAAAAATTGACTGAATTATTGGCAAAAGAAATCAAAATTCTTGAACTTGAGCGAAGAATTGCATCAAAGACTCAAGAGCGATTTGAAAAAGGCGCTCGTGAAGCAATGCTTCGTGAGAGACTTCGAACAATTGAGGAAGAATTGGGAGATAAAGAAGAGAATTCTGAGGTTCGCGTTTTACTTAATAAGATTAAAGATGCAAAGATGCCTGCTGAAGTTGAAGAAAAAGCAAAGAAAGAGCTTAACAAACTTCAGAATATGAACCAATTTAATCCTGAAGCAGGCTATATCCGCAATTATTTGGATCTTATGGTAGCACTTCCTTGGAGTAAGGAAAGTAAAGATGGCTCAGATATTGGATCTGCTGAAAAGATTCTTGATGAAGATCACTATGGTTTGCAAAAAGCAAAAGAGAGAATTGTTGAATATCTTGCAGTACATAAATTATCAGGCAAAATGAAAGGACCGATTCTTTGTTTTGCTGGACCTCCAGGGGTAGGTAAGACATCAATTGGTAAATCAATTGCACGCGCGTTGGGACGCAAATTCGTCCGCGTATCACTTGGTGGAATCCGTGATGAGGCAGAAATTCGAGGTCATCGACGAACATATGTAGGTGCATTGCCTGGACGTATTATTCAAGGAATCAAAGACGCAGGTACCAAAAATCCAGTCTTCATGCTTGATGAAATTGACAAAGTCGGATCTGATTTCAGAGGTGACCCATCAAGTGCACTTCTTGAGGCCCTTGATCCAGAACAGAATGGTCAATTCTCAGATCATTATTTGGAAGTTCCATTTGATCTTTCAAATGTAATGTTTATCACAACTGCCAATGTGCTTGATACTATTCCACCAGCACTTCGTGACCGTTTGGAAATCATTACCTTCTCAGGATACACACATGATGAGAAGTTTAAGATCTCACGTGATTTCTTAATCAAAAAACAGCTTGATAATCACGGCTTGAAAGGATCTCAAGTTGAGATAACTGACAAAGCATTACAATTTATCATCCATCATTACACCCGCGAAGCAGGAGTTCGAAACCTTGAAAGAAAGATTGCAACAGTTTTCCGAAAGGTAGCAAAGAAAGTCGCAGAAGGTGAAAAAGGAAAGATAGTAGTCACTGATAAAGATATAACAAAATATCTTGGCCCTGAAAGAATTCATGGCAATGTGATTGAAAAGAAAGATGAAATTGGTCAGACCACAGGACTTGCTTGGACTGAAGCAGGTGGAGACATTCTCTTTATTGAGGTCGCGCTTATGCCAGGGAAAGGACAACTTATTTTGACTGGACAACTTGGAGATGTTATGAAAGAGTCTTGTCAGGCAGCGATGTCTTATATCAGAGCACGTGCAAAAGATTTGGGAATTCCTGAGAATTTCTATCAAAAGATAGATGTTCATGTCCATGTCCCAGAAGGTGCAGTTCCAAAGGATGGTCCATCAGCTGGTCTTGCAATCACAACAGCAATTGTTTCAGCCTTGACCAAGATCCCAGTCAACCGCAAAGTTGCAATGACAGGAGAAGTTACACTTCGAGGCCGAGCACTTGAGATTGGCGGAGTTAAAGAAAAAGTTATCGCAGCACACCGTGCAGGTCTTAAAACCATTATCTTGCCAAAAGATAATAAGAAGGATCTGGAAGATGTACCAAAAGAAGTACTTAAGGATTTGCGATTCAAATTTGTCTCACATATGGATGAAGTCCTGAAGATCGCTTTGACTAAGCCTCTCAATGTTGAGCCAAAGAAGAATAAGAGCGGAAGAACACCTGTTGATATGCCTATTATCCCTGCGACGTATTAACCTCTTTAATCAAAGCCTAATTTCTATAAAAGTGCTATAATTCTGACCATGTCATATCCTGACCGAAGTCTAATTACACAATTAGATTCATTTCTTGAAGGCGCAGATAATTATTCAACGAGGAGGTTGGTCAGCCCTGACATGATAGTTCATGTAGGACGAAATAATCGTCCTTTTGGTTCACCTCCACATAATTCCATAGTAAGTAGTCTTCCTTCTGTAAACTGTTTGGATGTATCTCTTGTCGATCTTGCTAGTGATCAAGCAGGTATAGATAATGCTTATAGTTTTGGACCTCAACGGCAGGATAATATGAGAACATGGGCGAGATTTATGGGTGCCTCCATTTTCTACTTGAATCTTAAAATGATTTATCATATGCTTGATATATCAATCAATTATGAATGATATTCCTCATGGTTTTGGGCCAAAGTTATACGAGAAAACAGTTATCTTATTTCCTGAAGCAATTGTTGTCTTTGATACCAATGCAATAATTGTACGAGTTGATAAGCCTACATTGTCGATGTTTGGTTGGGATAACGAAAAAGATATTGTAGGAAAGAATGGTTTTGATCTTATCGCTGATCAGGATAAGCAAAACGTAGAGGCTGCCTTCAAGGAAGTTTTACAAGGCAAAAAAATATCTAGTCTTCAATGCAACGGAGTCAAAAAAGATGGATCATTTCTCCGAATTTCTGCAAGCGCATCATTATTCACCGATAGTGATGGCAAACCCAAAGAAATTGTTGTTGTTATTCATGATATAACTCCTCATTTGTCAGAGCTTGAGCAAGTTAAAGAAGCTGAAAGGCAGCTATCTGAAGCTCAACAGATCGCTCATCAAGGAAGTTGGGAGTGGGATATCCCATCGGATACCTTTACCTGGACTGATGAGATGTACAGACTTTTTGCGCTTGCCCCTCAATCAACAAAGGTAAATCAGGAGACGCTTCTTGCACATGTCCACGAGGAAGACAAGGAAAAAGTCAAAAACTTTATAACCCAGTCTCTTGCTGAGGGTTCTGGAGTTTTGGATTTTCGTTTTATTGATCCTGGAAGTAAGGAAGTATTTTGGTTCCACTGTAGAAGTAAAACTTTTTATGACACAAATCATCAGCCTATTCGTATGGTAGGAACAGTGCATGATGTTACTCGTGAGAAAGAGCTTGATCAGGTTAAAACACAATTTCTTTCTGTTGCTTCTCATCAGATGAGAGGACCACTTACCACAATCAATTGGCATGCTGAGATGCTCCTCCAAAGTCAGTCTGAAGGGTTGTCTGACACGCAGAAGAAATACATTCAAGAACTATACAATGCAAGTAAACGGACAGTTCATCTGACCAATGATATCTTAACAGTTTCAGAACTTGAGCTAGGCAGGATGCCTTTTAAGCCTGAGAACTTATCATTTCCTAAGATTGCAAAAAGAGTACTTGAGGACTATGATCATAAAATTGCTGAGAAAAAAATTAATTTCAAAGAGCAGTACAGCGCAGATCTGCCTGAAATTCGTACTGATCTATTTCTCCTCAAAACTATTCTTAACGAACTTATCTCAAATGCCATCAATTACACTCCTGATGGCGGGACGATAACGCTTACTATTTCTGTTGATCCGACTCGCGAGAAATCATTTCTTTTTTCTATTACCGATAGTGGTTATGGCATACCAAAGGAAGAACAACAAAAGATATTTTCAAAGATGTATCGTGCTACCAATGCCAAAGAAAAAGTCATGGGCGGCACAGGACTTGGTTTGTATATTATCAAACTCATCCTACAATTAAACGGTGGAGAAGCTTGGTTTACATCGGAAGAAAATAAAGGGACGACGTTTAATGTAGCTATACCTTTTGTTTGTAAGACTGAAGGATCTCTAGCATAATGTCTCTTGCATTCGGACAGACGAGTTATTATACTCAAACATATGGATGGCAGTAATAGTAAGAAAGTATTAGTTATAGAAGATGAAGCACCAATGCGTGATGCTATCGGTGACACGCTTGCTCAACATGGTTTTACCGTTCTGAGATGCGACAATGGTAAAGATGGTCTTGATACAGCACTTCGCGAACATCCTGATCTTCTGCTCTTGGATATTTTTATGCCCAAAATGGATGGTTTGACAATGCTTGAGACAATTCGTAATGATGCGTGGGGACATGATGTTCCTGTCATCATCCTTACCAACCTCAACCCTGACGCAGACAAAACCATCAAAACAATTCTTGACCACAAACCCGCCTTTTATCTCATCAAATCAAACGTCACTCTGGAGGCAATTGTCTCCAAGATTAAAGAAGTCCTCAATATGTAGTTTGTTGATATCACTAGTTTCAATTATCTTAAAAAGAAGGATTTGATTGATTAGACAGTATATTTCTCATAATGTAATATGCTATAATTTTTTAATGTCAGCAGACTATAAATACTCAATCTTAAAAGATATACTCGCCGTTAAGATCGCTAATAAAAAAGTATGGAAAGATCGCATACGTAATCAAACTCATTTTCTTCATCTACTTGAAGATGTTTTTGGAACAGATATTTCTAATGAATCATTTGGGTTTTATCCAAAAAGAATTTATTTCGCAACTTCATTGACAGCGGACCCAAAATACACAAAAAGTATGATGCCATATTGGCACAAAATAATTAAGGCAATAGAGAAGTTAGACTGGACAGTTTATTCTCCATTTGATCAATCCAATCCTCACTCAAAGATTCCAGATGGACTTGATTCATATCAGATACGCGATCTTGATCATATCAATGTCCTCAAATCTGAAGCTGCACTTATGGATCTCAATAGGCCCTCTCATGGAGTTGGACAAGAAATTGAAATGGGGCTTTCAGTGCCAAAGATTGGCTTTTCTCAAGAGAAAGTTTCACGTATGGTTAAAGGTATGCCAGGAATACTTGTTCTTAACTATAAAGATGAAAAAGAACTTATCAGTCTTCTGAAAAAAATATTTCAAAGGACCAGTTATAAAAAAGAGCCGTTTTATATCGAAAAATGCTCAGAGCATTCAACAAAAAGTATCTTTAAAGGAGAAATTTGTCTTAACTGCGAATTTGATTCATATATTCATAAAGTGTAACTTTTTTACATTTCTCTCCTGAAGTATTATAATCTTCCCAATGGTTAATATCATCCTCACGTTTCTCATTCTTGTTCTTGTTATTGGAGGAGTGAGTTATTCAACCTTATCTAGACATATGATTGCTCATACCGTTGAGCAGGTTACAAAAAAAGTTTCTCATGTAAATTCTCCAACTCCAACAGTTTCGTCACCTCTTGCAATTGCGAACATGCGGCATAAATCATATCCTGGAAGCGATATTGCCATAGAACAAACGCTTAGTCCTGGCGAGAATTATAAAAGATATCTTGTTTCATACAGATCAGATGGATTAAAAATTTATAGTTTGCTCACAGTTCCCACTGGCACCAAACCAAAAGATGGCTGGCCTGTTATCATGTTCAATCATGGATATATTCCACCTGCATCATATTCAACTGCGAGTAGCTATGCAGTGATGATTGATCCATTGGCTGCTGCTGGATATATCGTTATGGCTCCTGATTATCGTGGCAATAATAATTCTCAAGGAATACCAACACAGCCATATATAACACCTGATTATGTAACTGACAGCATGAATGCACTTGCATCGGTTAAAAAATATAAAGACGCTAATCCTGAGAAAATTGGAGTTTTTGGTCATTCGATGGGAGGCAATATCACGCTTCATGAACTTGTGATGACACACGATATCAAAGCAGCAGAACTTATGGCTGGAACTGTTGGTAGTGAATCCGCACTTCTTCAATGGTGGAATCACCGTATCTCCGCTCACAGTATAATAGGTAATGATTTGGATACCTCAAAAGTCGTTCAACAAATGGTCAAAGATAACGGGACTCCCACAACTAATCCTACCTATTGGAACGCAATTGATCCTACGCAATCTATTAGTTTCATAACTGCTCCGGTCCAACTTCAGGTGGGCAGCGCTGATGTGGAAGTTCCTCTAGATTTTTCAATAACTCTTAAAAACTCCTTACAAAGTGCTGGTAAACTAGTAGATTATCATGAATACAGCGGTGCGGATCATAACTTGAGTCCTGATACTGCCACTGCGATGTCCATGAGTATTGCTTTCTTTAACAAATATTTGAAGTAGACTTATTTTGTTGAATAGTCAGCAGTAGTAAGTGATGTTTTGGTCAGAAGAGCAAGCAGTTGTTGTTTGTCTTTCTCAGACAAATTTTGAAGACTAGGTGGTGCATAGGAAGCAAGAGCTTCTGCGAATTTCTCGCATAACTTAGCACCTTTTGGAGTAAGGGTAATCATTTTTGCTCTTCTATCATTTGGATTTTCTTCTCTTTTTATAAATTTACTTTGAAATAATTTATCGACGAGCCCTGTGACATTGGAAGCATCACAATTTAACATATAGGAAAGAGAGTTCATTGGGATAGAGTTATCTGATTCGAGGAGGCAAAGTGTATACATCTGCATTACGGTCAAATTATGCTTTTCAGCAATGTGCATGAGGCCATGTTTGGCATTAATTGCAACTTTAAGAAGCTGCCAATAGAGATTGTTTTGCAAGTTTGCTTTAGTCATGTTAATAGTATTGTACATCAAAATTCTTACATTGTAAATACTTGACAAAGTCAATTATTTAATATTATAATGATTGAAGTTTAAAATAATTTATGAAACAAAAATCACCCTGGTTAATATTTTTACTTGTAGCAATAGCACAATTTATGGTAGTTTTGGATATCTCCATTACCAACGTTGCTCTCCCTACAATCAAACAGACACTCCATTTTTCAACAAATTCATTGCAGTGGGTAATTACTGCATATGCGCTGACATTTGGGGGATTTTTGCTGCTAGGAGGCCGTGCAGCAGATCTTTTTGGCCGAAGAAGAACACTTCTTATAGGAATGATAGCATTCACGATATTCTCATTTCTTATTGGTATATCTCAAAATGCAATTGAGCTTATTGTCCTTCGAGCATTTCAAGGACTGGCAGCGGCTCTTATGTCTCCATCTGCACTTTCAATTGTTTTGACAACATTCAAAGAGGGAAGCGCGCGAAATAAAGCGCTAGGGTATTGGTCAACTGTTGCAACAGGTGGAGCAGCAGTCGGCTTACTGCTGGGTGGTGCATTGACAGAATATCTGGGTTGGAGATGGAATTTCTTTATCAATGTCCCTGTTGGCATTATTGTCTCTTACGCAATTTCACAAATTGTTCCACGCCATGAAAGTGAAGCAGATCACAGTGATCTGGATTTGCCAGGCGCACTTCTTGTGACAAGTGGTTTGATTGTCTTTGTTTTTCTCATTAGCCAGGCGCCTGTATGGGGATTGTTTAGTCTGCCTTCAATTGGACTATTCGTACTTACTGTAATTCTACTTGGTTCATTCATCTTTAATGAGTCACGAAGCAAGCATCCACTAGTCCCATTATCAATTTTTAGAGTAAGAAATGTTGTAGGAGCCAATCTTATGATGGCACCTGTTGCAGCAACAATGTTTGGTAATTTCTTTTTACTTTCTCTTTATATTCAAACAGTGTTGCATTATTCACCTGTTCTGACAGGACTTAGTTTCCTGCCATTCCCAATTATCATGGGTTATACCTCAACTCGGGTCTCTGGTCTCGTTTCAAAATATGGTTTCAAAAGATTTCTAATCATCGGACCTCTTTTAGTTATGCTTAGTATGATTTTACTAAGTATGTTGCCTGTTCATGGAAATTATCTTCTCAACATACTTCCTTCAGTTCTTATTATGCCATTGGGGATTGGATTGACATTCATGCCAATTATTGCCGCAGCTACATCAGGTGTTAAAAATACTGAGACAGGTCTTGCCTCAGGGCTTATCAATACAGCACAGCAAATGGGTGGAGCACTTGGATTGTCTATCCTTTCAGGAGTTGCAGCATTTGTTACAACATCCGCAATTAATACAGGCAAGCTTCAGGCAACAGTTATCGGCTATGATAGAGCATTTCTTGTGTCAGTTATCTTTATGCTATTTGTGACTGTCTTAGCAATAACTGTTATTAGACAAAAGAAGCATCCCAAAGATCAACCTCATACTCAAAAATCTGTAAGTCATCAGGTTAGTTTTGAATAATCTTCTTTCTTCCACATTGTCCTTTTTAGTATAGTAATACTCAGGATGTCTACTGAAAGGAGTGCTATAATAGGTAAAATTGTATATGGCAAAGAAAATTACAAGTTCTGAAAAAGAAAATCTTAAAAATTTATTTATAAAGAATCCTGTATTTTATAGTCACCTTATTGATCTAGCTCCTGAAGCAATCGCTATTCACAATAAAGGTAAAATTGTCTATGTAAATCCGGCCGCAAGAAAATTGTTCTCCATTAAAAATGAAAAAGACGTTATCGGAAAATCAGTCATGGATTTTATTCATCCTGATTCTATTCCACTGATTCAAGCTAGAATTAAGAAAATGCTAAGCAAGAAAAGAGTTGCTCCCTTTGCTCTTGAAAAATTTATTGATACAAAAGGAAATACTATTTTGGCAGAAACCAAAGCTGTACCTTTTGCTTATCAGGGTGAGACTGCAATTATTGCAATTATGCGTGATGTAACAAAAAGCAATAAAGAGGAAGAGCAGCAACTTTTTCTTAACAGTGTAAGCAAACTATTAAGTTCCTCAATTGAATACACAACAACACTCAAAAATGTTATTGGAAGCATTGTCCCATCTCTTGCAGATTATAGTCGTTTAATTTTGGTAGATGATAAGGGTCAGGTTATTGAAGAAGTTTCTTATCACGTTAATCCTCAAAAATTAAAATATGTAAATAAACTATATGATACATATCGCAATAGTCCAGGTGTAAGCTATGGTGTAAGTTCAATTCTATCAAAAGGTAAGCCTGAGATATTTGAACGAGTTGATGAGGCATCAATGAAAAAATTTAAAGATAATAAACAACTTACAGAAGTCATTAATAAATTGGGATTAACTTCTTATATGGGGGTACCACTTAAAGCAAGAAATAAAGTGATTGGAGCTCTTACATTTTCGTCCATTAAAAAGGACAGAATTTATACAAAGAATGATCTGCGTTTTGCTGAAGAAGTTGCTCAACGAATTGCAAGCGCAATTGAAAATTCGAGGCTGTATACTCAAGCACAAAAAACAATTGAAGCAGAACAACGATTGGCAGCAATTGTTGAATTCTCTGATGATGCAATTGTAAGTAAGCGGCTTGATGGTACTATTACGAGCTGGAATAAATCTGCACAGAAGGTATTTGGCTATACGGCCCAAGAAGCAATTGGTAAAAATATCCGAATGCTTATTCCGAAAGAGCTACAATCTGAAGAAAATAGAATTATTCATAATATTAAAAATGGAAAACATATTGAGCACTATGAAACTGTCAGGGTAAGAAAAGATGGGAAACAAATATTTGTTTCCCTGACGATCTCTGCAATTAAAGATAATCAAGGTAAAATCATCGGCGCATCCAAAATCGCTCGTGATATCAGTGATAAGAAAAAAATTGAAAATGAACTTGCACATCTTGCATCTTTGGTTGAATCAAGTTCTGATGCGATTTGGAGTAGTACGCTTGATAATACAATTCTTAGTTGGAATAAGGGTGCTGAAGAGATATATGGTTATACTGCAAAAGAAATGATAGGTAAGAATGGAGTTACCTTTGTTGTCCCACCTGAAAAAGTAAAAGAACGTGAAGACATAATAAAAAGAGTCAGTAAAGGTGAAAAAATACAAAATCTTGAAACAACTCGTCGAAAAAAAGATGGAAGCATAATTGATGTTTCGATGACTGTTTCTTCACTTAAAGATCCTCAAGGGAAGATAATTGGAATATCAGCAATTGTACGAAATATTACTGAGCAAAAAGAACAAGAGAAATTAAAAGATGAATTTATTTCTATGGCATCTCATGAACTAAAAACTCCTATTACAAGTATGAAAATGTTTCTTGATATTTTAAGTAATTCGCTCGGAGATAGCAATCCGCAAGCTCAATCATTTGTTAAAAGAATTAATGATCAGACTAATAAAATGAAAGATTTGGTAAATGATCTTCTAGATGTATCACGTATTGGAACAGGCAAATTGAGTTTTAATCACGAGAAATTCTTCCTTGATGAAGCTATCAAAGATACAATAGAAAGTATTCAGCCTGCTTCTCCAAAGCATATGCTTAAGTATAAGGACAGTATATCTTTACCTGTATATGGCGATAAGTTCCGTATATATCAGGTCATTACTAATTTATTAAATAATGCAATTAAATACTCTCCACAAAGTAATAAAGTTATTATTTCGACAAAAATAAAAGATAGACAAGTAATTGTTTCAGTAAAAGATTTTGGTATTGGGATTCCTAAAGATAAACAACATAAAATTTTCGAGAAATTATACCAGGTAACAGATCCTCAAGTTAAGACATTTCCTGGTCTTGGTATGGGGCTGTATATCTCAAGAGAAATTATTAACGGACATAATGGAAAGATGTGGGTAAAAAGTGAAAAAGGAAAAGGATCTACTTTTTATTTTAGTCTTACATTGGACCAAAAATAGCAGTATACTATTATACAAATGCAGAGAAAGATACTTATTATCGAAGACGATATCGATATTTTAGATGCAATACAATTTATACTTGAGAGAGAAAATTATGAAGTTTGGTCGACTACAAAAGGAGAAGAAGTATACAAAAAAATAAAAGAATTTAAGCCAGAACTTATTATTCTTGATGTCCTTATCTCTGGAAGCGATGGAAGAACAATTTGCAAAAATCTAAAATCCAACAAACAAACTTCGCATATACCAGTTATTATGATGTCAGCTCATCCTACTGTAGAAAAAGAATATAAACAATTTGGTGGAGATGATTTTCTTGCTAAACCTTTTGAAACAGATGAATTATTGTCTGCAGTAAACAATAATTTACTAACAAAATAACAATGAAACGAGTTTTTTCACAACATAAAATTATTATTCTCTCCATACTTACAGCACTTATATATGTTATTCTTTTCATTCCAGTTATAAAGACGATTACTCCTCTCAATCTCAACTCCGTCAGCCCTTGTATCAATCCAGACCCAGTACAATTTAAATATCTATGTAATCTTGAAGTCTCTATTACCTTACCTGAATTTTTTCAGGAACATAGCAAAATAAATACAATTAATTTTCCTCTATTTCTTGCCTATTGGATTGGCTTGTCAGGAATTTTTTATAGCGGAAGTATTCTTTCTCTCTCTGTTCTAAATCATTACAAAACGAAAAATAAATTGGCTCATATGGTTATCAAAATTCTACTTCTTGGGCTATTACTTCTTATTGCATTGTGTGTAACTCTTTTACCGAGCTTCTTTGGGTTCTAAACCATTTTTTATGACTTTTTCTTCGACTCTTCTTTTGGCTTAATAGACATAATTGCGGCACTTGAAAGAAGCGTTGCGTTTGGAAGGAGAACTTTAGTGCCGTCATCTAATTCTAATTTGGTGTGAGTGAGCCCCATATCAATTATTGTCCCTGTATATTCTCCAAATGCGCCGCCTTTAATATATGTCCGTTGGCCCACTTTAAAAGGTTGAGAGATAAGCAAAATTATACTAGCAAAAAAATTGGCAAGTGCTTGTTGAGCCGCTACTCCGAGAATAATTCCTGTGACAGCACTGCCAAGAAGAAGCGTTTGGATAGGGACATTGATAAGACTTAATGTCTCCAATAAAATAATTGGATATCCAATTGTTCTTAAAATAAATTGAATTGTTGTTGCACGTCCTACTCCAAGGTAAGGATAGGTAAATTTTCGAATTATTTCAGTAAATGTGTTAAGTGCTGTGCTTGCAAAAAAAATAAATCCAGCAATTCCGATAATTGCGATTAATTTAGGATTTACCTCAGCGCTTTTTGCGTTCCATTCAGTGCTTGCTATAGTTGCAAAAATTATTGCCAAAATAAATGTAATGATGAGTTTGCTATTTATTATTCGCCACAGAGGTTTTGCAACAGACATTGTGTTAGCATAGCAAAGGTATTACCAATGAGTCAAATGTCTGTTATAATGCTCAACAATATGAAAAATATAGTACTTAATTCGAGATATTCTGTTGAGGAATGTCTAAGGATTCTGAAAGATAATTCAAGAAAAAATACATTATTACCTAATTTTAGTAACTTTGATAAAAAATATCAATTTGAAAGCGATAAAGATACCTTTATCCTTAAGAGGATTTATAGTAGAAATTATTATGCACCAATACTTAAAGGAAAGCTTACAAAGATTAGCAGTGGAACACGACTTGAAGGAGAGTTTGAAACTCGATCATGGGCTAAAACTTATACCATAATATGGTTTGCGTTTGCTATATTATTGTGTATCTCTATGGTTATTCTTGGTATACACAATCTCTTTACTCAAAAGAAATTTATATTTGATTCCCTATTCCCAGTATTCTTCCCCATGTTTTTTATTTTATTTGGTGTGAATGTTTTTAAATCAATGAAGAGACAAGCACAAGGATGGGAGAAAGAGATGATTGAATTCTTGCAAAAGAAATTGGAATCAACTAGCCTCTCTGAACAGAGGTAAAATATATATTATGTTTCTTTTATTACATTTACTTGCTTATCGCAGGAAATTATTTTTTCTTTTCGTTTTTTTAGTAGCGCTAGGAGTATTATCTAGCATATACTTTACATATAACGACCTTACACAAGGTCCTTCTGTTAAGATAAATGACACAGAAATGTTAGTCTCTACACTACCTGATATTGAGAGCTCGTTTCAAAGCATGGAAGATAAAGGTATTGATGTTAATAAACCACTCATCTACGGTTATTATTTTTACGATCATGATAAAAATAAATTGTTAGCTTTCAGTAAAGTTCTTCAAAAGGAAGGGTTTTATATAGGGATATTAGATGAAAGCGCTACATATTCAAGCGACCATCAATATCTGCTTTATGTAACTGAAACGACAATACATACGCCACAATCATTGCTCAAACAATGCAATAGGTTAACTGCTCTTGCAGTTAAAAATCATATTGAAGATTTTGATGGATGGGAGGCAGGTGAGCAATCTCTTGACGGTCAAAAAATAACACAATATCAGGATTGAATATTAAAATAAATTTAGCCTTGTTTTGATGTAATTCAAATATTTTGAATTGGAACTAAATCCAATAATTAAGATTTGTTTTAAGAGTTTTCTTCATAGAACTAACATATTCAGAAGACGTGGAATATATAGCACAGCTCGGCATTAATAAATATGATATGTGAATATTTGATATAATATGTATTAAAT
>DATIIS010000031.1:0-26951 GCA_035479415.1 Saccharimonadales bacterium (SeqCode)
GGTAATTAGTTCATGCTCAAAGGGAGCCGCAAAGACCTTCATTGCCACGTGGTTTTGTCCTGCGAAAAAAAGACCTTCACCAACATCGGCTGATAAGAGAAGTGCTTTTTCACCTTCTGAAAGATAAAAAGTCTCAGTAATCATATCTACTTCCGCAGTACCTTGTTTAAGAAGAACCTGGATTGAGGAATTGGTAAGAACGGCTTTACCATATTCATTTTTAAGAAAGTCTTCAACATCTTGTGTGGCGGTCGTCATCCCAAGGAAATATTTACGTGCACGTTTGGCAATAGAGTAGACAAATGAAGCAGAATCCTGATATTTCATCATATACCAACCCTCATCAAGGATAAGAATACGTTTTTTTAGCGAGCGTTTGACCTTGGTCCACACGAAGTCAAGAATAATATGCATTGCAACAGGTCGGAGCGCTTCTTCAAGGTTGCGGATAGAAAAGACTGTGAGCGGATTGTTAATCTCAAAGTTTGATTGCTGGTTGAAAATACCTGAAGCACTTCCTTTAATAAACTTTTCCAGAGTATACGCAAGCTCGCGTGCAGTTTGATTCTCCATCCCAAGGAGTGTTTTATATAAATCTTCCATAAGAGGTGGTTGTTTTTTTTGAGTTGCGGGATCAGTTGTAATTCCTTTTGAGCGATAGGTTTCAATAAGAGCTCGGTCTAGAATTGCGTCGTGTTCCGCATCAAGGTCTCCAGTAATAATTTTTAGAAGTCCATGCAGCGAGAGGATTTTAAGACCAAGCTCGTTTTCACCTTCTTCATAAATATCCGAAAGATCAAAAGGATTAATTTTTATAGGAGAGCCTGACGAGAATTCAACGACTTCTCCACCAAGAGCAGGTGTCATCGTTTCATACTCTCCTTCAGGATCAATAACAATAACCTCAGCGCCAAGCATAAATTGTCTCATAATCTCCAGTTTGATCGTATATGATTTTCCAGCACCGGATTTTCCCAAAACAACTTCATTGGCATTTTCAAGAGAGAATCGATCAAAGATAATTAGAGAACCATTTTGTTGGTTTACTCCGTACATAACACCTCTGTTTTGTGTCAAAACTGCTGATGTGAAAGGAAATGTAGATGCAAGAGAAGACGTATCCATATTTCGAGTGATATACAATCTATCTTGTCCCATTGGTAAGGATGACTTGAACCCTTCTTCCATTTGAAGTGTTGCTGGTTTTCCTGTTAATAGGAGAGAGCCGAGCGCAGTTTGGAGATTTTTTACAGTATCTTGAAGTTTGGTAACATCATAGTCAGAAATCGTAATATAAAACCCAAATTGGAAAAATCTTTCAACACCTTTCGCAAGTTCCTCCTGAAGGCCAAGAGCATCTTCAAGTGCCGCTTCAACAGTTGGATCTGCAACCTTTCCTTGTTCTGCGTCTGATGCGAGCGTTGCCTGCATCTCTCCAATTTTTCGTTTCAAGTCTGCCAGGACATCTGTTGAAGAAGTAGGATAGCAGAACATACTGATATCCAGCGTGTGATCATAATCGATGATAGATTCAAGCCAACCAGGGGAGACGTAACGCGGATATCCTGCTATAAAAAGGGTGGTGTAATATGATTCTCCAACGCGAAGATATCTAAAATCGACTTCAACAGAAGATGGTGCAATAAGATCCACAACCGTTGTTAACCCTTTTTCAAATGTTTGCAGGCTTGTTGATTGTGGTGCAGCAGCTTTTTTTGCCTTTGCCTTAACAACAGTTTTTGCTTTGCCTTTTACTGGTTGAGCAGGCTGCGTTGCTGGTTGTTGGCCTGCTGCTGGTGCAGCAGCTTTTTTCATAAAAGGTAAGTTCATGCTTGGTTTTCTCCTCGTATAACTGGAGCGTCTGCCCCCGCTTGCATCTGATCGATATCTACTTCCGTATCTTCATTATAAATCTCATAAAAGAGTTTGATTAAATCTTCTTTTTCCAAAACTCTCGCAGAAGAGGCAAATTTCTGAAGTTGAGCAAGCAATGAGTTAGCTTTATTCTGCAAAATTTTTCGTGCAGATGCGATGAAGGCATCTTTTTGAGTTTGATTTTTTTGTTGCGTTTGAGTTGCTCCTGTGACTCCCATCTCAAGCGAGGAAAACGGAACGACTATGTAAAATGATTTATTTAATACTACGTTGACTGTTATCATTTCTTTGACAAATGAGCTGTAATATTCAACATACGCAGCAAGTTGTGGGTTTTTGGTGTTTTTTATTACTTCATCGAGCTCGTAAATATATGAGGAAATATCCATACGACGATTGCGGATAAGAATTTGGATAGGGAAGGAGAGTGAATTGAGCATTCCTGCATAAGAGAAGATACGTGAGTCTTGTTCTCGTTTGGAGAGAAGTGCGAAATTGCTAGCTGTGATTTCAATTATCATGCAGGCATTTCCTCCTTCAAGTATCACAATATCGTCGGCAAAATCGATAATCTCAGTAAATTTTTGAGTTGTTGAATGAATTTTTTGGGCAGCCATATTAATTCGCAAATAATTGCTTACGCAAATCTTCTCGTGCGTCGTGAGAAATTATTTCAATTGGTAAAAGAACTTGATTATTAGCCACAATTTGGATGACATCAAATCGTTGTTGTTTCTTTGGATCTTCAAGTTCAATGGTATATGTCCCAGTACTTAACGGCGTTGCAGAAGCGAACTGTCCAAGTTGGTTTGTTTTAAATGCGCGCACAGGATTGCCATCTTTATCTTTGACTTCAACCAGAATGTGTGGAAGGACATTGCCTCGTGGATCTTTGACAATTCCAACAACTACATTTGGAGAATCGGATACATGTGGCAATCCGGCTTTTTTTGTAACATCCTGAGGGATTACACGTACATGCTGCGGGTCTTGTAATGGCTGTCCGGGTGCTGTAGTAGGAGTAGATGCTGCTGGGACACCTTTTTGAGTTGCCAGTTGTTGTTTAAGCTGTGATAACTCTCTTTCAAGTTGTTCTTTTTTTGAATGGATATCTTGAATTTGTTGAGAGAGAACTGTTGCTTCTGGATGATTCACCGTAGTGGCAATTGGGTTGGATGGTTGCGTGACAACAGTCTGAGAAGGTGCTAGCTCTTTTTTAGGCATATCAATTGGTGCCGGTTTGGGAGTCATGTCGGCTGGTGGTTTGACAATAGGCATAGGTGCAGGTTGCTGAATTAGTGGTTTTATAGGTGGCAACGGTGCAATCCTTGGCGCTGGAGCTTGAATAAATGGTTGAATTTGTGGTTTTGCAATGACTGGTGTCTGCATCTGTGGGGCAGGTGTAGGCACTGTTGCTTGCGCAACTGGAGTAGTAGGTAACGTTAATGTGTTAAGAAACGCAGCCTCTCTCTTATCTATATCATTTTTCCCAACACCACGTGAATTAAAGAGCAATGCTCGAAGTTTCTCTTCTTTCTCCTCAGAGTCAGTGTGTCTAATTGAGCTTGGTATTGCTGTTTTTACTTCTTGTTGAGATTTCTTAGCAGTTGGCGCTTTTGGTGCTGAGATTTTTGTGAAGCTTAATTGTCTTCCTTGTCTACGATATATATATTGATTTGGAGAGATAACAGCCTTTACGAAATTTGTAGCCATAACATCAATGGGTCTCCCATCAATAGGGACAAAAGAGATAATTGCCCCACTTGCGCCAAAAATAGGGATGAGAATTACTTTGAGAAGCACGCCAAAAGCTGAATTAATAGGCAAATAATACAATATCACCGCAGCTACTACTCCGCTCGCAACATATCCAAACTGTTTTACAGTCATTGTTCCAATCAATTTGAATTGAAACCCTGTTACATCTTGAGGGATTGGGTGATTATCCATAATTACATTTATACGACTATATCCGGATGACAATACTCCAAAAGATCTTTTTAAGATTACAACGTAGATCAATTTGGATTAATGTAATTCGGAGGAATTCGTTATATCACAAAGAGTGTATAACGTGAAAAATTTGATTGCAACCCCAACAAAGTAGGTCAAACGACATAAGAAAACGTGCCTGGTGTGAAAAGAGGAGAGTGCTACTTACAACTACTAAAGCTAAATGTCTCAATACAATGAGCTCCTGTTAGATAACTTATCAGGAAAATAATTGCAAAGGAACTAAGAACAACAACAAGCCCAATGATTGCATAGGTAATAATTTGCCGTGCTGCGTTAACTTGTTTTGGATCTCCACCTGATGTTACAAGCCTTATGCCCGCATATACTAGCAATATAACTGCAACAGCTCCAACAAATTCAAGAGCAGCTGTAACAATATTGCTAAAGACAATAGGGATGCATTGAAGAGTTGCGACACCGTCTTGGACACATCCACCCCAATCTACAGCCTGTGCTGGTTGAGGAACAACTAACAGGAAGAGAGAGAGAATATAGCAAATAAGAAGTAATCGTTTTATCATATAAAATTAGCGTAGCAAATATATCTTTGGAAATGCAAGAGGAAAAAAAGACTAGACATTAGGGATTCTTGGAAGAACCAAGTTGGAGAGACTCAAGCCGAAGAAGCTGAGTGCGAGAGAGAGAATAAAGAAGGCTAAGAAAGCAATAACCAATCCGATAATAGCAGCGATAATTGTGCCTCGTGCACTTTCTACTTTAGCTTTGTCACCACCGGATGTGATCCATCGAATACCACCCCAGATAAGGAAGAAGAGAGCAATAAGAACTGCGATAATAAGAACAAAGGTAACTGCTGCTCCTACAATTCCTCCAAGGTTGTTAGCGTTAAGGTTACAAAGCTTTGAGAATTGTCCTGCGTTAGCACAAGGATTGACGCTTTGTTGTGCAAAAGCTGAAGATGCTAGACCGAAGTATGTTGCTGCTGTTCCGATGATTGCTAAAACTTTTTTCATAATTTAAAACTTATCTGTATCCATCATAAAACAAATTTTTTATGTTTGTCAATAGCTCAATTTCAACCAACTCCAAGCAGGTTTACTTTGAAGACGAATCCAATGACGCTGACAATAAAGAAGGCTGCAAAAGCAACAATAAGTCCGATAATTGCATAGGTAATCCTGGCACGAGCAGAGGATAGCTTTGATTTGTCGCCACCTGAAGTAATCCATTGAATGCCTCCTAAGATAAGAAAGATTAGCGCAAGAATTACTCCAACAATCAGCATAATTGTTATTGAGTTAGCTATTATTTTTGACGTTACGCTAAGTCCGCCTGATGGAACGCCTGCAGGAGGCTTAATTTGTCCAATTGTTGGAAGTGTGAGTGCAAGTGTTGATGCCATATCTTTAGCGTACAAAGTTAAAAAAAGAAATGCAAGAGGAAGATTGAAGATTTATCTTGGAATAGGTACAATGGGTATATGTTTGAAGAGCATTTCGCAGCACAATTCCCTCTTGATACCCGAAAAGAAGAACTGGAAGGAATTATCTCTTTTGTCTCCAAAGGCAATTCTTGCCAACTTATAGGATTACCAGGAGCAAACCGTTCAACCACTCTTGGACTACTCGTCTACAATAAGAATATTAGAAAGAAGTATCTAGGAGAGCTTCAAGATACAACTCATTTTGTTCTTATAGACTTTTCGGAGATCCGTAACCGTCCTCTAACAGATGTTATGAAATATCTCTTTCTTAATCTTACTGAATCCCTTCGTGAAAGAGGCATGATGGACGAGAACAAAGCAGTAGGTGATATCTTCAGGGAACATTTGAAGTTTCAAGATGAATTTTTGCTTTTCCAAGGATTTAAAGAAGCAATTGATTATATGACTCTTGAAAAAAAAATAACAGTTAACTTCTTATTTGATAGATTTGAAGAATATATCCCAACAGTAACAGCAGATTTTTTTGCTAATTTGAGAATTCTTCGCAACAGAGGCAAATATCGATTTTCAGCTGTTTTCTCTATCAATAGACCGCTTGAAGATATGCTTGATCCAGATTTGCTTGCTGATTATTACGAATTTGTGGCTGGAAGAATTGTTAAGATGAAGCTTTATGATAAGCCTTCAAGTGATTTTTGGATCTCATATATCTCTCGCATAACACATAAAAAAATTTCAGAATCTACTGTCCATGCGATTATCTCTTTAACAGGAGGACATGGAAAGCTTACTAAGCTCTCGCTTGAAGCAGTTCTTGCTCAGAAAAAAAATGAAGACAACCTTGAGGAATTTCTTCTTGTGCAAAAAACAGTTAAAAAGTCTCTCACAGAAATTTGGCAGTCTTTTTCTCCTGCAGAGCAAGCAGATTTAATTGAAGAGAAATTTGATGAGCCATCTGTGGTTGAATATCTAGAACAAGTCGGTGTGCTGGCCAACGGCAAAATTCAGATTCCTCTTTTTAGTTCATTTATCACGTCTGAGTTTAAAGATACTCACGCGCTTCAAAAAATTTCATACGACGAGCATACTCAAACTATTCGCAAAGGACATTCTATCCTTTCTGATCAATTGACTTCCTCAGAGTTCAGATTGCTTCAGTATTTATTGCAAAATGAGAGTAGAGTAATTGAAAGGGATGAATTAATTACTGTTGTTTGGGGAGATAATAAGTCAACGGCAGGCATAACCGATCAGGCAGTTGATCAGCTCGTTTTTAGGTTACGGCGCAAAATAGAAGAAGATGCAAATCATCCTCAACACCTTCAAACAGTTAAAGGTCGGGGGTTTACCTTTAGCTCTTAAGATATTTTATAACTATTTTGTAATCTCAATATAATGCAGAATTGGTAGTCGTTGGTTTAGACTACAGGCATGAAAGGAATTGACTGGCTTTTTACAAAGCCGATATAATAAAAATATGGATCCAGCAGCAACAGAAACACTCGAGAGAGATCGAATGATAAAAAATCCTGACGAATTATTGAAGATTCGTAATGAAGTCCGTGAAATCTATTATCCTGAACTTGTTAAAAAAGTATCTGGAAATAAATTACCTAAAGATTCAGAAGAGCTGCGTCAAGGACTTGATGCGAAGTTAAAAGAATTGGCAGCAGGACCTCTCCCCGAAGAAGAAATAAATGAAGAAACAGGAAAAAGAGAAGTACCACAAATAACGCTTCGCAATCTTGATGAAGAAGGCTGGGAAAGGTTGGGATGGGGTAAAGAGAAGAGAGAGTCAGTGAAGCATGGGTTGCGAGAGGTTTTACATATTGGCGAGCATGAGGCTGAGAACACGTTGCATATCCTTATTGGTCAGGGGAAAACATATAACGATGTGATGGAAGTATTGAATGATAGATCACGATATGAACAATATAATACAGCAGAAGGGCGAGATGTTATCAACCAGCATCTTCAACAAGAACTTAGTGAGCGTATCCCAGGAGCAGATCCACGAAGAGCTCAGAAATTTCTTTATGTACAGGAAGAACTCGGAATAGACAGAGCTGATTATATAAGACGTTTCATCTTGACTGAGGATTATCGTGAAGCTTTAAATCAAGAATATGACGAGAAACTTCCTACTGATTTATATGATTTGGCATGGAATATTGGTCACGCAGAGAAGAATGAATTCGGGCTTGAGGGTATGTTTCCAATTCTCCAGATGCAGATACAGGTAGATAAGGATGGCAAAACCGAAGGACGATATGTCGTTAACCAGGGAAACTTCATGCGATGGATGCGGTCTCAGATGTGGAATTGGTTTGCAGAGTTTGATACTGATGAATTGACAGATTATTTCTCCAAAATTGAGCTTCATAAAGGACCTCTTTCAAGCGTTCATTTGGTGACAATGCTTTTTGACCGAAACAGATATTTCCGTGATGAGACAGGACATATGTGGAGCAGGCTGTATGACCAAGCACTTCTAGAACCATGGATGATGTATACACTTCGTAGTTATTATCTTGAATATGAAAAAGCGCAATCAAGTGAAGAAAAGTTATCAGAAGTTTATAACAATGTATTCTTCTTGAGTAAATTGACGAGAAAAATATATGGTAAATCAATGATGAATCTTCTTATGACTCTGCCAGTCGACTTTGAGGGGAAAGATAGTGATACAAAATTGGGTGAAGCATGGTCAAAGATGTTCCTCACATTTTATAACATGGCTGACTTCGAAGAATTGCAGTTGATATTGGGTAAAGATTCTGAGTTCTTTAAGAGATCTGGATGGATGAAGGCAATGCAAGAGGTAAATGAAAAAATTATAAAACAATCAGGTATGCCTCCCGTTGGAGAAAGCTTTTTGGGGACGAGAGAAGCTGATTTTAATAATGCCTTTAATGGTAAAGAAGAAATTCAGGATACAAAGGCGTTTACCAGCTTTATTAATTTATTTTCATCTCCTGTAACTCCAAGTACAGCCGTCGAAGTTATAAATCAGGCGGTTAGAAATGCTGTTAAACATCAGATCGTAAGTAAAGATGCCAATTTAGAATCAGAAGAGGTAAAAGGCAAAATGGAAATTATTGACGGCAATAAAATTGAAGACGAAGTTACTCTTAACTATGCATGGCTTCTTGCTCGTACGTGGACATTTTTTACAGGAACTGCAGCAAAGAATAATTTTCCAGGCGTTTCTGGCCATAATGCAGAAACAAAATGGCTGTATCCAATGGCCTATCGCATGAAGTATGTAGGATATGGAGGTGCTGGGAATCCATACACAATTCCTATGTTTAAGCAATTAAGTTTGCCTCTTCTTGAAGGAATGCTTGTTGAGAACGCCAATGATGAGTACTTTGCAGGATATGATGAAAAAGGTAAACCTAAATACAAAACTCGTAAATTAACCCCGATGGAAGTTATGAGACAGATGCATGCCTCAAGTGAACACTATGAAGAAGAGCGTAAGGAATTAAGAAAAGAGCTAGAAAAAGCAGAAAAAACGAAAGATGAAAATAAACTTGCAGATATCAAGCAAAGGCTTGAAAAACTTGATGAAGTCTCAAAAAATGAGTATAAAATTTTGGCGGGAGATCTGGAATTCAATGAAAATGCGATGCGTAACTACGCACAGAATATCATTGGACGTTCAAAGGTTCTTTATGAACAACTTATGGGGGGTGCAGAGATCGACTTTGATAAATTCACCAAATATGATGGTATCTTCAGAGGTGTAAGTTTTGATAGAGCGGAATTTCAGAAAGCAGTACAAGGAGGACTTATTACTCCACTTCGATATCTCTTTGACGCCAACGGTGCGACACAGCTTAATATGATTGTCCGTTCTCCTGAATATAGAGGAAAAGACGAAAAAGGGAAACCTATATGGAAATTTAGAGATATGCCACTAGGCGAAGCTATGCTCGGACATCAGATACTCGATATCCCTGAGTTTCGCCAGAAAATCAAAAATCTTGATCCTAAGAGGTGGCAGATAATGAAACAGCATGGATATAAAGTGAAAAATGGATATGTCATCCGTCCTGATGGCAAACATGACATTGACTACAATTTAGTTCAAGAGAATAAAACAATGGTATATAAACAATGGATGCTCATGAAATTAGGTGCTGACATGTGGACACATATTGATCGTCATAGTACTGATCCTGCCTACGGGATGGAGCATTATTTTAACGTCCTTGATGCTATCGCCTCAATTCCAGGCAATATAGACGGATCTGACACTGACATGCGGGGGACACGTATTACAGACACATTCTTTAGTAAAGAACAGATGAAGTGGCTCAAGAAAATTTCCGGGACAACTGCCAGCAAACTCTTCATGCGACAATTCTTTAAGGACCTCCTGGGTGATAAAAAGAAACAAGGATCTATGTTTGGGGATTCATTTAGCGTTATTATCGGCGCGGTCTTTAGAGGGTATTAAATGAAAAGAGTGAGATTAGAGAGTACCTTTACTCTTCCTGTCAGAATAATCTCCAGCTTTTGAATCTGAATTTCTTCTATACCACTTTCGTGCTGTTCTGTAGTGAGGGGAGTCAGATCCGACATCATGAACAGCTTTCCTTCTTGAAACTGCTGCTCTACCAAATGGAGTCTTCTGCCATACACGTTGTCTCATGACGGCAATACTACCCTCGGCTTGCCCAGTTGTTGCATTAACTCTATTCATTCCTTCCCAGGCTTTCTTACCAGGTGATGCGAATGCAGTTGCAGCAACTCCTAATCCTGCCGCAACAGTTGCTCCATATTTGCCTTGTCCTGTTGCTTTCATTCTTTCTTTAATAAGATCAGGTACCGTAGGTGCCATCATTATTGCACCGAAACCAAGAAATGTTGTGAATGTCGCAACACTTGGATTACCGATGAGTGGAGGAATAAAAACATGTTGAGGGTCTAAGACTGCCTGTCCTGGTATATTTTGAGCTCCGGAATCTACTATAATACGTGCAAAAACCAACATAAATGCAACAAGAGGGAACACTGCTAGGTTGGCAAAGACAATCCTAATCCATTTTTCAAAGCCTAATGGTCTTCCGGGGATAAGTCCAAAAACAATCCATAATGGTCCCATGATGACAAAAATAAGAAAGGTTATATAACACGTAATTAACTTAAACCATAATCTAAATAAGGCGATAAGAAGCGCAATGATAACGATAAGTTTTACTATTTGCTCAGTAAGCCAGACAAAAAATAATTGCACACAACCTGTTAAGTTGAGGTTGAAAGGATTCAAGTCACATCCAGGAGTCAGGTTAAGTCCTAAAAGATCAGCAACAACTTGTTTGACAAGATCTCCAAATGAAGCCGCGACATTGCTTGAAAGACTAAGGAGTCCATTGTCAAAGCCTTCTTTATCGCAGTTGGGCGCTTTTGGATTACCACGATTTGGTCCTCTAAAAACAGTATTGGTATAACTTAACGGATCGTCGTTAAGCCTCTGTTCGACTTCATGCGAAAGTGGTTCTGGTTTGGGTTGATTGTCTCCTAGACAGACTGTAGAATCAGGTGCTGCGTTAGATATAAAGTTTATTCCGGCATATGTGGCTGTCCACATAAGATCAATCATTATCCCCGCTATTGCGTATGAGAATGTGATAAGGAGAATTGCAACAACTACACGGGGAATTTGATTTTGTAAGGTCATGACGGTCCTTGGATCAACTCTGAACCGTAACATCACTCCAATCCCAATAACAATAAAAAGAATCGTAAGGATTGCATACGCCAAATCTCTCATGCCAGTCCATAAACTGAATACTTGTGTTAGTCCACAGAATCCATATCCAAAGGTTGTTGAACAGCCAGTTCCTCCTTGTCCTCCTGCATTTGCGGTGGGTCCTGCCGCAATGACTGGTTTGGCGATACCAAAATTAGCAGCTAAATAATTAGTATATTGGGAAGGATTTACAGCAGGAACATATAGTGCTGAAATATAATTTGTCATAAGACCGAGTGCTCCTCCTAATTGCGGCTGTGAAGCATCACCAATATTTTGTGTGCTCGAAGCAGGTGGCATACCAATTTTTCCTGTTGTTGGGTCTATTCCAAGACATGGTTGTTTGGGATTTACCGGGTCAACTCCACTCAACTGACACATGACAGCTGAGAGAACATCGATAAGAACGATTTGGGTATATTCATGATGATTTTGTGGGACATTGGGATCAGTATCAGGAGTTAAGAAATTGTTGGCAGGATTTGATGATTGATCTTGAGTTGTTGCCACATATGGAGTGGGATTTGGTGTTGGTTTAGGAACTTGTGCGTATGCTGGTTTTTGAAAAACAGTAACAACAAATGATAACAACAGAATAAAGAATAGTATCCGGGCAGTACTACGCATATTTTTAGTGTGATTGATTTTGTGAAAGATGTCAAGAAGACTGTCCTTTCTTTTTCGAAATGAACTTCACAAATTGACAACTTTGTAGCATAATAGACACTTGTCATGAAAAAAGTTTTTATTGGAATCGCCGTTCTTGTTGTTATCATAGGAATTGTCTTTTATGTATGGATTCATAGTATTACAAAAAAGATTTTTATTCCTCGTCCGCAAGTATCAACAACTGCACATCTTAATACTATTCAACAAGCTTTTGTTGATAAAACTCCCATCAATATCCTGCTTCTCGGCTATGGAGGAGGCAATCATGATGGAGCATATTTGACTGATTCGATAATTGCTGTTCATATCGATCCAAAAACACAAAAAGTATTCCTTATCTCTATCCCTCGCGATATCTGGATCAAGATTCCAACTGATGGGACAAATGGAAGTTATTCAAAAATTAATCAAGCTTATGGAGATGGACTTGATGATACAGATTATCCCAACAAACAAGCGCAATTTACAGGAGCAGATGGAGGAGGGAGAATGGCAGAATACATAATCCAACAAGTGATAGGTATTCCCATGGATTATTTCGTTGGAATGGATTTCTCAGGCTTTACTCATACGATAGATACATTGGGTGGAGTAGATATCAATGTCAAAACCGCATTTGATGATTATCAATATCCAATTGAGGGACAAGAAGATGCAACATGTGGATTGTCATCGGACTTGGTTGCATCATACTCTGCCGCACTTGCGAGTCCTAGTGCTACCCTTGCTGATCAAGATATTTTTCCTTGCAGATACGAGCATTTACACTTTAATACAGGAGAGCAGCATATGGATGGGACAACGGCGCTTAAATATGTGAGATCTCGCCATTCATTGCAAGACGGCACTGATTTTGGACGCGCGGAGCGTCAACGAAATCTTATCGTTGCTGTAAAGCAAAAAGTTTTTTCAGGTTCATTTATTCCTCAGATTATCCCGTTCATGACGTCTTTGGGTGATGATTTAAGAACAGATTTGAGTCCCGATGATGTAAAAACCTTAGTACAGAACATTCAAATGCTTAATAATTACCAAATTGTTTCTTTGGCGCTGACGGATCAAAATTATCTCGAAGAGACAGTTTCAAGCGATGGGCAAGATATTCTTGCGTCCCGTGATGGAATTGATAATTGGACGAGTGTGCACAATTGGTTGAAAAATGAATTTACGGGCAAAGCTACTCCAGTTGACGCAACAATTCAAATAGAGAACGGCACATCAGTACCTGGACGTGCACAAATTGCAACTGACAGACTAACAGGCCAAGGTTTAGAAGTACTATCACCGGTTAGCGCTCCAACAGCTCAACAGAAGACAACTATTACTATTTATAATAAGGGAGTTAGTCAATCCGTAATTACAAAACTTGAGAAAGAATTTGGAGTAAAGACTGTTTCTTATAGTTCCTCTGATCAAACAGGCTACAATGTATTAGTAATTGTAGGAAGTGATTACAATAAATAAAAGTAAGTATATGCGGAGGGAGAGGGATTCGAACCCTCGGTCCCGCTCTAAAGCGAGACGGCGGTTTTCGAAACCACTGCACTCGACCACTATGCGATCCCTCCAAAATTATTTTTTCAAACTATGATAACGGGAAGTCCCCTTGTGGGGCGATCCCTCCGTGATTATTTTAAATTATAATAGTGAGATCGTGCTCTGGAGTACGATCCCTCCAACTGATTGGCAAAATGTTAAAAGAATTTTATAATGTAGGTGTAAAGCCCTTTTTTTGACTATTATATATAATGCAAGTAATTATATCGCATTTGCTTGACAAATGCAGATGTTTAAGGGAGGATATGAACAATGGATAATGGAGCAGAAACAAGCCCAGGTAAAGGGCCAGAAATATCTCACGACAGGTCTGATAAAACGGATTCTCGTAATCCTGCGCAGCCACCTTTGACTTCCTCTGCAGGGAAGATGCCTCATTCAGATGTCCCATTCCCAAATTTTGACAATCCTGCAGATTTGCTCGGAGGAGATCCTGCAAAAATTCTTAAAGAAGGAGCAAGTGCACGAGTTGAAGAGGCGATTCGAGATCAAAGTGAATTGTCTGAAGGGGAACGATTGACGCCGGCAGAGAAATTAAAAAAAATGGATCCAAGTATGCCAGATGTTATGGCAAAAGGTTTGGGCTCTATCGTTGATTTGACTCAAGGGAAAGAGACAATCGATGATAGCGTCAAGGATCAGATGATTCAAAAATTCCAAACAATTCAAATTCCTCAAGAAGATGCGAGGGCTCTTTTGGATAATACAACGGCTCTTTCAGATCAACAAAAAGACGAAATTGTCTCAAAATTAAAACCTCGAAGCGAGTCTCCTCAACAGGCAGAGCCTACGCCAGACGAGCAGAAGCAAATGACAGCAACAGGGGAAGTCGCTCAGGAACATCTCATGAAAATGAATGATATTGTTGATAAAACGCCTGCCAAAGATGAAAAGAGCAAAAAACAACAGTCTGAGCTAAAGAAAAAAATCGCAAAATTAAGTGAAAGATTTAATGTTTTTATGCATCCTGATGACCCATTGAGGACATGGGCAGCCCGTGGTGGGAAAACTCTTTTTTATGTTCTCTTGACAGCATTTATCGTTCTTTCCGCTGAAATGAGCCTTATTCATAGGATGGCCAGCAAGAAATAAAAATAGCCTATTTATCATCCATGACAAAGAAAAAACTAGTAATTAAAGATAAAAAGATAAAAGTGCTTTTAAAAAATGGCGGTAGGAAAGGTGCTAAAAAAGATTTTTTTGAATTACTAAAAAGAGCAGTCCAAACCTACTAATTATTCTTCTTCATCATCAGGAACAGGTTCTTGTTTCTGTACAAGTTTAAATTCAAATTTATTAAAGAAAACCCATTTATGCTCTCTATATTCTATTTCTTCCATTGTCACGGTCTCTCTAAGAAGGTCTGCATCGTCTTGTTCCATAAGCATTCGTATGCTTTTTCTCATTCTCCATGCAGTCTTGTAGGTAACTCCTAATTCCTGTTGAAGTTGTTTTGTTGGGATACCATCTCTTGAATGAATCATGAGAAACATAGCAAAGAGCCAAATCCTCAATGGAGTAGAGGATTTTTCAAAAAGAGTTCCAGAAAGAGGATATACATGTCTTCTACAGCTTTTACATGAATATGCAGTCCTTCCAGTGACTCTATAATGTCGAGTCATCTTCCTACAGGACTTGCAGTGGATGCCTTTTGGAAAACGTTGTTTCTTAATTTCTTCAAGACACGAGGCTTCATCAGGGAAGAGCTTACTAAATTGTGATAGTGAAAATTTGCTATCCATAAAAATAGTATATTGAGCCTAAATACGTGTTGTCAAGGGATAAGTTTTTAAATTGCCTATTGACGCGTTATTATGATTTTATCTATAGTGATATTAATCTAAAAATAATTTATGAGACAACGACTTGGACAATATATTGATTACGCTATTACCTTTTTACTTTTTGTTGTAGCAGGATTGACGCCTCTTGTTTTCTTCAATCAAATGACTGAGTTTTACGAAATGCCAAAGATGGTATTCCTTATTGTAACGACAGTTCTTCTTATTGGTTTATGGCTTTTCTCTTGGATAGTAAAGGGGAGAATAGTTCTCACAAGAACTCCTCTTGACTGGCCGTTAATTGTTTTACTTGTCATCGTTCTTATCTCAACATACTTAAGCTCTTCTCGATATGAGGCTATCTATGGTAATTTTCCACGAATTCACGGCTCAGCAGTCTCTTGGGTAGTATATATACTATTATATTTTGTAACAGTTTCTCACTTGAAAGATCTTAACAAGATCAAAATGTTCTTGAATGTCCTTTATGGTAGTGCTGTAGTTGTTGCAGCATTGACTCTGCTTTCATTCTTCCACATCTTCCTTCCATTTGATTTTGCAAAAGCAGTCAACTTTACTCCAACAGGTTCGACTTTCTCAACAATCTCATTCTTGATGTTGTTACTTCCTTTGCCGATCCTTTCTATAATAACTCCTAACAAATTTATGCCATTGCCTTTGGCAGTAGTATTAACCATCTTATTTGGAGCAACAATTGCATTAATCGGCTCAGTTCCAAGCTTGGTTGTACTACTTATCGCTTTCGCTCTTTGCTTCTTCCTTTCAAAACCACACCAAGTCAGAAGAACGTTGCCTTTGTTCTTGGTAACAGTTGTTGTGATCGGTTTGACCTTGGTGCTTGCATACGTTCCATTCGCTGGTAATTCATTGCAACAGCTTGAGGCAAACTTCCCTAAAGAAATTCAGTTGCCATTCGTTGAGTCATGGAAAGTATCTGTCTCAGCATTCCGAGATTCAGCTTTCTTCGGCACAGGTCCATCATCATATCTCTTTAACTTCACTACATACAAACCTGCAGAATTTAACGTCCTTCCATTCTGGAACTTCTCTTTTGACACAGCATACAATGAATATCTGCAGGTCTTGGGTACCTTGGGTATCTTCGGATTCCTCGCAATCGTATACTTTGCAATCGTAGTTATTGTTAACAGTTGGAGAAATCTCGCAGTCGACACTCAAGACGCACGTTTGGATAACACACATGTTCTCTTGCCTGCAATGGCTATGAGTGGACTTCTCTCACTTGTCTTGTTCGCAATCCACGCATCAACATTGGTATCTGTCGTCGTTACATTCTTTATCCTTGCAGTTCTTATGATGGCTCAAAAATCCATCAGAGAGCGTGTCACAGAACTCTCATTGGGCATAAAAGCATCAACTGTTGACAATAGACAATTTGATCTTTTCCCAGTTATCCTCTTTGTAATCTACGTAATCGCTGGTGTTGCAGTTCTTTACAACACTGTTGTTATGACTACTGCTGATTATTATCACCGCCAAGCACTCGTAACTGCAAACACAAACGGTGCATTAACATACAAATATTTACAACAAGCAGAGTCTCTTAATCCACAAGTGGATTTGTACAGAGTTGATATGTCTCAGACCAATTTCGCTTTGGCAAACGCAATTGCTGCACAAGCAAAACCAGGCAAAGACGGAACGCTTAACTTGAGTGCACAAAACAAACAGGCTATTCAGACACTCCTTTCACAGAGTATCAACGAAGCACGAGTAGCAGTAGTTTTGAGTCCACGTTCAGCACGAAATTGGGAAGTGCTTGCAGCAATCTATCGAAACATCTCAGGTGTTGCTCAAAACTCACTCGCATTCTCACTTAGTGCATACGGTCAAGCAATCCAATTGGATCCACTGAACCCAACTCTTAGACTCGATGTCGGTGGAATCTATTACGTAACAAAGAACTACGACCAAGCTATCAGATTCTTTACTGACGCAGCAAACTTGAAACCAGACTACGCAAACGCATACTACAACTTGTCAATCGCATACAGAGACAAAGGTGACTTGCCTGACGCATTGGCTGTCGCAAACCAAACAGTAGTACTTTTGCAAGCTAATCCAAACAGTTCAGACTACAAAACAGCAGTTAAATTGCAAGGCGAGTTAAAGACAGCAAATGCAAACGCTCAAAAAGAAGCAGCTGGACAAAAAGCAACAGCAGGCCAAAGTAACAGTGCATTACAGAATTCAAACCTTCCAAAAGTAGCAAACTTGGACAACCCACCATCAGTAACTCCTGCTCCAACAGTTCAGCCAAATCCAAAGGCAGCTGTACCACAAACAAGTCCATCACCAGCAAAGAAGAAATAAGAAGGCCACGTAGCTAAACATGAGTTTGCAACATTTGCCTTATATATAAT
The DNA here is from genome assembly GCA_035479415.1 of Saccharimonadales bacterium (SeqCode). Taxonomy (GTDB): domain Bacteria; phylum Patescibacteriota; class Microgenomatia; order Levybacterales; family UBA12049; genus JACDET01. The sequence goes on from DATIIS010000031.1 coordinate 17,470, forward strand.
AGTATAGATAGTAGAGTTCCTTTTACTTCATGAATCGACAAACTGTCTCTTTGGGAATAACTTTTTTGGTGATATTAGCCGCTGTCGGCGGCATTTTTTTCTTTATAAATAAGAATTCAAGTGATGCGTTAAATGAAGTTGTTTCAAATCCTTTGATGAAGCGACAGGTAGAAGAAGTACCACTTACGGCCGATAGTACCCGTCAGCCAAGTGTCGCTGCAAGTAAGCTTCCTGAGTTTGTTTTTAGTTTGGCTGATAAGAAGTTTGATTCACTTGTAAATGCCGCATCAAGTCAGATAAGCAAACTTGCGGATGTCACTATTGTCCATACTGTCTATGGGCAAGACATAAAAGCTACTGTTAGTATTGATAAAGAAAAGAGAGAACTTCTTGTAAAACCTCAAGATATTCCCAATTTTAAACCAGGTCTTTATAAACTGAGTTTGCAGTTACGCACACTTGAAGGAACAGTCAATATTAATCAAGACTTCACCTGGGGAGTGATCGCAGTTAATACTAACAAATCTATTTACCAGCCAGGTGAGACTGCCAAAATTGGATTGGGAGTCCTTGATAATAAAGGAAATACACTTTGTGAAACAGGACTTTTTGATAAAGTTGATGATCTTTCAATGGTAGTCACAGATCCTCAAGGGCATGACACGCAGTTATCAATAAAAGATAATACTATTAAAGACAGTGGTAAATGTGGTCCCAATACCGTGACCAATGAAGCTGATTTTCAATCGAACTATACGACGACAACGCCTGGAATTTATCAAATGAAAGTAACCGCAACTGTATATGGGAAGACAAGACAGATTGAAGATTATTTCAAGGTCGATCAGCAAGTGCAATTTGATGTTGAGCGAACAAGCTTCCCAACGCGTATCTATCCTGAAGCTCCCTATCCAGTGACATTGACAGTGACTTCAAAGCAGGGATATCAAGGTGAGATAAGTGATATTGTGCCGTCATTCTTTGGCATAATACATGTTGATGGAGGGACAACAGAAAAAGATGGGAACTTTACCAAAATTGTCTGGAATGCACATCTTTCTCCTGGACAGCCTCAGACTTTTTCCTATTTTATCAAATTTCCGATGATATCTCCTGAATTTTATTTAATAGGACCACTGCAAATTGGATCATTTCAGGAGGCAAGACAATGGCAGGTTGCATCTGATGCAATTAATTCTTCAACGGGGGTAGTAACCTATGAGGATAATGGCTCGCAGAATACTTTTTATAGAACTTGGACTGGTACTTCCTTTAGTACTCAGGGTATTGTACAAGGGGGGGCCACAACACCCACAAATAGTAAATGGTTTTCAGAAAAAAGTAGTCCAAAAACGGGTGAAAAACTTGTCACAATTTTAGATTCGGATACGGCTGATACTGTGTATGTATACCGGTGGAACGGTGTAAACTGGGGCGCAGGACCTGATATCAGAATTGTTATGACTAGTAATACAACTTCAAATCAATCACGCTGTATGGATGTTGCTTTTGAACAAAATTCTGGAGATGCAATTTTTGTCTATGCAAACAAAAATTCTGCAACAAATCCTAATCAAATTCTTTACCGTAAATATAACAGCTCTACTCATACATGGGATTCTTCTGATTCAGTGACAACGACCGCCACCAATCCAAAAGCGTGGGTTAGACTAGTCTCGGAAAAAAATTCTGATAACATCTTGATGGGTTATGTTAATAATGTAGACAACCACGTAGGTGCGGAGATTTGGAACGGTACGACATGGAACAATGAAATTAAAGATAATGCAACCGATAGTCCAACAGCTGCCACTGGACATATCGATCAAACATTTGATATTGCATGGGAAACCAATAGTCAGGCGGGGATGATCGTGTGGGGGAATGCGAGCGCAGGGCTTACGTACCGACGTTTTACTAGTTCTTGGTCGTCAGAAACATCTTCTGGTTTAACATTCCCAGCCAACGTTGATTGGGTCAATGTTGCTTCAGACGATGCGAGTTCGAGTAATAACATTGCAATTGCGACGCAAGACTTAGCAGCAACACCTAATTGTAAATTTGCCATTTGGAATGGATCTACATGGACACTTGATACAACTAATTCTGCGATTACATGTCGTGCCCATACTACAACAGGTGGAGGATCAAGCCGGGAAAATAATGTAGTATTTGAACATAATACAGGTAAAGCAGTGTGGGTGTATATAACAAGTGGTGATATTAGCCGGCTGCACTATCATACTTGGACTTCAGGTGGAGGATTTACCTCGGATGCTCAAACAAATGCTACAACAGCAGGAGGCCAATCAGCTACATTTCCAGCTATCGCAGTTCAGTTATACTCTGATCCTTTTACTGTTGGAATTATTGCTGTATTTACATTTGCATCAGCTGCTACTACTACTGCTACCGTTGAAGTATGGGATCAAGAGTGGGATGGATCCAGCTGGACAGCTCCAGGAGCAGGTAACAGTAGTGCCAATTTATTTGCGAACGTCCAAGCTGCTGATGAGCACGCCGAAGCGTACGGTTTTGGATTTGATCTTAATTTGGAAACACAAGCGGCTTACCGGTGGTTTGCTAATTCTCCCGGAACTGATACAACTGTTACTACAGCCCTTGCTGCGCAAGATACTCCAACGACACTTACTTCTGCAAATCAAAAGTTCCGTTTGCGTATGTTGCTATATTATCCTGACTCACTTGCTTCAGGAGGGAGATCATATATACTTCAGTATGTCGATCCTGGCACAGGAACATGCAGTAGTCCATCCGGGTTTGGTACTCCCGCCAACTGGGCAGATGTACCAAATGTGAATGATGCAAGTTCTACCATTGCCTATTTTGATAATACTGGTGTAGCTAGTGCTAGTGCTGCCACGGTAAATGCTTTGGATCCTACTTATAACGGGAAAACTAAAGTGGGTGAAACATATAACGAACAGAATACCTTCACTACAAATTCTGCTGTCTCAGGAGATAATGTCGGTTTATTTGATTTTTCGCTTGTGGACAAGACTACCTTCGGCCGTACAGCACACACTTTTTGTTTTAGGGTGAAAAGAAGTAGTGGAATTGTTCTACAGATAGGAAATTATCCTCAGATCACAACAGCTGCACTTAACGATGTGCTCATTCAAGGAGGATCGCAAATTCGAGGTGGAACAACGATACAATAAGACATATTGACACGGTTTGTGAATAAGTATACAAATAAAGTAGATTTGTTGCCTATCAATCTAACGTGAAAAAAATACTCTTTTCTATTCTATTTCTTCTTTCTGCAGTTTTTGTTTTGTTACATCCTTCTCCCATATATGCAGATGCTACCCAAATGCATATTTTTGGTTTTACATATCTAAGTGGAGGAAATCTCACGAGAGTGTTTTTATCTCCTTTACCTGATGGTGTAAACTCAAATAGTAACTGTGTTCTTTACAACAGTAGTCACTCTATTGTTGAAGAAGGGAATGTCCCGCCTCCTGCAAGTAACTGTAATTTTGGAGCAGAGCCGATTCCTGATGGACAATATACAATTGAGATTTTGGGTCAATTAGGAGATCTTAATAATCCAGTTGGAGTTTCAGATACCTTTTATATGATTGATGGTGTCCCTTCAACACAACCTCCAACTTCCCCTACGCCTACTCCTGACAATTTGGCACCTCAAATAGGTGATCCTTTTCCACGATATGTAGTATTGAATACGGGGAATACATATTATTTGCAAAATTCCTTTAGTGATTCTGACTCAACTTCATGGACTGCAACTGTTGATTACGGAGATGGTTCTGGTCAACAATCTCTTGCTCTCTCTGGAAAAAGTTTTGTACTGCAACATCAATATGCAACAGATGGGACATTTGTCATTACTGTTAGCATAACTGATGAACAAGGCAATACTGGTACCGGGACAGAATATGTCTCAACAGTGCCTATTCCAACTCCTGCTTCCACTTTAACGATAAATAATATTAATTATGTCTATACATCACCAAATAGTACAACTCTTACTATTAGTTTTACGCCAGATACTAGTTTTTCGACTTTCGGATGTGATTTGTTAGTAAATGGAGGTGACTCAATAGCTGCTTTTAGCAGAACCGCAAATTCTTGTAGTTTCCACCCAAGTTTTGGATTTGACTACACCAATCTATCTCTTCTTCTGTATGCTGATAGGCAACGAACTCAAACCCAACGGACGAATAGTATATTTTACACGACGACACAAGTATTATCCGTAACGGGTGTACAGTTTAATCAAAATGCTCTTGTGGTAAATACAAATATCAGTAAAATAAATGAGGCCTGTGCTTTATTAGACCAACATAATAATATAGTTGCTCAAACTAATTTTCTTACCGGTAATGTTAATTCATGTGTGTTTATTGGCTATGGGACTAACGGTCCGCATCAAGTCCCTAATGGTACTTATAAATTGAATTTACCCAACGCAGGACTTACATCAGATCCTTTTACTATCATTAATCCTATTCCTCCACAGATTGCTCCACTAACTGGGGCCACAATTACTAAAGGAGATACTTATTCAGAGAATGGTTCTTTTACCGATTCAGACTCAACGTCTTGGACCGCAACTGTTGATTATGGTGAAGGTGCTGGAGCACAGTCTTTGACGCTTAATCCTGATAATACGTTTTCTTTGAGTCACCAATATGCAAATACAGGTACTTATACTGTGACTGTTAATATTACTGATAATCAAGGTAATACGGGAACAGCGGCAACACAAGTAACCGTGAATAGTAATGCTATTGCCCCTGTTGTAGGGCAAATTACCTCAAATCCATCTCAAGTTAAAGTAAATACTTCTACAGGTTTTTCAGCGAATTTTACTGATGCCAATACAGCTGATACGCATACAGCGAGTTGGGATTGGGGAGATGGACATACTAGTAGTGGAACAGTGACTGAGAGCAATGGGTCAGGATCTGTAAGTGATAGTCATACGTATACGGCTTTGGGATCGTATACTGTTGCATTGACTGTCACAGATAGTACTGGACTTAGCAGTACATCTCAGTCTGTCATCGCTATTATCCCGGCAAGCGGTTTGGCGGGGAGTAATTTGAGTCATACAAATTATAATGGCGCTGATCTCTCAGGACAGAATCTATCGAAGGCGAATTTGTCCGTGGCGACGTTTAATAATGTCGACTTCCAGAGTGCGAATTTAAGCCAAGTAAATGGTTCAAATAGTAGCTTTACCAATGACGATTTTACCGGAGCAAATCTTAACAAAATAAACTTCAGTAATTCTAATTTGACAGGATCTAACTTCACAAGTGCAATCCTCACGCAGGCAAATCTGTCAAATAGTAACCTCACAAATGTTAACTTCACTGGAGCGAACTTACAGGGAGCAAATTTGAGTGGAACGATAAGGACAGGAATTATTTGGTCAAATGCCACCTGTCCTAATGGTCAAAACAGTAACAATCACAATAATTCATGTGCCGGTCAAGGCGGGGGATTATAATCATCTAATTTCTCTTCTTAACTCTTTCTACAATCCCAGCTCTAGCGTCTGTATATACTGCTTTCCATTTCTTCTGTTGTATGAGAGCTGATAACTCAAGGGCCAGGGGGCTTTGATCATTGGGAAGATACACCATATCATATGGGGAAGCATCGATACTTTTTGTTGCTGTAATATATTTGTCATAATCATCTGTTGCACTGTAACCACTCGCGTCTCTCCAGATGTGCATGCGTCCATCAATAGATGGTTTGATGTCAGGATAGTTCCAGATCATCCATCCGCCCCAATCATAATAGGAAAAAATACTATTGGTAAGTTTGTATCTTTGCAGGAATTCAGCAGAAGCGGGTGAACAGGGAACTTCTTGAAGAGTACAATATGTATCCCATGACATGGACTGATATTGGGTGAGTGGAAGTTTGGATTGGAAGACGAAGATAATCGAGATAAGCGATATTATAAAGCCTGTCAGATAAGCGTATTTGCTTCTAGATGATTTAAAAAAGTATGCGGGTAAATTGCAAAACAATAATAGTATATAGTAAGCGGGCCAGAGATAGCGTCTCATCTCAAATCCCAACAACAAAAGCCCCAAAACTATAACCAAAAGCGGGAAGTCTTTAGCATGTCTTTTTTTGGGAGTTAACACAAATGTCGCGATAAGAACAATAAGAGTTATGACGATTTGGATGATCCAGTAAAGAGAAAAAAGATGAAATGGTTGGTACTGAGAAACATCTTTAAGAAGTGGATTGTTGATGTATGATGTGGCATTGGCAACAAGTGAAATACCAAAAGGATTGATACATGCAGTTAGCATTGAGGCACCTGCTATGCTTAGCAAAAAGATTGACTCCCCTGATAACAATTTTTTGGGATGATCTTTGCAAATCCCCTCCTGCAAAATCTTCATACCAACCCATCCTACAAAAAGAGCCAGCATCAGGAATGACTCTTCATGGATATTGAACCATAGCAAAAATAGCAATGGAATGAGATAAAATAGCTTGGTGAATGGTTTGTATTTACTCAAAAGAAAAAGCAACATGCCTAAGAATAAATATGATAGTTGCTCTCCACGGAAGGATACAGAATTGAGTGGATATAAAAGAAAGATAGCGACTGGAAAAGCGATTGTTTCAGAAATAAATCCGAGTCCCCCAGCTCGTGCGATAAAGAAAAATGTGGCGGTGACAACTCCCGCGCTAACTAGTGTGAGTCCCCCAAATCCTCCAACTTTATAAATTACATATGTGATGATGTCAGTTCCCCAAGAACCATTTGCCCAGTGATAGTTGGCCATCATTGTTGAGAATGTATTGTCACGAAGCAATTGGTGATGCTGAAAAAAGTATTCTCCATACTTCAAATGCCAGCCAAGATCAGGATCTGTTGGAAGATATATGGAGGCAATAAAAACAAATATGTATGGAAGAATGCGAGGAATCTTTTTTAAGACTGAGGTCATATTGTCTCAATCTTATCATATTATTTATTGTGCATCCCCCGCTCTATACAAAAAAATTTCTCCGTTTCAGCTCGCATTAATTTTTGCAGATGCTCGGTTGAAACCGAAATTTTTTTGTATCTCGCTCCCAATATTATTAGTGTGTGCAGAGGCTTAATTAACTATCCACCAGTTTACTTTTACGTCTGCTGCTTGTGGATTTGCAAATTTAATGATAAATGTATTTTCTCCAGTCTTCTTGACTGATACTGCAACTGGTGTATCAATTGGTGTTGCAAAGATCTTTGAGTTCTTAGTGAGTGCACTAGTTGTCGCAACTGCTTGTGTCTGACCTTCTTTAATTGTAATTGTTCCAAGAGATGCTCCCAACACATCACTTGTGTCGATGTTGAATTTCTTTGCCGTGATAGATGCTGTACTGATGAAGTTACCACTGGTATCAACTTTGATCTTGCCGTTGAGAATATCAAGTCCACCAGCTCCTTGGTCTTGCAACTTCAATGCGCCAATTGTGTTGATACTTGCTTGGCCTGATGCATCAAGTCCTTGAATTGTCATAACTCCTGCAGTGATGTTACCAGTTACTCCAAGATCATTGAGCGTTGTCTTGCCAAAGACATTGAGAGTTCCTGAAATTGTCGCAGCCTCTGATGAAAGTGAATTACTAGCACTGCTATTGCCGATGTTAAGGTTGAGAATTTGTTTCTCAAGTTCTGTTATCTGATCTGACAAGTTAGATAATGCAAAGACACTTTCAGATGATGCAACTGGAACTGCTGATCCAGTTACTGGCTGACCATTTGTCGTCTGTGCAGAAAGTGTCGCGATTTGTGCTTTGAGTGAGTTGATCTCATTCTCATTTGCTTGCAAGGATGCTTGTGTCTTTGCTTCAAATGATGAGAGATCAGATGTCTGTGATTTCAAGTTGGTAACTGCATCAGTCAATTGTGAGTTGTTCAATGGTTGGCCGTTGACTGAGATGTTGCCATTGCCTGCAAGTGTTGCACTTGGATCAAACCATCCGACATTGATTGAGATCAGAAGTTTGTGAGTTGAACTGGTTGGGTCGTAGTTGGTAAGTGCGCGTCCAATGATCTGTCCAGCAACTGTTGCCCGGACTGCTTTACCAGGTGTGGTTGTTGAGTAAGTGATTGGGTCACCTGATCGGATTGGTTGTGAGTCTGATGCTACGTTGACTTCAAGTTGTCCGATAAGTCCGACGAGGATGTAGTCTGGGTTATTCTCGTTTCGTCCTGCTCCAACAAATGATGCGTCGTTGGAGTAGATACCGAGGATGCCGTTACTTGTTGGTCCACATGTTTCAACTCCACCGCCAGGTGCGTGGCAGATGATATCACCCAAGGTGAATGTCGTAGTTGGATCGGACTTCTGGAAGTACTCAGCAAAGTCTCCACCATTGCCATCAAAGGTGACAGTGTTGGATGTGCCATTGCCCCTGATACTTCCGAGTTGGTCGCCATTGCCATCAACGAAGCTCACGAATTTATTGGTTGCTTGTGGTGATGTTGTACCCAACTTAATTTGAAGTCCAACTGATGTTGCATCACTTGATTCGTTAACGATTTGTGCAACTGCACTTGATGTTGCGTCATGGATGTCGAGTCGATAATTTGGAATTGTTGTTCCGATGCCAACTCGACCGAGTTCATCAATTGTCATTGCTGATGTTGAAGCAGAGTAGTTGCTGTTGATACCTGAGAGAAGTGGGTTGATTCTGTTGGTCAGGTTGGCAACAACTGCTGCACCTGATGCAATCTGGTCTTGAAGACCGCTCAATGTCGCAGTCGCTGATGCGATTTGGTCGTTAAGATTATTTAGGATGTTGGTCGTCTGTGCAATTTGAGCAGAGTTGGATGCAACTTGTGTGAGAAGTGTGTTGTTGCTATTTGCCAAGTCTGCAACCTGTGATGAAAGTGCAACTGTCTGTGATTGAAGTGCAGACAGTGATGCTTGTGTGTCTGATTGTGAACCAAGCATTGTGTTAACAATTGCTGAAAGATCAAGATGATTCGCGTCCGTTCCAGATGCAAGAGCATTGCCAACCTGTGAGTATGTTGACGGAGTCAGCGCATTCTCGATAGAGGAGAGGAGTGTTGTGTTGATATTGCCGATCTGGACGGTATTAGACGAAAGTCCAGGGACTGACAAGTTGCCTTGGTTATCAAATGTCAATTTGGACAGTGCGTCATTTGGATCTGCATAGCCGACACTGACAAAAAGGGTAACTTGTCCAATTCCACTTCCAGTATAGTCAGATAGTGCTTTTCCAATGACAGATCCTGCTTGTGTTGCTTTGACTGCAACTCCTGGAGTTGTTGAAGTTGTCAGATAATCACCAGCATGGATATCTCCATTGGCAGTTGAAACATTGACAGGTACACGTCCAGAGAGAGCAACTGGGACTTTTGGATCTGGCATTGTGCCATCATCAAGAACATATCCAGGGTTGGTAGAGACAACACCGATTGCTGTTTGATCCATATATGT
>DATIIS010000032.1:0-41083 GCA_035479415.1 Saccharimonadales bacterium (SeqCode)
TTGTACCCCCAAGAAGAAGCGTTTGTACACCAGTTGCAAGTTGTGTAAGCTCTGGCAAAATAGCAACGAGTCCCAAAAAACATGCACCAACTAGTGTAATTCTCGTCAAAATATAATTAAGATAGTGTGAGGTCGGCTTGCCTGGTCTCACTCCTGGAATAAAACCACCATATTTTTGGATCTCTTCAGCGATCTTTTTTGGATTGAAAATGACCGCAGTATAGAAAAAGGTAAAGGCAACTACCAATACAAAGTAAAAGAGGTTGTAAAAAAGACCAGTTGGAGCAAACCAATAATTAAGTCCTTCAGAAATTCCTCGAAGTGTTGGATTTTGAGACGCTTGGAAAACATTGGCAATAAGAGTTGGCAGAAGAACCAATGAGACAGCAAAAATAATTGGGATAACACCAGCTTGATTGAGACGAAGTGGCAAATGAGTTGATTGCCCACCATATAATTTGTTACCTCTCATACGTCTCGCATAATGAACAGGTATTTGTCGTGTTGCCTCATTAACGACAATAATGCCTGCAATAACAACAAGTCCCAAGACAATGAAGCTAACCAAACCAAGACTCGCCTGAGCATTTGCTGTTGAAAATGTCTGACCCAAGGCAACGGGAATGCGTCCTACTATTCCACCGAAAATAAGAAGTGAAATTCCATTGCCAACTCCATGATCAGTAATAAGTTCTCCAAGCCAAACCAGAAGGATCGATCCTGCAACAAGCGTTAAGATAAAGGCTATAAAATCAAGTGGAGTAAGAGTTGTGACCAAACTCTGACTTCTTAGAAGTGCAAAGACACCAATTGCCTGAAGAACAGAAAGTGGCACAGTGAGAATTCGAGTGTATTGATTGATCTTGCGTCTTCCTGAATCGCCTTCTTTTGAAAGATCTTCCAATTTTGGAATGACCATGGTGAGAAGCTGCAAGATAATGGACGCGTTAATATATGGATTAAGTCCAAGAGCCATGATTGAGAAATTGGAAAGTGTCCCACCTGAAAAGATATCCAAAAATCCGAGGAATTGATTGCTTGCAAAAAGATTTTTGAGTTGGGCGATATTTACACCTGCGACGGGGATATGTGCAAAAATTCTAAATACGAAAAAGATTGCGAGAGTGAAAAGAATTTTCTTTCGTATCTCTGGTGACTTGAAACTATTACGAAGTGTTGAAAAAATCCCGTCCATAAAATCGAAAACCGAAATCCCAAATAAAATTAATGTGTAATTTTATTTTTCTTCAACTGTTCCACCAGCTTTTAAAATTTTCTCAGAAGCACCTTTTGAAACAGGTACTTTAACTGTTAATGCAACTTGTAATTCTCCGTCTCCAAGAATTTTGATTCTACTCTGTTTGCCCATATCCTCAGTTATGAGTCTTGCCTTGACAAGAGATTCAGTTGTAACAACAGTTCCTTTTGAGAATATATTGAGTGCTGCGACATTAATAACCAATGGCTTTTCTTGCAGTGACCGGTTTCGTCCTTTTCCTCGAAGGAAAGGCAAACGTTTGGTAAGAGGAAGTGCTCCACCTTCAAAATAGATAGCAACTTTGTTTCGAGCTTTTTGTCCTTTTGTTCCACGGCCTGAAGTTTTACCACGGCCTGAACCATGTCCTTGTCCGACTCTTTTTTTCTTTTTTGCTTTAATTTTTTCTAAATGTGATAAATTCATAGGTTACAATTATTTTGATTCTTTTAATGTTAATTTTCTTTGCTTGGTTTTATCTGCTTGATCAGTTACTTTTTTAAGAGCTTCAAGGGTTGCATAGATATTACTGATTTTATTTGTTGTTCCAAGCATTTTGGATGAGATGTTCTCGATTCCTGCTGCTGATACAACACTTCTGACAGCACCACCTGCGATAATACCACTACCTCGAGGAGCAGGCTTCAGCATAATTCGTGCAGCACCGATCTTTACATCAATTCTAAATGGAATTGTTCCATCAACAAGTGGTACAGTAATCATATGCTTTTTTGCATGTGACATACCTTTTCTAATTGCATTTGAGACATCAGGGGCTTTTCCAAGACCAACTCCAACTTTTCCTTTTTTGTCACCGACAACTGTAAGCGCTGAGAAGCCAATTTTGTTTCCACCTTTGGTTTTCTTTGATACTCTGTTGATTTGAACAACTTGCTCATCGAACTCACTTGGAGCAGGGATAAATTGTCCTGGTCGTCGTTGACCAGATCTTTGCTGGTTGTTTCGTTGGTTATTATTATTGTTGTTGTTATTATTTCTGTTATCCATAATTTTAACTAAAGAGTTAGCCCTCCTTCTCGTGCGCCTTCTGCGACTGCTTTAACACGTCCGTGATATGCAAATCGTCCTTTATCAAAAGCAACTTCTTTTACTTTTTTGGCGAGTGCCAATTTAGCAATTTCTGCACCAACTTGTTTTGCCCGCTCAATTGGAGATCCTGCTTTTGCGGACTTTACAACAACTTTTTCAGAAATTCCAACAATTGTGTTGCCTTTTATATCAATAATTTGTGCATAGACATAATTATTTGATCGAAAGACACTGAGTCTTGGACGGTTTGTTACCATCGCAGTCTTTTTACGACTTCTTATCTGTCTATGTAATCTTTTTTGATTATCGTTCATATTATTTAGCTCCTGCTGCTTTTGCAGCCTTTCCAGCCTTTCTTCGAACTCGCTCCCCCTTATATCTAATACCTTTACCTTTGTATGGTTCAGGTGGTTTCACTTTTCTGATATTTGCCGCCAATTCTCCAACGAGCTGGCGATCTGTCCCACTTACAGTTATAACATTATCTGCAACTGCAAGGGTAACACCATCTTTTGGATGAATCTTAACCGGATGAGAAAATCCAAGTGACAGAACAAGATCTACTCCTTGCATCTGGGCACGATATCCAACTCCGTTTATTTCCAACTGTTTCTGAAATCCACTATCAAGGCCTTTGATAAGGTTTGCAAGATTTGCACGAGTCAATCCATACATTGCTTTAACTCGGCGATCTTCTAACGTCTTTGCTTTGACCAGCACTTGACCTTCTCGAGCTTCAATAGAGACTCCTTCAGGAAGAGACAATGTGCCATTTCCTTTTGGGCCTGCTACACTAACAGTATTCCCGCTGACGGTAACAGTAACTCCACTTCCAATTGTAATAGGTAATTTTCCAATTTTACTCATAATACTAATTAATGCTAATTTAACTTCGAATTAATCCGCATTTACCAAATTTTAAATAATAATTCTCCACCAACACCTTTTTTGATAGCATCGTTACCTGTCAGAATGCCAGCATTTGTTGATAACACTGCTGTTGTTGCTCGTCCTTGCTTACGCGCAATTTCGTTTGAAGCTACATATGTTCGAAGTGATGGTTTTGAGACCAAATCAATATTTGTAATAGCAGGACGTCGTCTCTGATAGCGAAGTGCGACAGAAAGCATCTTTTTGCCATCAACTTCTTCTTCACTAATTGAATCAACAAATCCTTCTTTTTTAAGAACTTGTGCAACTGCTTTACTGATATTTGCATATGGCGCAACAACTTCCTTTCGGTGAGCAAGTGCTGCATTTTTTAACTGTATAACAAAATCTCCAATAACGTAGTTCATAATGTTTTACCAACTTGCCTTGTAAACTCCAGGCAATTCTCCTTTCATTGCACGCTCTCTGAAACAAATTCTACAAAGACCAAATCGTCTCATATAGCCACGTGCTCTTCCACAAATTCCACATCGGTTAACTTGTCGAACCTCAAATTTCTGTTTTCTTTTAAATTTTACTATGTCTGATGTCTTAGCCATATTAGTTATTTTTTGTCACCCACGAATTATATCACAAATTAGCCTCAATTACCGTTTAGCTTCTTTTGCGAAGGGCATACCGAGTGCTTCAAGTAACGCAAATCCCTGTTCTTTCGTTTGTGCGCTAGTCACAAAAACCATTTCCATTCCTTGAAGTCTATCAACACTTGCTGGATCAATCTCAGGAAATGTTGAGTATTCATGGAATCCAAGGGTATAATTTCCTCGCCCATCAAAACTTCCTCGTGGTACTCCACGGAAATCCTTAAGACGTGGAAGAACAATCTTGATCAATCTGTCAGCGAATTCATACATTCTCTGTCCGCGAAGGGTTACCATAAGACCAATGGTATCTCCTTGTCGAATTTTAAATCCTGCGATAGCTTGCTTTGCTTTGGTTGGCTTTGCTTTCTGACCAGTAACCTGACCAAGAGCAACACTCATCTTCTCAATGATCTTCTTGTCTGTTACAGCGTCTTTCACACCCATATTAATAACAATCTTAACAAGATGTGGAACAGCCATAGAATTTTTGATACCTAACTCTTTTTCTAATTTTTTAACTACTTCTTCGTTGTATTTCTTTTTTAAATCCATATGATCCTTTCTTTAAATTTCTGCTTTGCATTTTCTGCAAATTCTAACTTTCTCATCCTTTAAGAATTTGTATCCAACCCGTGTCAACTTCTTGCATTTTGGACAAACCAACTGCACACTAGCAACAGAGAGTGGCTTGGTCAGAGTAATAATCTCTGATTTTTGTCCTGGCATACGACTCTTAACGTGCCTTTTGTATTGATTTACTCCATCAACGAGTACTTTGTTTTCTTTGGTAAAGACTTTGGTAATTTTTTCTGTTTTACCATTATCTTTTCCTCTTACAACTGTTACTAAATCACCTGTTTTTAATTTCATATTAAACTACCTCCACTGCCATACTGGCAATCCTTGTAAATCCTCGATCTCTGACTTCACGAGCAATTGGGCCAAAGATACGTGTTCCACGAACATTTTTATCTTTTGGATTGTCAATTACGACAACTGCATTGTCTGAAAACCGTACGTATGATCCATCTGCTCTTCTGAACTCTTTTCGTGTTCTGACAACTACAGCTTTTACCATCTCTGAATCTTTGACTTGTCCGTGAGGAATAGCTGCTTTAACTACAGCATTCACAACATCGCCGATTCGAGCGAATTTTCTGTTGGAGCCACCAAATACATGAATAATGTAAAGTTCTTTTGCTCCTGAGTTATCTGCTGCTTTAACAATACTTCTTAGCTGTAACATATCATTCTATTACTTTTTAGCAATAACCTCCTTAACTACAAAATATTTGGTTTTTGAAATTGGTTTGGTCTCAACAATTCGGACATCATTTCCAACTTCAACTGTAATTCCTGCTGTATCAACATTAAAATGTTTGCTCTTTTTCAAAAGCTTTTTGTACAATGGGTGAGGAACACGTCGTGAGACCTCAACTACTGCTGTGTTTTGCATTTTAAGTGATACTACTCTTCCTGTTAATACTTTTGCCATATACTATTTCTCCTCCTTTTCATTGAGTTTTGCTTGCTGCAGAGCAGTTTGCATAATAGCAATTTCTTTTCTTGAATGAAAGATGCTTCTGGTATTCTTCAATTTATTTTGTACATGGGAAAGGCGTAATTCCCTCAAAGCTTTGTATGCTTCATCAATCATTTTTTGTAATTCTTTTGCACTTTTTGTTGTTAATGTCTTTTTATCTGTCGTTTTCATATCGTTTACATTTCTCCTTTAACCAAAATTCTTGTCTTTACTGGCAATTTGTGAGCTGCAAGACGGAGTGCTTCTTTTGCAACTTCTGCTGTAACTCCAGCCATCTCAAACATAATTCTTCCTGGTCTAACAGGTGCTACATACGCTTCAATATCTCCTTTTCCTCCACCCATTCTCACTTCAGGTGGTTTCTTTGTTTGTGGTTTATCAGGAAAAATTGTAATCCATGTTCGTCCACCTCGTTGTGTATAATTACTAATTGCCCGTCGTGCTGACTCAATCTGGCGACTTGAGATCCATCCCATATTGACTGCCTGCAATCCAAAATCTCCAAAAGAAAGCTTGGTTCCACGATCTGCTACACCTTTTAAGTGTCCTCGTTGCATTTTTCGATATTTTTGTCTTTTAGGCATTAACATAGGTTACTGTACGTTAGTTGAAACTAAACTATCTCCTTTCCTTCAGGTCTATTAATCCACACTTTAATTCCGATATATCCTTTTTTAGTCAAAGCTGGGACTTGTGCATAACTAATATTCTCACGAATTGTTGAAAGTGGAACTGTCCCAACATGAATTTTCTCTCGTCTTCCAATTTCTGCTCCACCAATACGTCCTGTCAAAAGAACTTTTACTCCCAATGCTCCTGAACCCATAACGCGCTCAGCTGTTGAATTAAGAACTCTCTTAAATGGCAATCGACGAATCAGTTGATCAGAGATATTGGTTGCGACCAATTGAGCATTAAGATTTGGCTCTTTAACCGGTTCGACTCGGATATCAAGCTTTGGTGCAGCCTTTGCACTTCCTCTTCCTTTGACGAAAAAGGCCATAATTGCTTTTTTAAGTTCTTCAAGTCCTGTTCCACCTCGTCCAATAACAATACCAGGACGTGAGACATGAATGATAATTCTCAAACTATTAATTGATCTCTCAATTTCAACAGCAGCAACTCCAGCTGATTTCAGCCTCTTCATGAGCAAGGTTCGAAGGCCATAGTCTTCAAGAACAGCAACTTTGTATTGCCTTTCATCAAACCAGCGACTACTCCATGTATGCACTGCTCCAAGTCTAATAACGTGTGGATTTACTTTCTGTCCCATATTTTATTTTTTACTTCCTTTCTCTATTTTTTCTTCCTTTTTTGTTTCCTTTTTAACCACTTTTTTGGGTAGTACAGGCGCAACAACAACCTTCTCTTTAAGTGTAATTGTCAGATGACTTCCGCGCTTTTTGTAAGGATGAATTCTCCCTCGAGTTGACGGACGAAATCTCTTAAATGCAGGTGCTTCATTCACCATAACACGTGCTATCATCAAATTATTTGTCTCAAGCTTCGCATTATTGACTGCATTGGCAACTGCACTTCGAAGAGTCTTTTGAAAGATCTTCGCTGCTCTTTTTTGAGTTACTTCCAAAATACGATTTGCATCATCAATTTGCTTATTTCTGACCGCATCAGCGACCAAACGCAATTTTCTTGGACTAACTCGTACTGATTTTGCTATTGCTGTTACTTCCATATATACTCCTTATGTCTTACTTATCTCACGTGCGACAACTTTTCCATGACCTCTAAATGTTCGAGTTGGTGAGAATTCACCAAGACGGTGTCCTACCATTCCCTCAACGATCAACACTGAGATAAAGTGTTTACCATTGTGGATCATCAATGTATGTCCAACAAAATCAGGTGCAATTTGACTTGCTCGAGACCAGGTTTTGATTGGCTCATTCTTGCCGCTTGCTTTTTGCTTCATAATCTTCTGAAGCAATTTTTCATCTATAAATGGTCCTTTTTTACTACTTCTTGCCATACCTATTTAGAAGGGTTGTGTTTCCCTGCCTTTCTTTTTGTTACAATATATTTGTCTGAATACTTCTTTGGTCTTCGTGTATTACCAACTGCTTTTCGTCCAGAATAGGTTTTTGGATACTTCAAACCAATTCCTGATTTCGCTTCTCCTCCTCCGTGAGGATGAGACCTAGGATTCATTGCGACTCCTCTAACTCTTGGACGTCGACCCATGTGTCGTGCACGTCCTGCTTTACCGATTACTTCGTTTTTCCATTCAACATTTCCGACTTGTCCAATTGTCGCCATTGCCAATTCAGTTACACGTCGTACTTCACTTGATGGCATTTTCAAAAATACAAAACCACTCTCTTTTGAAGAGACGACTGCTCCTGTTCCAGCTCCTCGTGCAATCTGTCCTCCTTTACCAGGCGTTAATTCAACATTGTGAACAACCGTTCCTGCTGGGATTTCTCCGAGTGGAAGAGAGTTCCCGAGCTTTGGTTCGACCCCGTTACCACTGGTGATTGTATCATTTTCTTTCAATCCCTGTGGCGCCAAAATATATCTCTTTTCCCCATCTGGGTATTGGATAAGTGCGATATCACAAGTTCGATTTGGATCGTATTCAATTGCAACAACTTTTCCAACTATTCCTAATTTATTTCTCTTAAAATCAATTGTTCTAAAAAATCTCTTGTGTTGACCACCTTGATGCCTAACGACAACTTGCCCTGACGCATCTCTTCCTGAATGTTTCTTTTTAATTGTTTTTAATCGTTTTATCATATAGTTTTATAAATTACTTTTTCTTTTCTTTCTTTTTTTCTTCTTCTCCTCCACCTGGCTCAAAAAGTGCAATTTTATCACCTTTTTTAAGCGTAACTGTTGCTTTTTTCCAGTCAGCAGTTGGAACTTCTTGACGTCTCACACCTACTCTTTTGGTCCGTCCTTTAACAGTTGATGTTGAGATACTAACGACAGTTACGTTAAATTGTTGTTTTAATACACTTTTGATAACTTCTTTTCGAGCATCCTTTGAGACAACAAATGAATATTTGCCTTTGACAACGTCTGACATTGATTTTTCTGTAATTAATGGTCTAACAATTATTGTATTCATTTTTTCAAAAAGTGTGCCTTCATCTCATCAACTGCATCTTTCATCATGACAATTCTTTTTGCAGTCAATACTTCATACGTATTGATAAGCTTTGATTGAACAAAACTTACACCTTGTACATTTCTTCCTGCACGCAACACGCTTGTCGTGTCTCCTGCTGTCACAACGAGGATATTTTGTTTCTTTCCAGCAAGTTCTAATTTCTCAAGCATCCCAAAGAAATTCTTTGTCTTTGGTTCAATCTTACTCATCCCATCAACTACTGTTATTTCATTGTCTTTTACTTTGGCAGAAAGTGCGACGAACAACGCTTTTCTCTTCATCTTTTGTGGAAAAGAGAGACTAAAATCTCGTGGCTTTGGTCCAAAGACAACTCCACCTTTGACAAATATTGGAGCACGAATTCCACCGTGACGTGCTCGACCTGTTCCTTTTTGACGATAGATCTTTCGAGTAGAACCATCAACTTCACCACGTGTTTTAGTTGAAGCATTTCCTTGTCTCTGATTTGCAAGGTAGACTCGTACAGCTTGTGCAAGAAGTGGCTTATTTAATTTTTCACCAAATATCTCACCTGGGAGTGACATTTTTCCGCCCGCCTTACCATCAATTCCGACTACATCGATACTCACTGTTGCATATGTCTTTTCAACTTTCTTTGGAGTCACGACAGCAACTGCAGCTTCTGCTTTGACAGTTCCTTTTGGAGCAACTTTCTTTGTCTCAGATTCTGTCGCCACAGTTTTAGAAACTTTCTTTGGTGCTTCTTTTGCAACTGATTTTACTGCTGTTTTCTTAACTACTTTTTTTGTTTCTGTTGTTTTATTTGCCATTTTCAGCTTCTCCTTCCTTTGTGTCTTCTTTTGTTTCAGCTTCTACTTCTTCTGTCTTTACTTCAGCAACTTCTTCTTTTACTGTCTCTGTTGCATCAATTACTGTCTCTTCTGCTGTTGAAACTGCTTCTTCACTAACTACAGTCTCCTCAGCTGTTTTTGCCTCAGTAACAGGTGCTTCTTCTGTTACTTCAGACTCAACTGATTTTTCAGCTTCTGCTGCAGCTTTTTCTTGTTCTTCTGCAATACGTGCATCTTCTTTCGCTTTTTGCGCATCTTCCTTCAGTTTTGTAGAAAGAAGCCTCACAAAATCCTTTTTCTCGCCGGTTCGTGTAATAACAATCATAGATTTTTTACTTCCTGGTACCAAACCTAAGACATACAATTTATTATTTTCAGAATCAACATCAACAACGAGAAGATTTGTGACACTTACCGTCTCCACACCCATATGTCCTGCCATTCTTTTCCCTTTATAGACACGACCTGGCGTTGTCCCTTGGCCAATTGAACCTGGTGCACGATGTCTATCTGATTGCCCGTGAGTTTTTGGACCTCCACGGAAATGGTATCGTTTGACTCCACCTGCAAATCCTTTTCCTTTTGATGTCCCTGTTACTTTAACGATGTCTCCTGGCTTGAACACTGATTCAACGGTAATTGCATCTCCAGCTTTTGGCATTTCTTCTGCGCCTTCCCATGCAACTTCACGGATAAGTGATGGAGAATTTTCTAAACCTGCTTTCTTACTGTGACCACTACGTGCTTTAATTGGATTTTTCTTTTTACCAAATCCAACTTGTACAGCGCTGTATTTATCTTTTTCATCTGTTTTGATCTGCACAACGACGTTACCCATAACAGAAACTTCCGTCACAGGAATTCTTCGACCGTTCTCAAGGAACGTTTGTGTTTGATCAATTTTTTGTCCAATTAGTGCTTGTAACATATTCTTTCTTAAAGTCTTACATAAGACTTTCATTTTATAGTTATACTTTCTTTATTAATTAACTCTATTCTATCTCAACACAAAAAAAGATAGCCTAAGGCTACCTTTTCTATTCACAGAAGTGAATTGATCCCCTCTAAATGGGGTGGCCGCACAGGCATTTTTAATCAATCATACTTTCAGCATGTTTTATTTGATTGGGCATCTATATTGTAAAAAAAAGAGTTTCAGATTTACATCTTCAACTCTACATCTACTCCGGCTGGTAATGCTAAATTAGTTAAGCTATCAATTGTTTTGTCTGTAGGTGAAACGATATCAATAAGTCTTTTGTGAATTCGGATTTCAAAATGATCTCTTGCATCCTTATCAATAAAAGGAGACTTATTTACGGCATAAACTGACCTATCAGTAGGAAGTGGAACTGGACCAACGACCTTAGCTCCGGTTCTAATAACCGAGTCAAGAATTTGCTGACAACACGAGTCAAGGACTCGAGCATCATAGCTTTTTAATCGAACTCTAATTCTTCCTTTTGCCATTTTATTTTCCTTTCAGACTGTTAAAGATCTCTCCCCCAAAAAGTAAAAAAACCCCGCTTGGCGAGGTTATTTTATTATTTTGGTGATGACACCGGCTCCGACTGTCTTACCACCCTCACGAATCGCGTATCGAAGACCTTCTTCGAGAGCAACTGGAACAATAAGTTTAACAGTCATTTTAGTTGTGTCTCCAGGCATAACCATTTCTACTCCATCAGGAAGAGTAACATTTCCAGTAACATCAGTTGTTCTGATGTAGAATTGTGGTCTGTATCCTTTAAAGAATGGTGTGTGTCGACCGCCTTCTTCTTTGGTCAAAACATATGCTTCAGCTTCAAATTCTGTGTGTGGAGTAATACTTCCTGGCTTTGCAATAACTTGTCCTCTTTCAACGTCTGATTTTTCAAGACCTCTAAGAAGAAGACCAACGTTGTCTCCAGCTTGTCCTTCATCGAGTTGTTTCTTAAACATTTCAACTCCTGTTACAACTGATTCTTTGTTCTTGTCCAAACCGATGATAGATACAGGCTCGTTAACTTTAACTACTCCTCTTTCGATTCTTCCAGTAACAACTGTTCCTCGACCTTTAATTGAGAAAACATCTTCAACAGGCATCAAGAATGGCTTGTCGAGAGCACGCTCTGGTGTTGGAATGTCTTTATCGACTGCATCCATAAGAGCAAGAATTTGCTTTTCTGCTTCTGCATCTCCTTCGAGAGCTTTCAAAGCTGAACCTCGAATAATTGTTACAGTGTCACCTGGGTATTGGTATTTTGTGAGAAGTTCTCGTACTTCCATTTCGACGAGGTCAAGAAGTTCTGGATCTTGAACCATGTCACATTTGTTAAGGAAGACTACAAGTGCTGGAACTCCAACTTGGCGAGCCAAAAGGATGTGTTCTCGAGTTTGTGGCATTGGACCATCAGGTGCTGAGACGACAAGGATTGCTCCATCCATCTGTGCTGCTCCTGTGATCATGTTCTTAATATAATCAGCGTGTCCTGGAGCATCAATGTGTGCGTAGTGACGTGTGTCTGTTTCGTACTCCTGGTGGGAAATGTTGATAGTAACACCGCGCTCTCGCTCTTCAGGTGCGTTATCAATATCTTCGTATTTTCTAGCTTGTGCATAACCTTTCTTTGCAAGAACGGTTGTGATAGCTGCGGTTGTTGTGGTTTTACCGTGATCGACGTGACCAATTGTTCCGATATTTACATGTGGTTTGTTTCGTTGAAATGTTGCCATAGTTTTATTAAAAATAAAAATCTCATTTCTTCAATGAGAGTAAGTAAGATTATAGCAAGGAATTTTAGACTGGTCAAGAGGGAAATTACTTGCATTAACATTCTCTTCCTGGCACACTATAATATGTATATGTACATATAATAGTATGGATCCTAAAACAAACGAGGCTAAAAAAGAACAATTAGATATACTTTCTAAAAATTTTAAAAAATATGTATCTAACAAAAAACTCTTTGTTTTGATAGGATGTATTCTTTTTCTTCTTATTATTATTCCAATCCTCGTTTTGATGAGTTCAGGTGGCAAATCCAAGACTAGTCAAACCACCAAAATTACCCCAACACCACCGCAAGCGGGACAAATCAAAAAAGCTGATCAGCCAACTCCAGTGACAGCCAAAGAGACATCACAAACTCTCGTTTATGGCACATGGACAAGCCAAACCTCTGTCATCCGAGCAATTGATATAGAGACAGATACTTCCAAAACAGTTGCAACACTTCCTCTAGATATCAAAAAGGTAAGTATCCTCTCAAGCAATACACTATTATATATAGATCAAACTGATAGTAATGATTATGGACAGAGATTAAGTGTCTTTAATATCGCCGAGAATCAGATAATCACCAATATCCCTGCAGATAGTGGATTTGGGATAGATGATTATGTTCTTTCACCAAACAAAAAATACCTCGCTGTCTGGGAAGTCAAACTTTCAACTGAAACGCAAACTCTTCAAGGTGGACAATCCCGCGTATATATCATTGATCTGAGCCAGCCGACTGTTCCAAATCTTGAATATAGTGAGACGGTATCGCCCACAATTCCTATTCATTATCCTCGTGCAGTTCTTAATGATGGAACTCTTTTTACTGATCAAATGATCCCCAACGATCCCAAAGGAGGCGCAGGTTGGGCATATGGGATGAGTATCGTGGCGCTTGATGGATCAAACAAACAAGATATAGGCAGTATGACAAATGGAACATATGGATCCCAACCAACCCTTTCTCCAGATGGTAAATATCTCCTCTTTGCAGGATATGATGGAAACAATGGCGATGGAACTATTGTAAAAAATGGCTACAGACAAGCACTTCTGACTCCAAATACAGTTGAGCTTCTTGATGTAAGGACACTTCAGAGGTTCAAGCTTCCCAATCTTCCCGATACCAATACCTATTCTGACGTCCAGTGGGCACCTCAAACGGGAAATGTCATCATCTCAGTTCTTTCTCCAGATACCAAACAAATGGGAGTTTATAGCTATGATTTGGGCAAGCTCAAAATGACTCCTATCCCACTTCCAACATCAAATGGGACACCATATGGATATATTTCCCAACTTACCGATGATAAAACACTTATCGGAATTCAAAGCACAGATAACGCAAATTTAGGAAATCTTGGCCCTACCTATACCTTTGCCTACACTCAGATGGCAACAATTACCAATGATGGGAAGAATTCTGCGCTTTCACTTACTGATCCATTCATGCAATTTATGACTATCCTACCGCAAAATTATTTCAAAGATGTATTAGGTACACAAACTAAAGCAGTAGGCACAACTCATGCAGATCAGATAGGGACAACCTCTCCAACTGCTTCCAGCCCCGTGCCCCAACTTGACACATTTTTCCTAAAAACAACACTTGCATCACATCGACTGCAGATCAAAAGTAACCCACTCAATACTACCAGTGCCATGAGTTGCCAAAATCTTGGCAGTGCGAGATGTGAGGCTCTTGGACTTACACAAAAAACTGCAGCATATTCTCTCTGTGATAGAACAGAAAAAGCCCTCAATACAGCTTCAAATGCATGTTATTAATGATAGATATTACGGACTATTTCTTTGTAGTTCTATGGGCTTTACGATGAGAGATAGAATAAATGACAAATGCCAGAGTACATGCTGAGATAATTTGCATAATTGTTGCGAATGTTGTGAGATTCATACTTGTTTCTCCTTTGGTTTTCGATGATATGGCCTTTTCTGGACTTTTCCAAAGTAAAGTATCCCCGATCCCAAAATAACCAGAAATGAGGTTGCGATACTTACATAATTAAATCCTTGTTGCCAATATTGTGCGTCCATTATTTAGTCTCCCTCAGTAGAAAAACACCTACAGTAAATGTCAAAGCCATATTAACAATATATTTAATGAAGGTCAAGGTCGTGAAATCAGAAGAAAATTTTGGAACAACAAAAACACCAATAAACCAAGCAACAGATATATTCATAAAAAATGTAGAAATACTTTCTATTTGTTTTTTGTTAAACTTGATTCTCATATTAGAAGTAAGAATTTGCCCAGAACGAGAAGTTGCCAATTCCTTTCTGTCTCAAAAGCTGTTCCTTGGTATCAACCGACTGCATATCTTCAAACCATACTTCATGTCTCTCTCCACTATCATCAATATAGGTAATTTCAGTTTCTGCAGAAACAGGATCTTTTTTAATTTGGCAATTTTTAAAATCACACTTGTTTAGAAATTTATTTTGAATCTGTTGGTCAGTTAAGGCAACGCCTGTACCAATCGCATTACCCTGGCTATCAACTGGCCAATCATAGCCAAAAAGTCCAAAAATAACTCCCAATTTCTGATTGGGAACAGCCTGAAGGAAATCATCTGCCATTTTTCCCAAATCATATCCATAGATATCCTGTCCGCCAAGTGGGAAATTTGGCCCCGGATCACGAGTTTTATGGAAATCATAGGCCATAATCATCACCATATCTGAATTCTTGGCAATTGTCTTAACATCAAAAGGACGAAGTCTATAGAAGGTGTCTCCATACAACGTCACATCAAATGCAAGTCCAGAAGCTTTTACTTGTTGATCCAAACTCTTTGAAAAAGAACTTATCCCATCGATGAGCGACGTGAAAGGAATTCCACTTATCTCAAGATCAAGTACAACTCCCGAAAAACCATTTTCTTTTGCTATGGTTATTGTTTGAGAAATAATTTGCTGTTGAAGTGTTTTATCCAGCAGAATTTTTGAATTAGTCGCTGAATTGGTCATCTCAAGCGTCAAAAGTGTCTTTTTACCTTGAGGGACAGCCGAGGTAAATGAATCAATCTCTTTCACATCTGTATCATCAGAACTAATACCATGTGATGTTGGAGAAATCCCAAAATAGATATACTGATCAAATCCGTCGGAAATTGAATCAAGCGCCCAAGTGGGCACAAAAAGCGACGTATGTGTTGAATGCGTCCGATCAATCACCACAGTTGGTGTGGGAGTCAGAGCAGGCTGATAAACAGGCGCCGAGAGGTCATGACCGACCTTTGCACGAACAACTCTCAGCAAAATAAATCCAGTTACCAAAAGAATAAGTACTATAATAAGGAAACGTTTCATCCATCTATTATACTCTATCTTCAAATCTGCTCAGCGATCTGATAACTCTTTCCAAACCCAACCAGTTGGGTATATACTAAAACTGTGGATAACGATCGAAAAGCAGTTATTTTCAATAGCTTCGGGATTCTCTCATCTGTATTTATTCTCATAAGCGGGAGATTATTTTCAACAACCGCAGTTGATCTTTTGGTACAAATTTTTGGTCTTCTCCTCATTATCTGGGCAGCTATCACCATAAAAGTTAGCCGAGAAAAACAGCATCACCTTTCACCTGGATATTTTTTCTTGACCCGCGGCCCCTACGAAATCATACGGCATCCTGTGTATGCTGGATATCTTCTAGTTATGATTAGTTTTGTTGAGGTTGAGTTTACTTTTTTACGCCTCATTGCACTTGCTATTTTATGCGCAACTATCTTTCTCAAAATTGTTAGAGAAGAATCAATTATGAAGGAGGATGTACAAGAGTACAAGGATTACATGAAAAAAACGAAAGCCCTTATTCCTTATCTTTTGTAGGCTGTTTTGCGATAATAAAATATTCTTCTTTTGGTCGCTTCATAAATTGACCGATAATTTTGTCCATATCATGTTTTTGGCTTTTATGTTGATGCATAGCATCAACTTTCTGATCCCAAACAGGACTGATATCAAGCGTTTTACTAATTTCAGCTGGCTTATATCCTGGAGGGAAATAAATAAAATAAGGTGCTTGCAAACTTCTGGCCTGTTCAGTTAGTACATAGTACCAAATCTCTCGTATGGATGGCATATGCTCAAATACATACGAAGAAATCATTGAAACAGCAATGTGATCCAGATGCCCAGAAACACCACGTTGCTCCATGGTAAGAATAATTTCAGGATCAAGACGCTCAAGAATTATTTTTATTTTATCTGCAACTTCATGATACAGACTATTTGAGAGAGTTCCATCTTTATAGTCGAGGAAAAAAACTTCTTTAACACCAAGCGCTTTTGCAGAATGTTGGAGTTCTTCACGTCGTATCTCACCCAATGATCGAGGGTCATCACTGCTATTTTCTCCAGCATCTCCATCTGTTACGCAAATAATATATGTGTCACGGCCTTCTTTGGCAAAAAGAGCAAGTGCTCCTCCTGGACCAAATACTTCATCATCCGGATGTGCAAAAATTCCAATAACAGGCTTCATAAATGTTATTATAGCAAAATTTTCTTTATCCAAACTGATAAAATAAACGCATGATACCTCTCCCCAAAATTCTAAATGTAAAACACAATTATATAAAGATAAACGGCACGCAAATCCATATTGCAAAGGCTGGACAAGGCAAGCCACTCCTTCTTTTACACGGCTGGCCACAGCATTGGTATGTCTGGCGTAAAGTTATTCCTGAACTTGCTGAAAATTATGAACTCCTAATGCCTGACTTACCTGGCTTTGGTTGGTCTGATATACCAAAAGATAACGATTTTCACAAAGAAAAATTAGCCTCAGATATCATTCATCTTATCGATATATTACATTTAAAACATGTTGGGTTAATCGGACATGATTGGGGTGGCTGGATTGGGTTTCTCATGTGCATACAAAAACCTGAACTTTTTAGTAGCTATCTCGCATTGGGGATTGGTTATCCTTTTAGTACACATCCAATAGGAACGTTACAAAAGTGGCGTTTTTTTTATCAACTACCAATTGCGACACCAGTAGTAGGGGAAACTTTATTAAAATTTTGGCCACAGCTCACTGAATGGGGAATAAAGCAATGTGCATATCAAAAAGATTTATGGACTAAGAAAGAATTAAACTTATACTCAAACGTGTTGCAGAACACTGATCGAGCAAAAGCAAGTTCCCTTCTTTATAGAACATTTCTCACCAGAGAACTTCCAGTGATAAAAAAATACAGACATCAAACACTCCTTGTACCTTCTCAACTCCTTATTGGGAAAAATGATCCTATTATCAATCCTTTGCTATTTCGGGGAATTAAACAAAAAAATCTAAGTATAAACTATATTAAAAATTGTGGACATTTCATCCCTGAAGAACAGCCAGAAAGAGTAATTAAAGAAATAAAAGAACTTTTTATCTAGAAATATAAGACTTTTCTTACGCTAAGCCAAGAAGAGTGTAAATTTGAGCAGCAATTTCGTATTGCGGAGTTCTCAAACCTACATCATACATATGTTTTTTTGTCTTTAAATTATCACCATCCAATAAAGTAGTGTACCCACCGGTTCGTTGAAGACGTGGACGAGGAGCTTCTCCATCACGTAGCCTACCTAATGTATTTGTGTCGTGTGCCTCTCTCATTGTTAAGGCAATATCGCTCCCTCGTTCCTCAAGAGAAAAAGCCCTTGGGACACCATATGCAGTACTCACTAACAGTGATGCTCTAAGATACGAAAGTATTACCTTTTGCTTTAGTAAAGCTAATCTATTCCGATCTGACTCATCACTTCCCTGACTTCTGCGTAATGCGCTATCAACCCTTATTGTATCTGTAACCAATCTTCCCTGTCGGTGCCAAATAGATTCCACATCAGTATTTTTAATAGTTCTATAAACAAGAGTATGTAGTACTTCTTCTTTGCCGGGCACGTTTCTTATTTGTGAGAATCTTAAAAGATCATCTCTTGTAGTACCTGTTGCGTAAGGTTTTTCGTCACTGCCTATATATGCGGCATCAATTCTATAATTATGAGACTGCATATCTAATTCTTCCATAGGGGGATATGCTAAGGCTATAAAAACTTGCTGTTCTGCTCTCGCTCTTGGAGTTGCTTTAATTACAGAAAGTACTGCTCTCGCTCGCAACCCTTGCCTTTCACCTTGTCCTGCATTATATGCTTCTTCTAATTTGGTGACTAATCCTCTTTCGCTTTGCGGTGCCATATGCGATATCGTCAGACAGAGATATATTGTATTATTCAACTCTTCCCGTAAATGTAGACTTGGCGACGAGGCCGTCGACAATATTCTTTGGAACGTATTCGTAATGTGATGGTTCCATGTAATAGCTTGCACGACCCTTCGTAAGTGAACGCAGTTGTGTTGCATATCCAGAAAGCTCAGACAATGGAACTTGAGCCAAAATAATTGTCGCATTTTTTCTCTCTTCGTTACCACTAATTTGTGCCCGCTTTGATGAAAGATCTCCCATAACATCTCCCATATATTCACTAGGAGTTGTGACTTCAACCTTCATGATCGGCTCAAGAAGCGTAATTCCTGCTTTTTTCGAAGCTGCCTGGATAGCTTGACTTGCAGCAATCTTAAAGGCTACTTCTGAAGAATCAACATCGTGATATGAGCCGTCATAACAAGTAACTTTGACATCAATAACTGGGAATCCGAGAAGAACTCCATTATCCAAAGTCTCTTTAACACCTTTTTCAACAGCTTTGACAAATTCTGCAGGGATTGCTCCACCTTTGATGGCATTAACAAATTCATTTCCTTCACCACGAGGTTTTGGTTCAAGGCGCAGGAAACAGTGACCATATTGTCCACGTCCACCTGATTGTTTGATGTATTTTCCTTCAGCTTCAGCCATTTGTGAAATAGCTTCTTTGTACGCTACTTGAGGAGCACCGACATTGGCTTCAACATTGAACTCACGCTTCATACGATCAACCATAATTTCAAGTTGGAGTTCTCCAATACCTGAAATAATTGTTTGACCTGTGTCAGGGTTACTTTTAACGGTAAAGGTAGGATCTTCTTCTTGAAGTCTTTTCAAACTGTAACCCAATTTTTCTTGATCTGATTTGGTTTTTGGCTCAATTGCAAGTGAGATAACAGGCTCTGGGAAGGTGATTTGCTCAAGGACAATTGGTTTGGCTTCATCACACAAGGTGTCTCCAGTAATGGTATCTTTAAGGCCAACGATTGCAACGATTTCTCCTGCATATGCTTCTTTTATTTCTTCACGATCATTTGCATGCATCATAAGAAGTCGTCCGATACGCTCCTTAACGCCTTTGTTAGCATTGTAAACATATGATCCAGCAGCTAATTTCCCTGAATAGACTCGGAAATAAGCAAGCTTTCCGACATGTGGATCGTTTTGAATTTTGAAAGCAAGTCCTGAGAAATCTTCTTCAGGGATGAGTTTGCGGGTTTCTTCGGCACCTGTTTTAGGATTAAGGCCTTTGACATCTGCCAAATCTTGTGGAGATGGTAGATAATCAACAATTGCATCAAGAAGTGGCTGTACACCTTTGTTACGAAGTGATGTCCCTGCATACATAGGAACTAATTTATATGCGATGACAGCTGCTCGAAGAGCTTTTCGGAGTTCTTCAACAGTTGGTTCTTCACCACTAAGATACTTTTCAAGAAGCGCATCATCTGTCTCAGCAATCTTCTCAATCAATTTGTGACGATATTCTTCAACTTGGTCTTTCATGTCTTCTGGAACCTCATCTTTGATTTCGTATTTTGCTCCAAGCTCATCTGAACCCCAGATAAATGATTGTCGAGTCAAAAGATCAACATTTCCGATATAGGTATTTTCAGCACCGATCGGAAGGACCATGATTGCAGGATTTGCGCCGAGTCTATCTTCAACACTTTGTACTGTTTGAAGGAAGTTGGCACCCAATTTATCCATCTTGTTAACAAAACAAATACGTGGGACATTGTATTTGTCAGCCTGTCGCCATACTGTTTCTGATTGGGATTGCACACCTTCTTCTGCATCAAGAACTGTCACTCCTCCGTCAAGAACACGGAGTGATCGTTCAACCTCTGCTGTAAAGTCGACGTGACCGGGAGTATCAATAATGTTGAAACGAGTATCTAAGCCTTCAAAAAGACCAGTTCGAGGAGTCCAGAAAGCGGTTGTTGCTGCAGAAACAATGGTAATACCACGCTCTTTTTCTTGCTCCATCCAGTCCATTTGAGTATTTCCGGCGTCAATATCACCGATTTTGTATGTACGTCCAGTGTAAAAAAGAATACGCTCTGTCGTTGTTGTTTTTCCAGCATCGATGTGAGCAATAATACCGATGTTTCGTATTCGATCAAGTGGGTAAATTCGTGATTTAGTTGTATCAGCCATAGAAAAAAATCATCCCGCAATGGGGACTAACAAAGAGTATACCATAGTTACGAATGATTTTCCAGAAGATTATCATGCTACTATGAGTAACGATATAAACACTCTGCAATAATAAAAATAGGTACAAAAAATGCCCATGTTATGCTTTGACATTTAGAAATAAAAGCCATACACTAGAATTAGGCCGCAATGTAGGTGGTCGTCTTTTATGGCTGAGAAAACTACATCAATTAATCTACTACCACAAAATTCAGACGGCTTAATGACGCAATTTTTTAATTGGGCTTTGTCAATTGGGCGTCTTCTTATAATTCTTGTCGAAATTCTTGCACTTAGTACCTTTATTTATCGTTTTAGTCTGGATATGCAGCTTGTCAATCTTCACGACAAAATCAAAAGTGAGAGCTTTATTCTTGATAACTTTCAAAGCGCAGAGACCACATTTGTTGATCTTCAAACACGTCTTTCAACGATTCAACAGTATTCTGAACTTGGGACAAGAACTGCAAATGTTTTTAATGACATAACTACTCTCGGTAAAAATAAAGTCACATTTAAAGACCTGGTCGTAAATACCCAAAGCGTCACAATTGAAGCACAAGCCCCATCTGCATCATCACTTACAGAATTCGTAAACAAACTAAAACAAGATCCATTGATTACATCTGTTTCTGTCGATAAAGTTGAAACAAGTCCCTCAAATGCACAAATCACTGTTGTTCTCATAGCCAAATTGAAACAAGCAGCATTTGCACAAACAGAGGAGCAAACAACGAGCAACATTAATCAAGCAATACTAAATACACAATAATACTATGCAACTGCCCAAAAGTTATTTTAAAAATTTATCAGCAACAAAATACCGTGAGTATCTCAAGCTGCTCCCAAACATACAACAAGAGAATACCAGTAACTTTGTTGCACTTGTCTTGACTCTTATTGCTCTCTGCTTTTTTGGCATTTTTGCTATTAATCCAACACTTTCAACAATTTTTAGCCTGAAAAAACAATTAGCAGACGATACAGCCGTCGATCAACAATTGGAAACAAAAATTAATAACTTAAGTTCCCTTGAGCAACAATATAATGTTTTGGGCTCAAATTTGACCAACATTTATAATGCAGTACCGCAAAACCCTAACGCTCCACTTCTAACAGCCCAAGTAGCAGCAGTTGCACAAAAGCACAACCTTACGCTTACGTCATACCGAGTTGCAGAGGTACAACTTGTAGCTGACACTAAAATCTCAAAAGTACAATCGTTCATCTTTACACTTCAGGTCCAAGGGAATTACAATGATATGATCGCATTTACCCAGGAACTTTCAAAACTTACAAGAATTATCACAGTCGAATCTATGGAAATTGGTCGGACAACTCAAGACAATTCACTTGAATTGACTCTTCGAGGAAGACAATATTACAAACAATTATGAACTCAAAAAAACGAACTAAACAAAATGATTTACTATTTATACTAGTCTCCTCATTTATTGTGGTTGTTGCGTGGATTTCATTTAATATTTATCATATTATTGTCACATCAACGATTAATCAGCATATTCAATATCAGCTAACTCCAATTGATCCAACATTTAGTCAACAAATAATGCAAGAATTAAAAACACGTGAAGATATCAATCCTTTATATGGGGCAACAGCAGTTTCTTCGCAATCGGCGTCAACAGTATCACCTGAGCCTTCTCTTACGCCGACGATAACTGCCTCACAATCGTCTACAGGTGAAACAAATGCGCTACTTGGACAATGAGTTATGGACGAAACAGAGTACTAAATAAAAAATTGCCGTCTTTTGCCGGTTTTTTCGTCCTTGCTGCAGCCCTTGGAATAACACTACTCTTAAGTGGCAATGCGTTTATTTTTGTCTCACGTGCGACTATCGGAAGTGATCCCAAAAATATTCAGATTAGCAATCTCACAGACTCGTCTTTTACAATTTCTTACACCACTGATGCAAGTTCCGTTGGGACAATTTCATATGGGCTTGATTCATCAACTCCTAATATCGCTCTTGACGTTCGAGATCAACAAGTAGGATCTGCAAATAGTTATCAAGTTCATTTCATAACAGTCAATAATTTGGCGCCGGGGACAAAATACTATTATGTCATTGATTCAGGAAGTCAAAAATTAGAAAATAATGGAGCTCCATTCGAAGTTACCACTGATGATCAACTGATAAATGCGCCATCTGGTGAACCCACACTCTCAGGAACAGTCGCACAAAGTGATGGTAGTTCGCCTAAGGAAGGCATCATCTATGCCTCAACAGATAACTCACAGCAACTTGCAGCACTTATCAATGCAGATGGGACATACCAATTATCACTCAATGATATGAGAGACAGTACAGCAACAGAGGCGGCGGTACTTACCCCGGATACTGTTCTAACACTGCAAGCTGTCTCTCCAGCTCAGAGCTCAACTGCAAAAATTCTTGAGAATCAGGCACAACAAGTCCCTAAAATTGTTCTGTCACAAAATTATGATTTCACACTTGGCTCAAGTCAGGAAGCCTCAGGCTCTGCACAAATTGCGTCAGGATCGGCTGCATTTCCTGCGCTTGCAACGCCTGTTCCTGTTTCATCTCCAGAGATTACATCTCCGACTACTGATGAAGCATTAGGAGATCAGAGACCATTATTTGAAGGACTTGCCCTTCCTGATCAAGAAGTTGATATCACAATTCATTCAACACAAGAGATCTCAACAAGTATCAAAAGTGATGACAGCGGACAGTGGCAATTCCGTCCACCTCAAGCTCTTGCTCCAGGAAAACATACAATTACTATCAAATCAGTTGACGCATCTGGAATTCTTCAAACAATAACCAGATCATTTACTGTCTATGCTGCAGGAAGTAAATTTATCGAGCCATCCGTCTCACCTGTTGCATCTCCTTCTGCAATTCCTACCCTTCCTGTTCAGCCTACTCCAACAGCAGCTCCTACTTCAACACCTAGCCCTACTCCGACTACTGGACCGACAGCAGCAGTTACCAAACAGCCTACACCTATTCCAAGTCGAGCACCCATCCCCAAGACTGGTAGTTCTGCTTTGGTAACTGGAACTATTGCTGCTGTGATAACAATTGGGATTGGAGCTTTATTATTCTTTCTCTCTGCCATATAATAATCACCTATGAAAATTGCAATCATCGGCGCCGGATTTACAGGCCTCTCTGCAGGATATCAATTAAGCAAACAGGGAAATGACGTTACCCTTTTTGAAAAAGATCTACAACCTGGAGGTCTAGCGATTGGATTTAAAGAGCCACATTGGGAATGGACATTTGAAAAACACTATCATCATTGGTTTACCAACAAAAATGATGCAGTCAATCACGACCAAGCAGTTCTTGGGCTTGCAAAAGAAATAGGCCATACTGTGATAACCAAACGTCCGAAAACATCAGTTTTTGTTGATGGACAAATTTTTCAATTTGATTCTCCAAAGAATGTTTTGATGTTCCCTAAACTCTCACTTTTTGAGCGCATCAGGATGGCAGCTGTTGTAGGACTTATCAGATACAATCCCTTTTGGCAGACATTTGAGAAAGTAAATGCATCGACATTTTTACCCCGCGCCATGGGTAAAAAAGCCTACAAAATGATTTGGGAGCCACAATTTGTTAATAAATTTGGTGCCTTTGCAACAGATGTCTCGCTTGCCTGGTTCTGGGCAAGACTTGCTGCAAGAACTGCATCTCTTGCCTATCCTGAAGGTGGATTTTTGAGTTTTGCAAATCATTTGGTTGAAGTAATTAAAGAACAAGGCGGAACTGCTCATTTCAACGCTGAAGTAGTCGAAGTAAATGATAACCAAACTGTCACTGTCACCTATAAAACTAATGGCAAAACTCATAAAGAGACATTTGACAAGGCTATTTTTACTCTTCCTTCATTTCTTTTCCTCAAAACTGTTCCTCAACTTCCCGACTCATACCGAAAGACATTTAAGTCTCTTAAAAATCTTGGCGCAACCAATTTAGTCCTCAGACTGAAAAAACCATTTTTCAAAGACAATACCTATTGGCTCAGTGTCTGTGATCCGACCTCACCTGTCATGGCAATTGTTGAACATACCAACTTCATAGACAAAAAACATTATGACAATGAGCATCTCTTGTATCTTGGAAATTATCTCTCAACCGACAGTCCCAAATATCTCATGACCAAAGAAGAACAACTCAAACTCTTTGATCCATTATTGAAAAAAATAAATCCTGATTATAAAAAATATCTTATTGATTATGAATTATTCAAAGCACCTTTTGCCCAACCTGTCATCCCAACAAACTATTCACGTATGATTCCCTCTATGACCACTCCTCTTCCTCATATTTTTCTTGCCAATATTGATCAGGTCTATCCATGGGATCGGGGGACAAGTAATGCCGTTGAACTTGGAAAAAAAGTTGCGGAGCTTGTGCAGAACAATTCACTATGAAGCTTTTAAAAAAACATAATTATTCTTTTATTGTCATGCTACTAACTCTGGTTGGAATCGCTTTGCATTTTTATAATCTCAATTGGGGAGCTCCATTTTATTTTCATCCAGATGAGAGAAATATTGCTAGCGCTGTAAGCCAGCTTCAATTTCCGAGCCAAATGAATCCTCATTTTTTTGCCTATGGATCATTGCCAATTTATATCATTTATTTCACAGGCGTTGTCGCAAATTATTTCACAGGACTTTTGCAACAACTTCCTCAAACTCAGCTTTTTACTGTCAGTTTTGAGAACTCAATTATAGTTGGAAGAGCCTACTCAGCATTGTTTTCAACACTTCTTATCCCACTCCTTTATCTACTTGGAAAAAGACTTAAAGATAAAAAAATAGGATTATTAGCCTCTTTTTTGGGAGCAACAAGTGTTGGATTCATTCAATTTGCGCATTTCGGGACATTTGAAATGTGGCTTACTTTTTTAGGAACGATATTATTTGGGTTATGTCTTTCATATTTTAATAGACCCAACATATCTACTCTTCTTTTTGTATCACTTATCGCAGGTGCACTTGTTTCAATCAAAGTCACTTCCCTTGCTCTTTTTCCACTGCCTGTTGCACTATTAATTTTTAGATCATTTACTCATACCAAACAAACCTCAACCTTGCATATAGCTCATGCTATTGATCTACGCGCATCTGATCTTCATAGCTTTATTACTTTTTTGAAAAATACACTTTTTTTTGCAATTATTGCCGCTCTTGTCTATCTCATCACAAATCCATTTGTCTTTCTTGATCAAAAAGATTTCTTATCAAGTATGCATTATGAATCAGCAGTTGCACTTGGCACAGAACCTGTCTTTTATACGGGAGGATTTCTGATGACTATTCCATTACTTTATCAGACACTTCACGTCTTTCCATTTATTCTCAATCCACTGATTCTTATTCTTCTTATTCCTGCAAGTGTATTCGTTTGCATCAAGATGTTTAGACACAAAGATGGTCAACTTTTATTACTTATTGCCTTTTTCCTCATCTTACTTGTCTCTCAAGTATTTCTCTTTGTTAAATGGACACGCTACATGATGCCAACGTTACCATTTATTTATCTGATTGTTGCATATACGATCTCATCGATGCTTGAGAAAATGCATTCAAAACCACTTCGTATGATCGAAATGGCATGTCTCGTTGTCATCTGCAGCATCTTTGCATTTTCGTATTTTAAGACAGCATTTATCAATACCGATAGTCGAATTGCAGCTCTTACGTTTGCCCAACATACTATACCTCTGAACGCAACAATTCTTTCAGAACCAGCAGATCTTGGAGTACTTCCATTTCAAGATGCGTTCCCTCATGTTGATGCATTTAATTTTTATGAACTCGATAATAATTCAATAGATGCAACAGAGACACTCCTGCAACAAAAAATTTCGGATGCACAATATATCGTTCTCCCAAGCCAACGAATTTTGCAACCTCGTCTTCAACATCCGACATTGTTCCCAAAGTCGTATGTTTTTTATAACTCTTTAATCAACGGAACTCTCGGATATCATAAAATCTATGAAACGCCTTGCGACATCTTTTGTGAGATAACGTATCTTGGAGATCCTGTCTTTTGGTGGGAACAGACAGTCTCTGTTTTTGATAGACCAACGGTATTTATCTATAAGAAAAACAGTTAGTAAAAATAGTTCACTTATCTAAATTCAAGAATATTTTCATAGAACCTCATGTTACAATAAAAGAATGAAACGAAAAGTTATTCTGATCGCAATTATCATGCTTGGGGCAATCTTCAGGTTTTGTGATATCAATTGGGATCAAAATCAACATCTTCATCCGGACGAACGTTTCCTCACAATGGTTGGTAGTGCAATGAAAATACCACCAACATTTCTTGATTATTTCAATCCTCATACTTCCCCTTTTAATCCTGCCAATATAGGGTACACATTTTATGTCTATGGCATGTTCCCCGTCATTCTTAATAAGATTCTGACTATCATTACATTGAATGACAACTACAATGGCTTTACACTTCTTGGAAGAGCGCTTTCTGGATTTGTGGATCTAATTGTTGTTATTATGGTATTTAAAACTGCCGAACTTTTTGAAAAACAATACAAAATCCATCCGCACATCAAATATTGGTCAGCATTCTTTTATGCAATTGCTGTTCTACCGATTCAGCTTTCTCATTTTTTTGCAGTTGATACCTTTGTTAGTTCATTTGTCTTTATCTCTTTTTATGCAGGTCTTCGCTTTTCCTTTACCAAACATATTCACTGGCTTCTCATCTCCGCACTTTTTTTTGGACTCGCACTTGCATCCAAAGTTACAGCAATTTTTCTTTCACCTCTGCTTCTCTATCTTTTCATTAATGCCTATGCTCACAAGAGAAGAATTCCTCAAAAAGACATTCTAAAAATCATCCGTGATCTTGCGATCTTTGGAATTGCATCATATATCATTGTCAGAATTGCTGATCCATATCTTTTTCAGAATGCGAGTTTTTTTGATCCACGTCCGAGTCAGCTATATCTAGATAATCTCAAACAACTTCAAGCCCTGAGCAATCCTCAAGGTTGGTATCCACCAGGCGTGCAATGGATTCATAAAACACCAGTCCTGTTTGGATTAAAGAATTTGACAATCTATGGAATTGGCATCGGATTTACAATTTGTGTGGCATTTGGTATTTATTATTTGATCAAAAAAATAAAAAATATCGAGCTTTCAATCTTCTTCATTTGGGCATTTCTCTTTTTTCTCTACCAATCACTTCAGCCAGTCCAAACCATGAGGTACTTTCTTATGATCTACCCTTTCCTTGCACTTCTTGCAGGGATTGGACTCACGCATGTTGGTCGAGAAACCAATAACTATATTAAAGGAGCGCTTATTGTTCTTGTTGTCATGTGGCCGGTTATGTTCTTTTCAATTTATACTCGCCCAGTTACCCGTGTCAGCGCGTCTCTTTGGATTTATGAAAACATCCCACAAAATAGTATCATTCTGACTGAGAGTTGGGATGATGCCCTGCCACTTCATATCGATGGCGGTCCAGTAAACGCATATAAAATAAATGAGCTCCCCGTCTTTGATCCAGATACTCCTCAAAAATGGCAAAAGATGCATTCTTTTCTCAATCAAGGCGACTATCTGATCTTATCATCCAACCGTGGATGGGGTAGTATCCCTACTGTTGAGGAGCGCTATCCTCAAATGACAAAATATTATCAAGATCTTTTTGCAGGAAAAACCAATTACAAAAAAGTAGCCGAATTTACATCATATCCTTCGCTTTCATATCTTGGAATTCCTCTGACCATTTCTGATGATAATGCTGAAGAAGCATTTACCGTGTATGATCACCCCAAAGTTATGATCTTCAAACACATACGATGAAAGATATTTCTAAATTGCTTAGAAGTTATACTATTGTTGAAGCGAGGGATAAAAAAATTTCGGTTGCATCTGAACACCTCTCTTATTTTTAAAACAGGATCGCCTGAACTGCAACGGAGAAATTTTTTTGTGCCGAGCGAAAATGGAACATTTTGAACAAACTATAAAAAAATTCTGGATACTTATTGGTATTTTATTGTTTGGGATAATTCTTGGATTATATCAGTTGGATTCTCTGCCGGCTGAGATGTGGGGAGATGCAACAACTCACTATTCACTTGCCCAATTCGTCCAATCAGGAAATCTTTTTTTTAATTATCGTTTTGGCGGAGATGGACCTATTTATACCTATCTTGTTGTCGCTATTAGTTGGTTGATAGGACTTTCTTTTTATACTCTAAAATTCACCTCAGTCCTTATTTACCTTTGCTTTATCATTGTTATGTATTTCCTCAGTGATGAACTTTTTAAGAAAAAAGAAATTACTTATATAACAACGTTTTTAAGTACAGTTTCTTTTTGGAGTCTCACTTTTGCCAGACAACCTCATGCAAGGATGCTTGTCCCACTTTTTGTTGCGGCAACGACACTCTATGCGCTCAAGAAAAAAAATATCATCAGTGGAATTCTTCTTGGAATTGGGATGTATTCACAGGCAAGCTTTTGGGCGATGCCACTTGTTTTTTGGAGAAGATTCAAAATTCTTTTCCTTGGAATTCTTATAACACTTCCGCTCGTTGAGTTGTTCGCGCATGGGACGACAGGCTTTTTTACCAATCAATCATATTTCGGTGAGAAACTTGCTGTTACGGACAACCTTACATTCTCAGAAATTATTCACAATGTTGGAAGCAGCATCCACGCGAACTTTTTTTCATTTATCACTCGAGGCGACTCAGGATTTCGTCTCAATGTACCATTGTCACCTCATATAGACTTCGCCTCAATGATATTCTTTTTTATCGGATTCGTACTACTCGTATATCAATCGCTCAAAGAAAAAAGAATGAGATATATTGAATTTGTCATCTTACCAATTATCCTTATACAAATCCCATCTCTCCTTGATATTCATAACCCACTTGCTCAACCAAATATTGGAAGAATGGTCGGTATTATTCCATTTGTTTATATGGCAACCGCATATGGGATGACTGTCTCCTGGCATCATATCTCAACTTCATTTTCAGACAAAAAAACTAAAAAAATAGTTTATTACTTTTGTATCTCTTATTTATTATTGATCATCTCATTTGCAAATATCTATAAATTTTTTGTTATCTACCCTAAATATCTTCCTGATCAGAATACGCCCTATGGAAGAATCATCGCCAAAACTATTGACGCCTCACCTTTATCAACTGTCTTTTACGTCCTCGGATCTAATTGGGGACAATGGGGACAACCGGAGCAACACTCAATTACTGACAGTCTGACAACCCCTCATATAGTCAACTTTCTCCCAGCATTTACACCAACTTCCAATCTCTGTGTACTAATAAAAAATACAAAGAATAAGCTTGTTTTTATTACCAGTCCAAATGATATAGATAATGCTAAGAAACTTTCAACATGCGGACGGACTCTTTACTCATATCATATAGAGAAGAATTCGTTTCAGGTTGCAAATGTAATAAAGGTAAAATAAGTTAAACCCTTAAGAACTCTTTATATTCATTTACAATCTTCTCTTCTGAAAAAATGGTATGGATTTTTTCTTTTGACTGCACATACTTTTTTTTATTGTGCAAAACAGTACCAATTGCATCCGCAAGAGCTTTACTATCTCGTATGGGAACAATCTCTCCCATCCCAGTCTCTTTAATTGGGACTCGAACACCAGGGAGATTGGTTGCAACAACAGGAGTTCCACAATACATCGCCTCCACTTGAACCATACCAAATGCCTCAGTATTGTTAATACTTGGTAAAACGAATACATCCAGAAGAGAATAAAATGCACCCAATTGTTCATCTGAGAACTCACCTAACTGAATAACAAATTCAGGATATTTTTGTAATAAATCTTCAATTTCTCTTCTATATTTCTCTTCACCAACTGTTTTCTTCGGACCTGCTAGAACGATTACGAAATCATCGCCCAAACTTTTTTGCAATAACGGGACTGTTTCAAGAAGATATGAAATTCCTTTTTCATGAGCAATTCTTCCCAAAAAACCTATGTAATATTTTTTCTGAGGAAGTCTTTTCAGCAATTTGTTTTTTTCATCTGTAGTAATTACTGGCGGGATAACTACTGGATAGATACCATATACAGGCAATTCTTTTAAAAGAGCGTTGTGTTTGGCAAAATCATCACTGAGCGTTGTCACTTCATCTGCAAATGACAATGCCATCCGATTACAAAGTCTGAGAACTGACTCAATCAGTTTTGCACCAATTCCTCCTGACAAGGTGACTTCACAGATGTATATACAGATAACTTTTCGTCCAAGCATCTTTGCTAAAAAAGCGAGTATCCATCCTTCAACTTGTGGCAATACTATCAAGACGCAATCTGTGTTATGGAGTTCACGATAGGCAATGTCAATAAATCTCGGCATCACAAAACCTTTACTGATTCTCAAAAGGTAAGGCACTCGAACAATTGAGACTTGGTTGATATCTTCGCGACGAGGCAATTTCTTATCATATCTACTAGTAAGAATTGTGACCTTATATCCTGATGCCAAAAGAAGTTCTGCCAAGCGTTTGATAGACAGAGTAAGGCCACTAATATAAGGCGAATAATAGGATAAGCTTATCAACAGTTTCATTGCTTAATATTCCATGCTAGAATAGTATAATACATTTATGAAGATAGGTTTTGATCTAGATAAAGTATTTATTAATACTCCACCACTTATTCCTAGCGTTGTCATCAATAAATTTTACAAGAAGCGTGACAACGGCATT
This sequence comes from Saccharimonadales bacterium (SeqCode), assembly GCA_035479415.1. GTDB lineage: Bacteria > Patescibacteriota > Microgenomatia > Levybacterales > UBA12049 > JACDET01. The sequence continues at coordinate 31,283 of DATIIS010000032.1, forward strand.
CTCCTATACAATATTCCTAGCCGTCCTGAACAATTTCTTCGTAAAGCAGTTCACTTGCCAGTTCTAAGACAACCCATGAAAAAAAATTTTGCTTTTTTGAAAGAACTATCCAAAGATAAAAAACATCAACTCTATCTTATTTCAAGTAGATTTAACTTTCTTGAGCCTGAAACAAATAGACTCGTAAAAAAATACAAACTTGATACTATCTTTGACAAACTCTACTTCAATTATGACAATAAACAACCACATGAATTTAAAAATGAAATTTTGCAAAAGCTCAAGCTCGATATCTTTGTCGATGATGATCTGTCTCTCGTGAGATACGTTGCTAAAGACAATCCGGGGACAAAATTCTTTTGGTTTGATACAAATACACAAGAAAAAGAAATAGCAGATAATATCAAGGCTATTAGACAGTTGGGAGAAATATTTAACTCATGAATCCATCTGATATCGCTTCAGTTCTAGAATGGTGGTCCGTGCTCTTCTTGTTGGGCTTGGCTGTATTGCCTGTTACATTTAGACTTTTCCGTCTTTTCTTCGACAAAGGATATCCCTTTTCCAAAATAATTGGCGCGATGATTGTGACTTACATTGTTTTTGTTGTGGGGACAGTTCGTATCGCACCGTTTACTCTCCCAACAATTGTCGTTGCCGCAGTTATTGTGGCTATTGCATCGTACGCATCTTTCCCTGGAAAAAGTAAATTACTTGATATTCTAAAACGACACTGGCTTTTATTTGTCCTTGAGGAGGTACTTTTTCTCAGTATTCTTTTCATTTGGGCCTATGTCCACTCGTTTGCGCCAGATATTCATGGTCTTGAGAAATACATGGATTTTGGATACGTTAACTCTCTCCTCAGATCAACATATTTCCCACCTCGCGACATGTGGTTTACTCCGTATAGCATAAATTATTATTATTTCGGCCACCTAACAACTGCCATGCTTACCAAACTCTCAGGAATTCCTTCATACATTACCTTTAATCTCATGCTCTCAACTGTTATGAGTAGTTGTTTTGTACTGACATTTTCCCTTGGGTCCAATCTCTACTTCAACCTCGTTAAAGACGAACGAATTAGCAAGCTCAAACTTCTTCTTTCAGGAATACTCAGCGCATGCCTTGTGACACTAGGAGGCAATCTACACATTCTCTATGCTTTCTTTTCGCCTTACAACACAGATAACCCAGCTCCGCTATGGAAATTGGCATTCAAACCCATGTCATTTCCCAACAGCTATTGGTACCCTGACGCGACACGATTTATTTATCACACGATTCACGAATTTCCTGTTTACTCATGGACAGTCGCAGACTTACACGGACATGTCCTGGATATTCCTTTTGTTCTTCTCATAATTGGTTTTCTTTTTTCGCTTCTTCTTATACAAACAGATCCTGAAAAAGAAGCAAAGGATATAAAAAAGAATCTATTTCTCATCCAACCATTTCATCTCATTTTTATTGGATTACTTCTTTCTGCAATGTATATGACCAACGCCTGGGACGGCGCAATTTACTGGCTCCTTACCGCATTCACTATGCTTTATATCCACGGACAAAAAATATCCTTCTACAAAAATCCATCAGGGGCAGAGGATGCTCCTCTTGTTATCCCTGATAATAAAAAACAGAGAAAGTCTTTTTCTCTAAAAGGCTGGAAGATTGCATGGGCACGGGACTTTGCCATTACCATGCTTGTTATTACAGCAGGTCTTCTTCTTTTTGCAACTCCCTACAATCTATTCTTCAATAGCGCTGCCTACAGTCATGGTATCGGGGTTGTTTGCGCACCTGATTTTCTGATAAAAATTGGCAAGATCGGACCATTCATTTTTGAAGCTGACCATTGTATACGATCATATTGGTGGGAGCTTTTGATGCTGTATGGTTTCTTCTATTTCTTTGCAATCATTTTTGCGATCTTCCTCATCAGAGCCAAAAGACACACCGTAACTGATGTCTTTGTCTCTCTTATGATTATTCTTTCCACGATGCTCATTCTTATCCCTGAATTTTTCTATCTTAAAGATATTTATCCTACATATTACCGAGCCAATACCATGTTCAAACTCGTCTTCCAAGCATTTATCATGCTCGCACTTTGTAGTGGATATGTCATTGTGAGGATGGGCACACTTCTTGCAGCTGCCAGACTCAAACAAAAACTACTTCTTTTCTGTTTCTTTGGTTTCTCAGCCGTTCTTGTGGGACTCGTCATGCTCTATCCGTTTCTTGCCATCAATGCTTATTATGGTGATTTCAAAAATTACCAAAGTCTCAATGGTATCAACTACCTCAAAACTCTTTATCCTGATGACTATGTTGCTATTAATTGGATTAATCAGAATATCAAAGGACAACCTGTAATTCTTGAAGCACAAGGGGATTCCTATACTGATTACGCACGAATCTCAGCAAATACCGGCCTTCCAACTGTTCTTGGATGGACTGTTCATGAATGGCTCTGGCGTGGGAGCTATGATGTCCCTGCACCAAGGATCGCAGATGTAGAAACCATGTATAACACATCGGATCTCCAAATTGCCAAACAACTTTTCAAGACATATCATGTTCAGTACATCTATGTCGGAACTCTCGAATATCAGAAATACCCCAAGTTAAATGAACAGAAATTTAATGAGCTCGGACACATTGTCTTTGAACAGAGAAATACGAGAATTTATAAATTAAATAGCTAAACCTCTATTTCCCTGAAGCATTTGTGGGGATTGGTGTTGGGATAATAATTCCATATTTACCTACAGTGCAATTCTGCCCTTTGATCTGGCATGCTACATATTGCTGAATTTCTGTGTAATCCATTGCGCCATTACGAGGTGAGAGAACCCACTGATAACTAGTACTTGCATCAATTGGAGGATTCACGAGAAGCCCATATCGACCACTTTCTGTATCCCCCTCATCAATAACGGTACTGACGATCTTAGCGCCTTTCATCTGCTCCGCCAGATCTATAAAGTCAGCATATTGATCTTGTGTAATATCTGTCTCAAGGCTTCCTTGAAGCGTATTAATAAGTCCAATTACTTTGACTGGATTGAGTAGTGTTCCTGCTGAAAGGAGCTTTGATTTAAATGCGCTTATCACTTTTTGTTGTCTCTTCGATCTTGCAAAGTCTGATCCCTCAGGCCCTTCTGCGTGACGTGAACGGACATATTCAAGAGCAGTCTGTCCATCCATATGTTGTGCCCCTTGATTGAAATGAATATGTTTATACCTACATGGGAAGACATCCTGAACAACCGCACTATTAGATGCAATTTCAGCGGACGCACTTGCAACCTGTGCATCTGTCATTCCACATGTGGACGCCTCAAGTCCTTCAATCGGATACTGATAATCATCAAATGTCCTATCAACCGCTATATCAAGTCCTCCGATAATATTTACTGCTTTTACAAAACCACTAAAATCAATCTTCACACCATAGTTAATCTTTTGTCCTAAGATATCTCCAATTGTTTTTTCAGTAGATGGCAATCCACTACCTTTTTGTTTGTCAGATGCGACTGTATAAATTGCATTTACTTTTGCGCCAATTGAGGGAATCCACAAATCACGTGGGATTGAAACAAGTGTCACTTTTTTATGTGCAGGATCGAGATGCGCAAAAATGATCGTGTCGGTAAGATCAGGTCCTTCATGTGTTCCACCCCCCACACCCAAAAGGAGGATGTTAATTGTTTTATCAGATTGTTGTTGTAAGGTACTTTTATGAAACATCGAACGAAGAAAGAGTGAAATAGCCTCACTACTTTTCCAAGCAAGAACTCCGAAGATCAAAACAAGTGCGACAAGGAGTGCAAAAAAAACTCGTTTTCGAGGCTGCCGTTGTCGATGCGAATGCATTCTGGTTCGGTATAGGTTATCCATGTTGTTGGCAAAATATTCTCTGAGTTAGCTTTACGCGGGCGTTATAATATGAGTAAATTTCTCAGGATCCAAACTCGCCTGTCCAATAAGTCCACCAGCTACATGCTCAAGTTCAAATAACGCCTTTGCATTATCTGGATTAACACTTCCACCATAAAGTGTCGTGACAGTTTTTCCTATCATTTTTCCAATTTCTGAGGTGTTGGTGTTAATGACTTGAGGATCTTCAGCATGGAATGCACCTCCACCACTGATCGCACTAGGAGGCTCAAAAACAAAAACTATCTTATCTGCATTGGTGACAAGGACGTCATCTTCTTTGAGATAAAATTCTAACTGATTCATGTCGCTTATGCAAAGGATAGGGGTCAAACTATTTTCCAAAAGTTGTTTGACTTTTGAGAGAACCTCTTCATCTGTTTCATGAAAGAGTCTTCGTCGCTCCGAATGGCCAACAATTGCATGCGTTACCAAATCTTTTGCATTACGTGCAGAGATTGCCCCTGTATACGCGCCATCTATATACGGCGAGATATCTTGTGTCCCAAGTTTGATTGGTATTTTCTTCTCGTCAATAATTGCTTTCATGTCAGGAAGGAGGGTAAATGGAGGACAGACTATAATTTCTTTTTCTTCAGGAGTAATTTCCAAATCTAAACCCTCAAACTTCTCAAGCCATTCTTTGGCTTCTGGGATAGTTTTATTTGATTTCCAGTTGGCGACGATAAAAAGCTTTTTCATAGACTATATATGCTACAATCAAATATACTCCTTTTCCAGATTATACTCTATGAACGATAACTTACTCAAGGATTTAAATCCAGAACAACAAAAAGCAGTCACTGCAACTGATGGTCCGATGATCATTCTTGCAGGAGCAGGATCCGGAAAAACACGCGTCCTCACTCACAAAGTCATGTATCTCATGCTTGAAAAAAACGTTCAGCCAGAATCAATTCTGATGATCACATTCACCAATAAAGCAGCAAAAGAAATGAAAGAAAGAATGCAGGTCTTTCTTAGCGGTCGACCGCTTCCATGGATTGCGACATTTCATGCGATGTGCGCTAAGATCCTGAGACGTGAAAGTCATCAACTAGGATTTTCTCATAGCTTTGTTATTTATGATTCGCAAGACCAACTCGATGCTGTAAAAGAGGCCATGCGTAGACTTGATATCTCAACCCGTGACTTCAAACCTCATTCAGTTCATGCAACAATATCACAAGCCAAAAACGAAATCATAACAGCATCAGAATATGGAAATTTCGCAAGGGGTTATTTCCAAGATACAGTTGCCAAGATCTATCCAGAGTACCAAAAGATTCTCAAAGAAAATGACGCTTTGGATTTTGATGATCTGATTTTACACACCATCAAACTTTTCCGCGAACATGATGATGTCCTCAAACGCTATCAAGATCTTTTCAAATATATTCTTGTCGATGAATACCAAGATACCAACCGTGCACAATATGTCCTGACGAAATTATTAGCTGCAAAATGGAACAACATTTGTGTCGTTGGAGATTTTTCCCAAAGTATTTACAGTTGGCGCGGAGCTGATTATCGTAACTTGAGTCGCTTTAAAGATGATTTCGCTGGCACAAAAACATTTTCCCTCTCACAAAATTATCGCTCAACCCAAAAAATTCTTGACGGTGCATCAACGGTAATTGCCAGAAATACTAGCCATCCAGTTCTTAAATTATGGACTGAAAATCCGGCAGGGGAGGAGATTGAACTTTATGAAGCCCACAATGAGCAAGATGAAGCAGATTTTATTATCCGTACCGTTGCCAACATGGGCCTGAGACGACTCAATCAGGTAGCAGTTCTCTACCGAACCAACGCTCAATCCCGTGTCATCGAAGAAGCTCTTCTTCATCACGGCATGCCATATCTTCTCATTGGAGGAACGAGATTTTATGAACGAAAAGAAATTAAAGATGTACTTTCCTATCTTAGATTTCAATGCAACCCCAAAGACACAATTGCTCACAAGAGACTTGAAAAAATTGGCAAGGGAAGACTTCAAAAATTCTATGCTTATCAGGAGAGTGTCATGGAAAAAAAAGATATGAAGACAATCGATTATCTTGATGGTGTAATCAAAGCCACAAATTATCTTGATCTCTATGATGAAAATATCGAAGAAGATCGTGCGCGGCTTGAGAACATCAAAGAACTTCGATCCGTTGCTATTGAATTTCCAAATCTGACTGAATTTCTGGAAAATGTCGCTCTCGTTGAGCAAGAATATCACTCAGAAAAACAAGAGGATGGAGAAAAGAAAAATGCAATTACACTTATGACACTGCATGCGGCAAAAGGACTTGAATTCCCTATTGTTTTTATCATCGGCATGGAAGAAGGACTTTTCCCCCATTCACGATCTCTCATGGATCGCGCAGAACTTGAAGAGGAAAGAAGACTCTGCTATGTCGGCATGACTCGTGCAAAAGAAAAATTATTTTTGACATATGCAAGACGTAGACTTTTCTTTGGACAACGGACAAATAATATCGTGTCACGTTTTGTTGGAGAACTTCCAGAACAGGTCATCACTCAACGAATTTCAGAAGATTATTAAATAATTTTTATTTGTGTCCTCGCGATAAACGAACATCAATTCCTCCACCTGCTGTCGAAACAAATACCTCTCTATGAGAACCTGGAACAGGGAAACTCACAGCAGTCCCAGTGTTCCAATCCACAACCCCTTCAGGAACTCTTTTACGTCCATTAGAAACAGCAATCTCTGCTCCTGTAGGTCCTGGATCTGTATCTACTTTTATGTTACTTGGACATGTGAAAACAACAGGTTGTTCTCTATCAGCCTTCGTAACTGAATTGGGATTACATACAAGCGTGCCGGGTGGAAATTCAGTACCATGAGAAGAAGCTGTTATACTTGGTTGCGGAGGTGGAGCTTCAGTTGAACTACTTGAACATGCTATTGCACCAGCCGCTATGACAAAACTACCAGCAAATAATTTTACTTTTCTTTCTGTAGTTACCATTTGGACTTATATTAACATAATTTAATACAGTGTCAACAGGGAGCGATAAAATACAATTAAACTAAAATAAAATTGATAGTTATTATTAGTCCATTATTCGTGAACTAATATTCATCGAGATTTATTTATTCCTTAGCAAGTTGAATGTACAACCAAACCCCAGCAAGAACAACAAATGCTCCAAAAAATTCGAGAGGGATAATTGTTTCACTAAACAATAACAATCCAAAAATTGGGGCAAAAATATTTTGTAACAATAAAAGCTGTGACCCAGCAACAGCATTTAGATGGATAAAACCAAAATTTTGTAATTTAGTAGCAAGTAGGTTTAATACTCCCCCCATACATATCCCGAGTAAAGCTACAGGATTAATAAAACTTACAAAAGAGACTGGCTCGCCAACAATTGCAGCAATAGTGAGAGAACTTATAAAGGCAATACTCATTACAAGAATTGCAATCTCTGAATTATTGAGATGATCTGAAAGAAATTTTCTTCCCAAAATATAAAACCCAGATCCAATTGCGAAAAGAAGAATATAAAAATCACCGACAGAAAAATTGGCAAGTCGTGGCACTAATGAATTTGTTGAGAGGACACATACTCCATAGAATGTTAGAAGTAAAAAAAAGAGAAGTACTGAATTAAATTTCTTTCTTAAAGCAAAAATATTAAAAAGAAAAACAAAGAAAGGAGTAGTTGACCCAATAACAGCTGCGTTAAGCAGAGTGGTATGAAGAACTCCTAATGTCACAAAATCAACAGCAATTCCATATCCCAGTGTCCCCATCAGGATAAGAATAATCCAATCTTTACCTGAAATTTTTTTAATATTTTTAAAACGAATTTCTTTGAAGAAAAAAATAAAAGTTAATAACAAACCCAAGCCAATTCGTAAATAAACTTGAGTAAACGGTCCAAATCCTGCGTTGGAAAAACGGACAGACACATTCAATAATGCAAATACTAATGCAACAACACAAAGCGCGAAAATCGCTTTTTTTTGAACAGTCAATTTCATTTATAAAGTATATCAGGTCAGTCGACATATTTCTTATCAAATTCTTACACTTTTATCTCACTGCTCTTGCCCAGGACCACTATACTCATGTATATGATTACTAAAGGCACAACTATCTTTGAAGAAAAAAGCGAAGTAACCGAGCCAAAAAGAAAAAGACAAGATAATTTTTTAGCGCTATCACGTGATGAATATAGAAAAGTTATTCAGGAAGCGTATAAAGAAGGCCTCAAAGATGCGCAAAAAGAAAATCAAAAGAAACAAGTCGCTGCAATGCAAAATCCTGAAGCGAGTGCCATAAAAGCGGCACAAAACAAACAAGTCGCTCAAGAAGAAGAAAATAAGAAAAAATTTGAAAATATCGCTGATCGAAGAGAAATTGAACTATTGAGAGTAAAATCTCTTTTCCCTTTTGATTTTTTCCCTGATACTGTTGTTATTGATACAACCAAAATTTCTATCTCCCGTAAGCAATTTTTTGCAACAGAATATGTCGTTACAATACCTCTTAAAGATCTTTCTGATGCGACGTTACAGACTGCATCTTTTATGGGGAGTATTATTATTAAATATATGCCACAATCCAATAGTCCAGGAATGAATGAGCCAGTTGACATAAAAATAACTAAGTTATCACGAGGGGATGCGATCCGGATGAAAAATATTCTTAAAGGTATTTTAGTAGCCAATGCTGAGGAAATTGATATTGCCCAGCTTGAACCAAAAGATATTGTGAATGTTATCGAAAAATTTGGGCATAGTGAAGGAGTCGTCTAATCTATCTGGTACAATAGAATCATGAGTACCAGACAGATATCTTCTGTAGAAAAAAACGCATACAATGCTATTGTTAAGCATCCTCTACAAAGTTATGAATGGGGAGAATTCCGAGAGAAATCTGGTGTCAAAGTCATCAGACGTGGCTTCTATAACAACGATAAACTTATTGATGGATTTCAATTGACAATTCATCGGATCCCCCATACTCGCTATACTATTGGATATCTTCCAAAAGGGGAGTTACCAAACACAAAAATTATTGATGAGCTTAAAAAAATAGGGGAGGAAGAAAAATGTATTTTTATTCAACTTGAACCAAATGTCATCAAAAATGACAAAGACAAAGCCAAACTTAAAGAGCTAAATCTTAGAAATGCTGCTCACCCATTATTTACTAGATATACGTTTATTCTCGATCTTACCAAGACTGAAGAAGAGCTCCTAAAAGACATGCATCCAAAAGCCAGATACAATATCCGCGTTGCGACCAGACACGGTGTCAACGTCATCGAAGATAATTCAGAAAAAGCATTTGAGAAATATTGGGAAATAACTGAAGAAACAACGAAAAGACAGAAATTCTATGCACATACCAAAGAGTATCACAAGCTACAATGGAAGACATTCTCTCATGATACCAACACAAAAGAACTCACCTCTCATCTTTTTACTGCATCATATGATGGAAAAGTTCTGACAACACTTCTCTTCTTCGTCTTCCATGATACGCTGTACTACCCATATGGAGCTTCAAGCAATGAACACCGCAATGTTATGCATTCCAATCTCGCCATGTGGGAAGGAATACGATTTGGACAAAAATTGGGGCTTAAGAAATTTGATATGTGGGGAGCTATGGAAAATGATCCTGATCCGAAAGATCCGTGGTTTGGTTTTCATGACTTTAAACGAAAATTTGGACCAACTCACACTGAATTCATCGGCAGCTATGATCTGGTCATTAATCCTACACTTTATCAAGGATACAAAGTTGCAGATAAATTGAGGTGGTTATATCTGAGACTAAAAAAGTAGATTATCTTGCTGCGAGAGTAGCAAGAGGAGTAGAT
>DATIIS010000033.1:0-2353 GCA_035479415.1 Saccharimonadales bacterium (SeqCode)
CCGACGAGAGAATAGGTAACGAATTGTCTAAATAGGTTGAAGCAATCCCAAGCCAGTTATGCATAAATGGGGGAGCTGCGTTTATGTATTTCGGTAGTATTTGCACAAGTTGCTGAATCTGTTGATACACTGTTGGGATAAAAGACTGGATAATAACTGCAATCAGAGCAAAGAAAACTGCGTAAACAATAAAAGCAGAAATAATTTTTGAGATTCGCAACGTTATGGTTAAAGCATTCACGAACGGAGAGAGCACAAAACTGAGTAGCCAGGAACAGATAAGAATAATAATGACATCGGAAAAATTGGCAAGTACTTGAGAGAAGATTTGGAATAAATAAATACCAACTGTAATAATCAACAGCATGACAAGTATTTTAAATGAGGTAAGATTTTTTTTAATTTCCGGCAGCATATAGTTTTACTTTGTCATCTCGACTAAGCGTAGCGCATGGAGAGATCTTCTGCAACAGACTTTATAAAAGAGCCTTCACTGAATTTCAAGACTGCTGTGAAAGATTCCTCGACTTCGCTCGGAATGACAATCTACAATATTATTATAGAACAATTATTTCTTTAGATGAAAGAGTCAATATTCTCAAGCTTTCTCCTTCTATAACCACTAAATCTTCAATACGTACTCCCATAAAGTCAGGTATATAAATTCCCGGCTCGATAGAAAAAACCATTCCTGTTCTCAAAACTACGTCTGAATTTGGACTAACACTTGGAGGTTCATGTACATCAATGCCAATACCATGCCCAAGAGAGTGGGGAATAGGAGGATAGCCTTTGGAGATAATATAATCACGAGTGATCTTATCTACATCTTTTGCAAGGACGTACCTTGTGGAAGGTACGTCCTTTAACAAAAACTCAATTGTTTTTTGTTGGCTTTCCAAAACAGTTTGATACATGTCCTTTTGTTCTTTCGTTGGTTCGCCAAAGAAGACAGTTCTTGTCATATCTGAGCAATACCCAGCAACTTTTGCTCCCATATCGATGAGTACACATTCATTATTTCCTAATTTTCGTTCAGCAGAGCTTTCATAATGTGGCATAGAGGAATTTGCTCCAAAAGCAACAATAGGCCGGAAAGAAATGTCTGCGTTATGTTGTTTGAGAAATAATTCTATCTGTATTTGGATATCTTTTTCACTAACACCTCGTTTTATTTGTGATAGCGCATGAGAAAATGCTTTATCTCCCATATCACATGCTTTCTGAATCTTTTCTATTTCGTCACTGTCTTTTTGTACCCGTATATTCAGAGAAACAGGGCTAAGATTTTCTGTAACTTCGGCTATCCAAGCATATTCAGCATATCGAATATCATGTTCTTCAAATCCTATTGCATCTAGCTTTTCTTTTTGGCAAATCTTCTCCAATACATCTTCAAATGATTGATCCCTCCCAATTTGTTGCAGGGTAAATCCCTTAATTTTTCTCTTCACTTCTTCCATATACAGACTTGTTGTGAAGAAATATGCATTTTGTTTCGTTATCAACAAATATGCTTCCCGTTCATCTTTAGAAAAGTGAGAAATCCCAGTGAGATAAAAAATATTACTAACCGAAGAGACAATCACGGCATCCAGCTTTTTATAATCCAAAAACTTTCTTACTTTTTCGATACGTTTAGTCAACATAGTGATTTATTATAACAGGATATGGATACTATTTTTTTTGGATGAGAGAAGGGGACAAAGTAGCACTTCCACTGCTGCTTTGAGTTAGGTTTGTTAGTAAAATAATTCTTGATGCGATGATTTTGTTTGGATCTGTCTTGTCGGGGAAACCCACTATGTAGACTCTTTGATCTGTTTGTATTTTTGAAAAACCTGCTTTTTTTAAGCCGCTATCTGCTGAATAAGCAGATGTTTTGGTTACATTCCCAACATCGATGAGTTTTGTTTTCTGGTCGAGTGTGGTTATATTAAATTGATAATTTTTACTATCGACGCTATCAACAATGCCGCTATATGTTTGCGGGAAAGTGAGTACGTCAACAAATCTTGCCAGAATTCTCTTGGATTCTTTATTATAATTTCCCAAAACGCCAACAATGGTTCCTTTCGTTAGATCAGAAATGCCGATATCTTTTGCTGATGAAGAAGAGAATTTGGTGAGTTCATCTACATCGACAAAACGAATATTGTTTTTTCCGTCAGTTAATTGAATTTCTGTTCCTGAAGTTTGTACCACTGTCCCAATCATGCCACGTTTTTCAACCAAATTTAATTGCGCAACTCTGGACGCAATCTTAGTTTTGAGGTTATTAATTTGTTGATCTATTTTATTCATCAGATCGGGATTTTGTGTTCCAGAAGGTGTCGCTGTAATTGAAATGTCA
>DATIIS010000034.1:0-2179 GCA_035479415.1 Saccharimonadales bacterium (SeqCode)
TTATACATTTTCTTATCCAACTGGATGGAAAGAAAGTGAGAGTGGTGTTCCTGAAGGCAGTGGTCAAGTCGTATATCTTCAGCCTCCTACAGCTAATCCATCGATCAAACCACACGTTCTTATTAAAGTAACACCAGCTACCGCAAAAGCTGTTGCTGCCAATAATGAAGTTTACGTGATCCTCAAATATAAAAAGACAGAGGAAGAAGTTAATGGAACTCCCGCTCAGAAATATTCCAATGTTCTTCAATCAGAGCATGGCCCTTTGCATTCTATAGCATATGTTTTTCAGAAGAATGGTAATTTATATTTAGTTGAATTAGGATATACCCAAACTGCGGCTGATCCTCAACTTGAAAATGAGTTTAATCAACTAGTTACTTCCTTCGTAATTGAAAAATAAGATTTTCTTTATTTGTCAATAACTCCGCCCCATTCTACAGCCACAAATCCGTGACGTTGTTGTGCTTTAGGAAGCATAAAGGATGAATCAGTGGTCATTGACTCAACAGGCTTGAAGTAGGCGATAAAGTCAATCATGGTATCAGGTCTGGGAGAGATATCTACTGTATCAACTGCTTCCTTTGATGAAGAAGAGAGGAGAGAAAAGAAAATATATGGAGAGTGTAGTGTCTGCAATCTTGGTATCCAATAGGTTAGAAATTCTTGTTTTTCGTTGCTGACAAGACCAAGTTGGTCAAGGATTGTATTTAATTTTTCGTGAAGTTGATTTGTAGGAATTGTAATGCCTTCAGATGGCTTGTCAAATGTCGTAACAGATGTTTCATAGAAAAGCTCTAAGTATCCTCTTCCTTGATATGTGAGAGCGCCTGCTGGCTGTGCTAGCACATGTTTCCATCCACCTGTTGGATAGTGAGGATCAGAAACAACAACAGAGCCTGCCGTACGTACAGTAACATCAACAAATGTCGGTGTTGTGGGATAAAGATATACAACTGGTTTGTCGATGCAGAATTTACCTTTTTTTGGTGGATCTCCTACGAATAAGGGATCTAGACAGCCATTCGGCCCAACTGTTACATCTGTTGGATCAGAAGTTGTGTAGGGACAAATGATATATATGTCAGGGCATTCACAGTTGGAGGGAAGAGGAACTCCACTATTCACATACCCAGCGCATGTCGCTGGATTTGGCCCTTGTACTGATGGTGCAGCTGTAGTTGGAGTACTGCTTTGTGAAGTAGGTTTTAACGTGATTTGAGAAGTTGTTGGATTTTGGGTCACCGCAGAAAATTGGGCTCCTGGAGTCGGAGTAAGTTGAAATGTTTCAAGCTGAAGTGAATTCTTGGCGGGAGCAGGAGTAAATGGGATACTAGCTCCAAACGAAAAAGTATTGGCAGGGACATAGGGAAGAATTGCAACAATTGCTATGACTAAGGTGAAAAAGAGTATCAGTCCAACATTGCGAACTTGGCTTGAATTCTTTTTTTTAGTTTTGACCCGCTTTTTCATTGATCCTTATTAAGGATAAGAAACCTCAGCTCTCTTGTCAAATAGTAGGTATGTTTTATCTAATTTTACACGTAAGGTCATAATACAGTATAATGTTTTAATGCTTAAACAGTTACGGATACTTTATTTTGTAGGTGGAGCAGGGCTTTTGCTTCTCTTTGTTTTCTTCTCATTCCTTGTCCATAAGAATGTATTCACACATCTTGATTTCAATACGACAGTTCATCTGCAAGATCATATCAGTAGGAAATTTGACACGTCATTTTCGCTTTTGAGTAGTGTTGGGCAATTTGAATTTATGGCAGTTATTTTGGGATGTATTTTCCTTATTGCACGGAAAATAAAAGCTGGAATTGTTGCATTTGTTTTTTTTGTTGGATTTCATTTGGTTGAAATTTTTGGTAAGTATTTTGTTCATCATCCGCCGCCTCCTCAATTCTTGATAAGAACACAAGAAATTTTGCAGTTCCCGTTGTATTACGTTCAAAATTTAAATTCATATCCATCAGGTCATTCAGGAAGGACACTTTTCGTTTCTGTTCTTGCCTTGACATTGCTTTGGCAGAGTAAGAGGTTTAGTTTTGGTATGAAATGTATCATCAGTTGTTTTATCTTTGCATTTGCAGTGACTATGCTTGTTTCACGAATCTATTTGGGAGAACATTGGCTCAGTGATGTTATCGGTGGATCAATTCTTGGAAGTTCA
>DATIIS010000035.1:0-23123 GCA_035479415.1 Saccharimonadales bacterium (SeqCode)
TGCACCTCTCCAAAAGCCTATGCCTCTTGGTCTGTATCTACAGCCCGTACATAACATCTTCGTATTGGTGGCAACTGAAACAGGACTGATTGGTTTGGCACTTTTTGTTTGGTTATTGATCGCAACCACAATTCGTATTAGGCGTTTGGAAAAAGGGATGAGACTTCCTTTTGTTGTTCTTTTTCTTATTATTGTTGCAACTGGCTCCTTTGATCATTATTGGCTGACACTTCAACAAGGACAATTACTCTTTGCAGTCATCCTCGGGCTTAGTTGGGCCAATCTTCAAAAGTTATAATCATTTTGAAGTATAATGCAAGTATGAAGCTTGTTGTTCCCTCACCTCTTTATAAAAAAAGTTTTCTAGAAGCGCTTCGTGAATACCAAAGAGAAGAAATATCTGAAAGAGACATACGACATGATCTTGTGCCATTATATCCCAATGTCCTTGCTAAGAGCTTTGAGACATATATAAAGCAGATAGTAGATGCCTCAAAGGGCAAATACCTACCAAAAGGATTTGTTGCTCACACTACTTATTGGCTTGTTGATTGTAATGAATTTATTGGAAGAGTTGATATCCGGCATACCTTGACAGACAAACTTCTTCGTGAAGGAGGACACATTGGATATGACATCCGTTCATCGAAAAGAAAAATGGGTTATGGGAAAAAGTTGCTAGCACTTGCTTTGCCAAAAGCCAAGGCGCTTGGAATTACAAAAGCTCTGATTACTTGTGACGAAAGCAATATTGGCTCAAAGAAAATAATAGAGGCAAATGGAGGAGTATTTGAGAATAGTGTTGATATGGGGGAAGGGTGTCCGCGTAAGCTTCGATACTGGATACAACGTTAGTTTTCACTCTTACTTTTCACCTCATTCCAGTCACGGGACTAGAAAAATCCGCGAATACTGTCGTGACAATCTTTTTTTCTATTTATTTTCGATTTAGCCCGAAAAGACAATCCAAGCTCATCTATTGATTTCTACGAAAAATATACGAGCCTCAAACTCAAAAATACTTTTATCGTAGCACATTTACACGGCTGTTTAAAGAGTTTATGATAAGTATATGGAACAAAAACGTCCCGTTCTTATAACGAGCGAAGAAATCTCTAAATTGCCAATTCTTATCGTGGATAAAAAAGGTCGCATGGGAAATGCACTTGCTAAGATTCTTCGTGACCAATTTCTGGTAGTAGTGGTGACAGCACAGACGTTGGAAAAACACGAAAATGTCATTCATGTTCCCTATCGAAAGAAAATCCCCCAAATTCCAGACAATGCCTACTCCCACATCTTTGTTATTTACAATGGAGAATCAGAACTTCTGGATATGATGCCAGCATTTGAGGGAAAAGCGACAGCAGTAAATGCACGACTTCTCTTTGTGACATCACTTATCCATAGTAGTAAAGCAGTCTTTACCAAATTACGTCGTCCTGTATATCGCCGCCTACAGATCGTGGTCTATGGTGAGGTTTTCGATAATACTATTGCAGATGCAAACGAAGTGAATTTCTTTATACACCAAGCTCGTACCTACGGAAGAATTGAAGTCCCAAAGGAGGGCTTGGGGATCCTCTATCCGATTTTGCTTGACGATGTTCTCACCTCTCTTGTCTCTCTTGCTTTCGCTCTCGAAAAGCCAAAAGAAACTCTCTATCTCTTCCCTCATCATGTCTATAACGAAGTAACTGTCGCACGTATTATTCAGAAGATTGATCCTATGATTAAGGTAGATTTTAGTCGCAAAAAAAGTCCAACAAGACACTATTATATCCCTCCTGACGGACTATATTTTTTTAGAGATTACAATCTTGAAGATCGCCTAAGGAAAATTGATCTCACACGAATTCATTCTAAATCAATTGTTCCTCAGAAAAAAATAAAACTCAATCTTTCGGACCCTGACGGTAGTCCACCTCGATTACGATTTCTCTGGGTTATCTTACTGGCAATTTTTGTAGCGCCATTACTGCTAATCTTATTGTGCGCTGTTGTTGGTGCTGGATTCTTAGATCTCTCAGTCAAACAAATTGAGCAAGGTCAACTTGAGCCATCCCAATCTAGTGCATCTGTCGCAAAGAATGCTTTTAGCTCAGCACAAACTCTTAGTCCCAGCCTTATTCTTCCTAAATTATTCTTGGCAGAGAAGACAGATGAATTTATCCAAATGAT
The DNA here is from genome assembly GCA_035479415.1 of Saccharimonadales bacterium (SeqCode). Classification (GTDB taxonomy): domain Bacteria; phylum Patescibacteriota; class Microgenomatia; order Levybacterales; family UBA12049; genus JACDET01. The sequence goes on from DATIIS010000035.1 coordinate 2,182, forward strand.
GCAAACAGGGGAGTCAATCTCAACAACTGAGATCTCTTTCTCCAATGCAATTATTCTCATGAAAAATATCTATGAAGGCAAGAGCTCAGATCCTAAAGGAGATTTTTATCAAGCAGAGACAACTATCAAAAATACTCTCTTGGTGATGCAGAAGTTAGAGGCGGAACATAATTTACCACAATCAGTACTTGATAAAATTCATGCTATGGATGGTACAATCAACTTGGTTGAGGAGACGATTGACACATGGCCCAATATTCTTGGTTTTCAAGGAGACAGAACATATCTGATCCTTTTTCAGAATAATATGGAACTTCGTCCAGGCGGGGGATTTATCGGTTCATACGGGATTTTGCCGATTAATAATGGTAAGCCAGGGAAGTTGCAGGTCAATGATGTCTACGATGCTGATGGACAAATGACACAGTCTGTGCAGCCGCCATATGGTCTACAACGCTATCTTGGAGTACCTCATTGGCTCTTAAGAGATAGTAACTTCGATCCAGACTTTACGCGCGATGCAGCTCTTGCTGCGAAATTCTTACAGCAGGAGACACACCAGAAGGTAAATGGGGTATTTGCCATTGATACAACCTTTCTTAAAAATCTTATTTCTGTAGTTGGTCCGATTACTCTTCCTGACTATAACGTCACTGTTACCTCAGATAATTTTTATACACTGACTGAGACAAATTCAGAAAAGAATTCGTTCCCAGGATCTAGGCAAAAGAAAAATTTTCTCGAAAGTCTAACCCAAGCTCTTATGAACAAACTAACAACTGAAAAACACCTTTCATATCAAGTGCTCGCTCAGATGATCGTCGAATCGCTTCAGCAGAAAGATTTGCTTTTAGCATTTTCTGATCAAGGAGTTCAAAATGACTTTACGGTTAATGATTTATCATCTTCATTGTGGGATGGGAGATCATTCCAAAAAAATACACTCTACGACATCTCAGGAGTCGTTGATGCCAATATTGGAACGAACAAAGTTAATTATTATGTAAAGCGCTCTCTCTCTCAAACAACAGCCATTGATGATACTGGTGCAATGAGGACGACAATCTCAGTTACATATAGCAATGCGAGCACCAAGACGAGCGCTTTTGGAGGAGATTATCGAGATTATGTCCGCTTTATTTATCCTGGCAACGCCAATCTAACAACAATTTCGTTTGATGGGAAAGCAGTTCTTACATCTCCCGCTGTGACAGATCCGGCTGTTTTTACTCTTCCAGACTTCACACCTCCTCCAGGGCTTGAGCTTGAGCAATCACAAGAACAGGGGAATAGCACTGTTGGCTTTTTCTTCATTGTGCCAACTGGAATGACAAAGACGGTAAGTATCACCTATGAAGTCCCAGGAAGTCTTGATACAAGTGTTGCAGCTTTTGGTTATAATTTGTGGCTTTACAAACAACCAGGTGCCTCAAATGATCTTTATCAATTAACTCTCATCTATCCCAATGATTTCAGTTTGTTAAACGCTGATAAGCAGTTGACCAACGTCGGCGGTAAATTAATGTATGAAGAACCACTTTCAGGTGACCGAGATCTGGTCGCAAATTTCTCTAAGAAGTAGGTTAGTGGCTGGCTTTTTCTAAAGCTTCAATTCCAGGGAGAGTCCCATTTTCAATAAGTTCCAACATTGCCCCTCCACCTGTGGATATGTGCGTTATTTTGTCCAAATATTCTTTTTTTGAAATTGCAGCCAATGTATCGCCACCTCCTACAACTGAAGTAGCTTTATCATTCTGGGTAATTGCATAATAAAGAAAATCAGTCCCTCTACTGAATTGGTCATTCTCCATATATCCAACAGGGCCGTTCCAGACAATCGTACGTGCTTCCTCAATCACTTCACCAAATGCGGCCTCTGTCTCTGGTCCGATATCGAGAGCTTCTTCGTCTTTCTGAATTTTGTCGACCCGCCTGACAGTACTCGTTTTGCTATCAAGGGAATTACCAACTACTACATCAAGTGGAAGAAGGAGGCGAGTATCTTCATGTCTGGCATGAGAGAGGAGTCTTTTTGCGAGAGCAATATCATCTTCTGAGATCAAACTTTTGCCAACTGGATATCCATGTGCTGCTAGAAATGTATTTGCCAGTCCACCTCCGACAATGACATAATCTGCAACAGATGTAAGTTTGTTTATAAATTTAATTTTAGTTGCGATTTTTTTGCCTCCAATAATTGCAACAAATGGTTTCTTTGGATGTTTCATAATGTCATCTATTATCGTTATTTCTTTTTTAAGAAGAAGTCCACCATATGATGGAAGAAGTTCTGGTAGTCCCACAATAGACGCGGAGCTTCTGTGAGAAACTCCAAACGCATCATTTACATATACCTCCCCGAGTTTTGCAAGTTGCTTTGCAAATTCCGGATCGTTTTCCTGTTCTCCTGGATAAAATCTGATGTTTTCTAACAGGATAACTTCTTTCTCAGTTTGTTCTTCAATTCGTTTTGGATCATTTATAAAGTCTTGGACGAGTAGGACTTTGTTATGAGGGAGATATTCCTGCAATTTTTTGGCAACGGGTGAGAGCGAATCATGAGCATTTCGTTTAGTAGGTTCTCCAAGGTGAGCAATGAGAATTAATTTATTATGATGTTTGAGAAGGTATTCAATTGTTGGGATGGATTGTCTAATTCGCACATCATCTGCAATTGAACGATTAGGGTTAAGTGTTACATTGAAGTCGACACGAAGGAGAATTGTTTTGTTGTTAATTGATATTTCATCAACAAATTTCATAGGCAGAATTTCTTTTTCAGTATAGCACAAGACAATGAGGAAATGGCGTTATTTGATTAAATTGCCAAAACGCTATACAATACAGCCATGTACGCGCCAGTTCTTGAATCAACATACCCAATAACTTTTCAAGAAAAGGATGCCCAGAAATTGGGTGATTATTTGCGTCAGCGCCAAAGCGTTAATCTCGTTGGTATGAAGCGTGTAGGAATTAGCAACTTCCTCAGGTTCTTTTTGCGCCATGATGATATCATCCCAACTTATATCAGTGACAAAAATGATCATTTGTTTATTCCAGTTGATTTGAATGATCTTGTAGAGCAAGAAATATATCCTTTCTGGACGCTTACTCTCAAACGTGTTCTTGATGCAACAGAACAATCCCATCTTCCACCTGCAGTGAAAGAAAAAATAAGTGAACTCTTTGATAAAAGTATCCAATTTCAAGATTTGTTTTTAGTGATAGACAATATACGTCAAGCCCTTACCTTGCTTGTCTCAAACGGAGTATATCCAACCATTTTTTTTCTACGTTTTGATCGACTGAAGGATACCTTTAATCCATCATTATTTGATAACTTTGAAGGCCTTCGTGAGGCATCTCACAGCAACGTATCTTTTGTTTTTACCAGCGATAGAAGTCTTGGTAGTGCATTTCCTGAAGCTCGATCATCTTTATCTCTTTTTGCTCAAACGATGTTTTTCAAACCAGCAACCAAAGAGGATATGAAAATTGTTTATAACGCGTATAGTCAACGGTACAATCTCTCATTGCCAGAAGACGTGGAAAAAACATTATTTACTATTATTGGTGGATATATGCAATATCTTCAATTGGGCTTGATCAGACTGGATGAGCTGAAGATGGACTCTCCTAAAACAAGTAAAGCCATGCTTGGAACACTTCTTGAGGATGAGCGCATCTCTCTCCAATCGGAAGAACTCTGGGAAAGTTTGACTGTTGATGAGAAAAGAGTTCTAATGCAAATTATCAATGGACAACGTGTTGAAGCATCTGCATACGAAAAAACGAAATATTTATGGGACACAGGCTTTGTCAATGAAGAAAAAGGTAAGCCTATTATTTTTAGTCCTTTGTTTGGTGCATATGTACAGCAGATTGAGCACGAAGAAAAGAAAAAAAGAAAGTCAGCACATTTGACCAGAAAAGAAAATTCGCTATTTTTACTGCTTAAATCTCAGCTTGGTGAGATCTGCGAGCGCGACAAAATTATTGAAGTCGTTTGGCCGGAATCCCAAGAATTTGGAGTTTCTGATTGGGCGATAGATAGACTTGTGGCACGTGTTCGTGTCAAACTTCGAGAGCAGGATAATCCTTATGAAATTCAAACGATCAGAACACGCGGCTATAAATTGACTCCATTGAAAGAATAACAGTTCCCTCACGCTTCTTAGAATGTTATAATGAGCCTCATGGACAAGATATATAATCACAAAATTGAAGAAAAAAATCTTTATAAGATGTGGGAAGAGAATGGTTACTTTAAACCCACTAAAGATCCAAAGAAAAAACCTTTTACAATTCTTATTCCCCCGCCAAATGCCAGTGGCAAGATGCATACTGGAAATGTCCTTATGATCGCAATTGAAGACCTTTTGATTCGTTGGCATAGAATGAAAGGTGATCCAACCCTTTGGGTGCCTGGCACAGATCATGCAGGAACAGAAACACAAATTACCTTTGAGAAACAATTGAAGAAGGAAGGAAAATCTCGTTTTCATTATAGTAGAGAAGAGCTCTATAACGAAATTTGGAAGTTTGTTCAAAACAATAAAGGTCAAATTGAAGGACAAATGAAAGAGATGGGAGCAAGTGTCGATTGGAGCCGGTATACATTTACGTTAGATAAAAAAGTTATTGAAACTGTCCATAATACATTTGCAAAAATGGTAAAGGATAAGTTGGTTTACCGTGGTGAATATATGGTTAATTACTGTCCCAAGTGCGGAACTACCTATTCTGATGTTGAATTAAAGCACGAAGAGCGTACAGACCCTCTTTATTACATGAAGTATGGCCCTTTTGTTGTTGCAACCGTTCGTCCAGAGACAAAGTTTGGAGACACAGCGGTCGCTGTCAATCCAGCAGATAAACGATATAAAGAATTTATTGGCAAAGAAATTGAAGTAGAAGGGCTTATTGGAAATTTTAAACTCACAGTGATAGCTGATAATTTTGTTGATCCAAAATTTGGAACTGGTGTTGTAAAAGTTACGCCTGCACATGATAAAAATGATTATGAAGCAGGATTGCGTCATAATCTTAAAGTAAAATCTGTTATTGATATCAACGGTAAATTAAACGAGGAAACAGGCAAGTATGCTGGCTTAAGTGTTGTGGATGCGAGAAAAAAGGTTGTCGCAGATCTTGAAGAGAAAGGTTTGATAGAAAAGATTGATTTAAAGTATGTCCACACAGTTGCACTTTGCAAGGCTGGACATATGATCGAACCTATGGTTTTACTCAATTGGTTCATTCGAGTAGATGCAGAACATAAATCATTTAAAAAACCAGCATATGAAGCTGTGAAAAAAGGCAAAGTCAAAATTTTTCCGAAATGGCGCGAGGTGACATACCTTCGTTGGATGGAAGAAATGCGTGATTGGCCAATTTCTAGGCAGAATGTATGGGGAATTCAAATCCCGGTTTGGTATAAGATTGATGGTCATGAGCAAAAAATCTGGACTGTCTTTTTGGATAAAAATAAAAAATTGCAGCAGGGTCCCATTGGACAACATCTTAGAAATAATCATACACTCGATGAAATACGTAACGGAATTCAAAAGGTTTTTATACCTATTTATGAATCAGCCGAAAACCAACCAGAATATTCTGTAGGCTCAAAACCTCCCATAAAAGGCGAATGGATTCAAGAAACAGATACATTTGATACATGGTTTTCATCAGGACAATGGCCGTTAGTGACTCTTGGTTATCCTGATTCTGATGACTTCAAAACATTTTATCCAACTAGTGTTATGGAAACAGGTTGGGAGATCATTAGACTTTGGGTATCTCGTATGATGATGTTTGGATATTATCTAACTGGTGAGCCTCCTTTTGAATATGTCTATTTGCATGGAATGGTTCGTGCGATTGATGGACGCAAGATGAGTAAGAGCTTGGGCAATGTCGTAAATCCTGAGGATTATGTTGAGCAATATGGGGTAGATGCTCTCCGAATGGGTCTTATTGCCGGTACTGCAAATGGAAAAGATTTTAATTTCCCACGGGATCGTGTGATTGCATTTAAGCATTTTGGGAATAAAATTTGGAATATGGGGCGGTTTATTCTCATGATGAGGGAACTGTGGGGGAAAGAAGTTCCAATGTTTGACGATTTAGATTCAAAGAAATTTATAAAAGAAGATAAAGTTGTTTTGAAAGAACTGAATACTCTTATAAAAGAGGTCGATAAAGAATTGGAAAAATTCCGATTTGCGGATGCTGCTAATGCTATTTATCAGTTCATGTGGCATACAATTGCTGACAAATATATAGAGGAAGTAAAATTGCGTGAAGATAAAGATGTTGCTTTATCTGTTCTTGTACATGTATATATGACAAGTTTAAAACTTTTGCATCCATTTATGCCTTTCATTACTGAAGCAATTTATCAACAAATGCCTGGACACGGGAAATCTATTATGATTGATTCCTGGCCAGCTGTTTAAACTAGACAGAAAAGAATTATTGTGCTACATTTTTAGAGCTGTCATATGAAACATAAGCTGCCCTTGCCACAGACCAAAGCACTTGCTCTTTTCCCGAAGAATCACCGACTTATTACCGAATTCTCCTTTTCTGAGGCGCAAAGCCGCAATATAAAAATCTTTTTAGTAAGTGTCGTCTCTCTTTTTCTTATTACTCTTATTTTTTTCCAAGTAGTAACACTTCAAGCAAATATTCGACAACAGCAATCACTTGTTCAAGATCGTTCTCAATTACAGGATGAAGCAGCATATTGGGAAAGAATTGCCAATAAATATCAAGGGTATCGTGATGTTTATTACAGAATTGCCTTTCTACAATACAAGTTGGGTAATTACACTGAATCTCAAAAATATGTTAAAAAAGCGCTGGAGCTTGATCCGAATTTTCCTGAAGGACATGTCCTTGGAGCAAGTATAGGATTATAATTATTCTTCTTTCTTTTCCTCTTGGGGGTTATCTGAAGACTCGTTTCTTGAAGCGTTATCGCCAGATTCATTAGATTCTTCACCTTCTGTTGCTTCTCCTTCAGCTGCCTCTCCCTCAGCGCCTTCTTCACCTTCAGCTGCTTCTTCAGGCTCTGGCTCTTCAACGACTGGCTCGACTATCTTTGCAACAGTTTGTCCGGCATCAGTGAGAATTGTGACATCAGCAGGTGCTTTAATATCTCCTACCGTAACTTGTTCTCCAATTTCTGCAAGATGTTCAACAGAAAGTTCGACATTTTCAGGAAGCTTGTCAGGGAGTGCTTCGACTTCTACATCTGAAAGATTTTGGATTAACAATCCAACTTTATCTGTAACTGCTTTTGCTTCACCGGTTAAGACTACAGCAACAGTTGCTTTCACTTTTTCTTTCAAATTAACTTGATAGAAGTCAACATGTAAAGGAGTGCGTGTGACATGATCCATTTGGAGATTTTTAATAAGAACTGGTTTCATTTTGCCATCAAAAGAGAGATCAACGAGCCCTGTTTCACCAGCTTCTTTGTAGACTGCTTGAAAGTCTGAAAGCTTTATTTGAAGAGGGTAAGAATTTAATCCTTTTCCGTAGACATTTCCTGGGAGCAGTCCTTCACGGCGAATTTTTTTTAATTTCTTGCCAAAGATTGTTCTCGCGTCTCCTGTAAGTTGTGGATGTTTCATATAATGTATTTTATTCTATATCAACAAGTGTTATTACACAAGTATATGATATTACGTAAGTATAGCATACTTTTTTTGTGCTGTATAATAAGTCTACTACTATGCGTATTATTGGTCTGGATCCGGGAATTGGAAGAACAGGATGGGGAATAATTGAAGTTGAAAATACAAAACTTAAAGCCAAAAAGTATGGATGTATAGAAACTCCTCCAAAGACTCAATTAGAAAATCGTTTAAATGAATTGTATGACAATCTCACAAGGATTTTAGATGAAGAAGCAGTTGATGCTTTTGCAATTGAGGAACTATTTTTCAATACCAATGTCACAACTGCAATGGCTGTTGGACAGGCTCGGGGAGTTGCTCTCTTAGCTGCCGCACAGCATCATCTGTCAATTGGAGTTTATACGCCACTTCAAGTAAAGATTGCTGTCACCGGATATGGTCGGGCAGAGAAAAAGCAAGTTGGACAAATGGTAAAGACATTATTAAAATTAGACTCAATTCCCAAACCAGATGATACAGCTGACGCTTTGGCAATTGCTCTCACTCACGCGTTCTCGTATAAGATGAAGTAGTGTGGTAATATATGCAGTATGATCGGGACCCTCAAAGGAGTTATAGAATATCGCGAAGATCCATTTCTTATTGTTGATGTGCATGGTGTTGGCTATAAAGTTTTGGTCCCCAATTCAGTTCTTTCCAAAATTCAGGGTCCAGGTGATTCAATTAAATTATTTACCCATACTCATGTCCGTGAGGATCTTTTGGAGTTGTATGGATTTACTGATCCTACAGATTTGAAAGTGTTTACCATGCTTATTGGTGTGTCAGGTGTGGGATGCAGAACAGCGCTTGGCATCTTCTCAGTTGGCACTCGTCATGATATTGTTCAAGCAATTAGTAATGGAGATGTGACCTTCTTTACTTCAGTTCCACGACTGGGAAAGAAAAATGGACAGAAAATTATCATAGAGCTTAAGAATAAGATAGGAGCACAAGGAGATTTGGATTTGTCAGAGCAGAACGGTATGGAGCAAGAAGAATTAATAACTGCACTCAAAGGTTTTGGGTTTTCCGTTCGGGAAGCACAGGATGCAATCCGCGGACTTGATGGGAAAGGTGAGACTATTCAGGAGAAAGTGCGTTTGGCTCTTAAATATTTAGGGAAATAAGATATGAGTACTACAAGTAAGTCAGCGAAAGAAGAAGTTATCATCCCTGAAGAAGAAATATTAATTACATCGCTTCGTGCAGGATCATGGTCTGAATTTCATGGGCAAGCTGCTATTAAGACATCTCTTCAAATTGCAATTGAAGCTGCTAGAAAGAGAAAAGAAGCTATGGAACATGTTCTCTTATATGGTCCTCCTGGGCTTGGGAAAACATCTCTTGCCCATATCATTGCAAAAGAAATGGATGCAAATATCCGCATCACTTCAGGTCCGGCTCTTGAAAGATCGGGAGATCTTGCCTCTATCTTAACCAACCTTGAAAAAGGAGATATCCTCTTTATTGATGAAATTCATAGGTTGAATAAGGTGGTTGAAGAGACATTGTATCCTGCCATGGAAGATTATGCTCTGGATATTATTCTTGGCAAAGGCCCTTCTGCAAGAACACTCCGTTTAGATTTGCCGCAGTTTACTATCGTTGGGACAACAACCCGAGCTGGAATGCTTTCTGCTCCTTTGAGAGATAGATTTGGAGTTGTACATCGGTTGAATTTTTATTCACCCGAGGAATTACACAACATCATCTCTGGGGCAGCAAAAAAGCTGGATATACAGATCGATGAAGAAAGTATTCATGAAATTGCACTGCGTGCAAGAGGAACGCCTCGTATTGCTCTAAAATTGCTAAAAAGAGTTCGTGACTATGCACAGGTCAAAGGTAAAGGACATATTGATCCCAGAGCGACCAATGAAGCGCTTGCTATGCTTGAAGTTGATCAAAAAGGATTGGATCCCCTTGATATTAAATTCTTGAAGGCCATTATTGAAAAGCATACAGGAGGACCAGTTGGTATTGAGACAATTGCCGCCACACTTTCTGAAGATAGTGGCACACTTGAGGATTTGGTTGAGCCGTATCTATTGCAGCTTGGTTTTCTTAAAAGGTCTTCTCGTGGTAGAATTGCAACTGAAGCAGCATACAATCATATTGGTCATGCTTATCCAAAAAGAGAGGACAATCAAGAAAAATTGTTTTGACAATGAAACGGTTAATTCTTCTTTTCGTTAGTTTAGTTCTGCTTTCATTTTTTATTGTTCCTCATCCTGTGCACGCAGCTGAGGATTGGGTAATTGAAAATTTTAATTCAGATATCGCCGTTCAGTCAACAGGAATTGTTCATGTCACTGAGACAATCTCAGTTGATTTCCGTGACACTCCTAAACACGGCATCTATCGAGATATCCCATATGAGTACGATTCAAATGGAACTCAAAAATATACTGAGATTACAATTCAAAAAGTATTACAAAATAATGAGCCTGCCAACTATACAATTAGTCAAAACGATGGTTATGATGAAATTAAAATTGGTGATTCGAATAGAACGATAACCGGCAGAAATATCTATATTATTTCATACACAGCGAAGGGGATTTTGCAAAACGTGGGTACGTCCGACGAGTTATATTGGAACGTGACTGGGAATAATTGGGAGGTAACTATCCAAAAAGCAGAAGCTGAAGTTTCTTTACCCAAAAATGGCATGACCCGCGTAATATGCTATCAAGGAGATACAGGATCAACAGACACATGTCAATCAAATCTCAACTCTTCCCAATCTGCTTCATTTGCTACGACAACTTTTTTGTCGCCAGAACAAGGAATGACGATTGCTGCTGATTGGATTCACGGATTGGTCCCTCTTCTCACTGCGACTCCTCCTAAGCCATATTGGCAACGGTTATTTGAGCCACTCTCTCTTACTCCCCTTATATTAGTCCTTGTTGTAGGCCTTGGTGCTATTGGCGTTTTGTGGTATAGAAATGGTCGAGACTTTTGGTTTGCCGGAACGCTCTTTGGTACAAAAGATCAAAAGGGCAAAGCCAAACCAATAGGTGCGCACGAAACAATCTCTGTTGAATTTACTCCACCTGAAAAATTGAGACCTGCAGAAATTGGAGTCCTCATGGATGAGAGAGCTGATACACGCGATGTGACATCAACAATCATTGATTTGGCAACTCATGGATATCTCACGATCACAGAAGTGCCAAAGAAATGGGTTTTCGGAAAAGTTGACTATCTTTTAACCCAAACCAAGCCAAAGGCCTCTAGGAAGAATGTAGGGCTTCTGGGTTATGAACAATTATTGCTTGATAAATTGTTTTATAAAAGGAGACAAGTCAAACTTTCAAGTCTTAAAACGACATTCTATACTGATCTAAAAAAAGTAAAGCAGGCATTATATGATGATGTTGTTGCAAAAGGACTTTTTCAAGTAAGTCCAGAGGAGACACGAAACAAATATATTATCGGTGCAGTTAGCATGATTCTTTTTGGCGGGGTCGTCCTTTTAGGTGGTTACAAGGCAAATGTAACGTTGTTAGGTGATAGTGGTATAGGCTTGTTTTTTGTTGGAATTGTATGGCTTTTTATGGCTCGATTTATGCCCAGTAAAACAGCCTATGGACGTGAGTGTCTCAGGCGTTCTAAAGGATATTATTTATTTATCAACAGCGCTGAGAAGTACCGTCAGCAATATTTTGAAAAAGAAAATATGTTTAATGAAGTTTTGCCGTATGCAATTATGTTTGGTTTGACCAAGAAATTTGCTAAGCAAATGGAAAACATGGGAATTGAGCCATCAAGTACCGGCTGGTATGCCGGATCACAACCGTTTGCAACAGGTGTCTTTATCAGCAATATTGATGCGTTCTCAAATTCCCTGTCTACTGCTATGGCACAAGCTCCTTCAAGCAGTGGTGGATTCTCTGGAGGATCATCAGGTGGAGGATTTGGTGGAGGTGGCGGAGGCAGTTGGTAAGCTAAATTTGCAGCCTAAGAATATGTTGGAATAACGGAGTAAATGTGACAATAAGTTGTAGGATAGTAATGAGAATGACGGTGAAAATAAGAAATCTGTGACCTCTTTTAATCGAATGCCAACCAATGGCAACAACTGTTCCCAATTGAAAATAAATGAGTAAGTCAAAGATAACGGTTCTCGCGACTGCTTGAGGAACTAGATCCAATAAAAAGGTAAATATCCCAAGAAGTACTGTCGCCATCGCGAATCCAATAAGTGCGACAAGAAGAATTCTGTCACGGTTAAGAATTGAAACATTTGGATCTCTCGGATTCTTTGACAACACTGAGCTGTCTTTGCTTCCTGTAGCAAGGGCAAGAGCAGGCAAGCTATCCGTAATAAGATTGATCCATAAAATTTGTGTTGGCAATAATGGTAATGGCATATGGAAGAGGGTTGCAAAAAAGACAAGTGAGATCTCAGCTAAATTTCCAGCAACGAGATACATTGTCGCGTTAAGGATATTTTTGTAGATAATTCTTCCTTCTTCAATTGCCTTGATAAGTGTTGCGAAGTTATTATCAGTCAGAACGATGTCAGCTGCTTCTTTGGCAACATCTGTGCCTCCATCACCCATGGCAACTCCAACATCAGCGCGCTTAAGAGCAAGTGAATCATTTACGCCATCTCCCGTCACCCCAACGATAATGCCAAGCGACTTGAGCACTGTTACCAAGCGCAGTTTCTGTTCAGGCTGAATCCTTGCAAAGACTCGGGTATTGAATATTATCTTCCCTATTTCTTCATCAGTCATCTTTTCAAGTTCCTCCCCAGTTATGACATCTTCTTCATTGGTGATAAGGCCAATTTCTTTGGCAAGGCTCAATGCCGTGACTTCATTGTCCCCTGTTACCATGATTGCTTGAATGCCTGCAGAATGAGCTTTACGAACTGCTTCTGCGACTTCTGGACGAGGTGGATCATAGAGTCCAACAACTCCTAAAAAGGTTAGATCGCTTTCGAGTTGGACACGGGATTGGTTATTCTTATGAGTTTGTTTTGTTCCAAAGGCAATAACTCGAAGTCCTTCTTTTGCGAGGAGTTCATATTCTTTTTTTATCGTTTCTTTTTCTTTCTCGCTGAGTTTGCTTTTCTCAAGGATGACTTCAGGTGCTCCACGAACAAAAACCGACTTCTTCCAAACAGTTGTTACTGTCCGAGTATCAGGATCAAAGACATGTTCTTCAATATCGTTATCTTCAATGGTCGTTTCAAATTTGGTATGCTGCTCTTTTGCCCAGAGGAGAAGCGCTCCATCAGTTTCATCGCCAACGATTTCAAAATCCTTGCCATCACCTTTTTCAATAAGGGAAGCTGTATTTCCCAAAAGACATGCTGCGACAAGCTTGGATAATGCATTTTTTTCTTTTAGCCAGGATTTCTTAACCCGCATGATATTTTGGGTAATTGTGCCTGTCTTGTCTGAAAGAATTACTTGTACTGATCCAAGCGTTTCGATCGAGTTCATCTTCCTCACAATTGCATTATTTTTGGCCATACGATTTGTGCCAACTGCAAATGCAATCGTTACCACTGCAGGGAGGCCTTCCGGAATAGCAGCAATAGCAATACTTGCACTGACTAAAATAAGTGGGATAAGTTCTTGACCTGTATAAATTCCAATGGGAATAATAAGAAGCCCAATGATAATTGCTGCGTAGGAGAGCATTTTCCCCAGCTGATCGAGGTTTCTCTGAAGAGGAGCTTTGTCTTCTTTCATCTTTGAGAGCGTTGCGGCAATTTGGCCAAATTTAGTTCGAAGACCAGTCTGAGTGACTTTTAGAAGTCCATTGCCTTGAAGGATGAGTGTCCCAAGCATGACAGCTTCATCTTTCTTTTTTATAACAGCAAGAGACTCCCCTGTAAGAATTGATTCATCAACTTCCAATTCCGCCCCTTCCAACAATATCCCGTCAGCCGGAACTCTATCCCCTTCCTCAAGAATTACAATATCATCAGGAACAACTTGTTCAGCAAGGATAACCATCTCTTTACCCTCACGCATAACAAGAGCATCAGGAGCGGTATATTCTTTAAGTTTTTCAAGGGCTTGCTGTGCTCTATATTCTTGGAAGAAGCCAAAGCAGCCATTTACCAAAATGACCGCGAAGATAAAAAATGCGTCTATGCTATCTTTAATAAATAGCGAGGCTATTCCTGCTCCAAGTAAAATTATATTGATAGTCGTTGGAAACTGAGATAAGAAAAGTTCTGTGAGAGAGAAACTTGATTTTGTTGCAATTGAATTTTCGCCGAATTTTTGCAGTCGTTCTTGTACTTCCTGGTGCGTGAGGCCTTGTTGCATTAGTATTCTTCTCCTTTCGGTCGGTATTGAAGCGCTTCTGCGATATGATGAGTCTGTATGTCTTCGAAGTCATCAAGATCTGCAATTGTTCGAGAAAGTTTGATTATACGGTAATATGCTCTTCCTGAGAGCCCCATCGCAGAGACTGCTTGTCTAAGAATCTGGATGCAATCATCTGAGAGTTTGCAATATATCTTTATTGTTTTATTTGTGAGTTCTGCATTGGAAGTGATTGCTGTCCCTTTATATCTCTGCGTTTGTTTATCGCGTGCTTTTTGTACACGGGTTTGAACAGATTTTGAATTTTCCACATTCTTTGCTTCTTGCTCTGTCAGCTTCTCGACTTTGACAGCAGGAATATCAAGGTGAATATCTATGCGATCGAGGAGTGGTCCTGAGATTTTTTTCTTGTATCGAGATATCTGCATCGGTGTGCAAATGCATTTATGCGTTTTATCCCCAAGATATCCACATGGACAAGGATTCTGACTTGCAATAAGCATGCATTTGGCAGGGAAGGTGGTTTTGCCTTTTGATCGGGAGATTGAGACGATAGCATCTTCAATTGGCTGTCTAAGGCTCTCGAGAATATTTCGGGGAAACTCCGGGAATTCATCAAGAAAAAGAACACCTCGATGGGCAAGTGTAATCTCTCCTGGCCTCGGGCTTGTGCCTCCACCAATAAGTCCAACGAGTGAAATTGTGTGATGTGGATTTCTAAATGGACGATGATTAATTACCGAATCTTTTCCCAAAAGCCCAGCGATACTATATATCTTGGTAACTTCAATCATCTCTTCAAAGGTTAATTTGGGCAAAATTGATGCAAGGGTTCTGGCAAGAAGTGTTTTGCCTGCACCTGGTGGTCCTTTAAATAACATATTATGTGCTCCAGCTGCAGCAATTTCGAGTGCTCGTTTTGCTTGCTGTTGTCCTTTAACATCTTTGAGATCATAATCAAAAATTTGATTAACAATAACATCTTCAAAGATAAGCGGCTCGACTTTCTCAATTGGTTGCTGATCCGTTAAGTGAAAGAAAAGAGATTTAAGAGAATCAACGGGATAGATTGAGACCTCTTCAACAATTGCGGATTCCTGAGCATTGTCTTTTGGGATAAAGACTTTGTTAAATTTTTTGTCACGCGCCATAAGTGTTTGGATGAGCGCACCATTGATTGATCGGACTCTTCCATCAAGTGAAAGTTCTCCACTAATAAGTGAATCTGAAAGATCAGTTTGTAGTTGTCCAGATGCAATGAGTATTCCAAGCGCGATAGGCAAGTCATATGATGGACCTTCTTTCGGAAGGTCTGCTGGAGCAAGGTTTACTGTTATCCTCCTGGCAGGGAATTCTGCTCCAGAATTTCTGATAGCAGATCGTACGCGTTCTTTTGCTTCTTCAACTGCTTTGTCTGGAAGCCCAACAATAGTAAAAGAGGGAAGTCCTTGAGATGCAATATCAATTTCTACTTCAACTGGTACGGCATCAAGCCCGACAACGGCGGCAGAAAAAACTTTGGCAAGCATAGTATTATCTTAGTTTATTTACACCCTCTTGACAAACTATTAGAAATAGTATTATTCTATAGGTGTTACCTGATGCATCAGGATAACTTACTTTAAAAATAATTATTCTAGATACATTTTTTTTAAAGGAAAATTAAAATATATTACTCGAATAGAGAATATATTAAAAAAATGGGTATAGGAAGGTAAACGACACAAAATTGTTTATCATTCGACAACCAAAATTAAACAAAGAGATCTGCTTAAAAAACAGATCTTTTTGTTATTTTAGAGCCATTTCTTTTTGCTTGCCATACAAATTTGATAAGTATACAATAGCCACAGTATGGACCAAGTTTCACAAATCCGCGAGAAAGTAGATATAGTATCTTTTATCTCAGAATTTATTCCATTGAAAAAGGCCGGAAGAAATTTTAAGGCAAATTGTCCTTTTCATACGGAAAAAAGTGCATCCTTCGTTGTCTCACCTGAAAGACAGATTTGGCATTGCTTTGGTTGTGGGAAAGGAGGAGATGTGTATACCTTTCTTATGGAGTATGAACGATTGGAATTCCCTGAAGCACTGAGAACTCTTGCCAAACGCGCTGGAATAGAGCTAACAACACGTGAGCGCAGTAGTGGATTGGCATCTCAGAAAGAACGACTTTACCAGATTAATAGTCTGACTAAAGAATATTATCATTATGTACTTCTTAAACATCCAGCAGGACAGCGTGCGTTGGAATATCTAAAGAACCGCGGTATTACTCAAAAAGTAATTGAGACATTTATGCTCGGATTTGCTCCGACACGAAATGCATTGACCAAATACTTACTTTCCAAAAAAAAATTCGCCAGAGAGGATTTGGTGGCCGCTGGAGTGGTCTTCCAGAAAGGTTCTGACGTTGTAGATTTTTTTCGGGGAAGACTGATGTTTCCACTTGTTGATCACAGAGATAATGTCGTGGGGTTTGCTGGAAGAATTCTTGATGCCAATGATTCAACATCAAAGTACATTAATACCCGTGAGACAATTATTTATCATAAAGGTGAACAATTTTATGGATTGAATATTACTAAGGATGCAATTAGAAGATCCAACCAGGCAATTATCGTTGAAGGAGAATTCGATGTAATTTCTTGCTTTGAAAATGGCATAGCCAATGTCATAGCAGTGAAAGGGACAGCACTTACAGAAGCTCAAGTAAATTTACTGGGGAGGTTTGCTCAGAAGATCACATTTTGCTTTGATGGCGACAAAGCAGGACAAGAAGCAATTAAAAGAAGCCTTGCGGTTGTCGAGAAAAAAGGTTTGACTCCAACAGTTATTGAAATTCCTGGAGGCAAAGATCCTGATGAAGCATTGAAGAACGAGCCTGGTTTATTTAAAAAAGCGGTTCGCGAGGACATCGGAATTTATGACTATTTATTTGATAAAACACTTGCCGAGATTGATAGTGAAAGTGTTGAAGGCAAAAAGCGCTTTGTTGATCTTATGCTTCCAGTAATCGCACCTATTAAAAATGAGATAATTAAAGAGCATTACATCAAGAAAGTTAGTACAGAACTCGATACGTCATACGAAAGTGTTGTCAAAGAGTTGGAAAAACTTCAGCAGCCACGAATCGTGCAAGCTCAAAAACCTCAAGAGAAACAAAAGCGTAGCAAAGAAGAAATACTTGAAGAATACCTACTCGCATTGATTGTCCAAAATCCAACTCCTAAGAAAACACTGGAAATGACAATGGAAGTATTATCAGATGTCATGCCCAAAGAACGCGCATATCACAAGATTATGGATCATTTGCTGAGTCATTTTGAAAAAAATATGCAGTTTGATGGCAATTCTTTTGGAAATAATCTACCAAAAGAACTTTTGCCAACATATGATACCTGTTTTTTGGTTAATCTACCCACTTTTGTCGATGAAGAACACGCCTTTGTTGAAATTCGTAAAATTGCAAATCAACTCAAAAGAATTTATATCCAGCAAAAATTGAAGGCTTTGGCATTGCAAATTCAACAGAACGAAAATGACGGTGATGAGGATCAAGCAGCAAAATTGCGCAAAACCTATTCTGAATTTGCCTCAAGAATAGATTCTGTTAATTAGTTATGTTTGCTAATTTTTAAAATTTGAAGGATATAGGTTTGCATAGCCTGTATAATGTGCTATACTAGCTAGTATATGTCCCAAAAATTGTCTCAATTACTAACCGATGTCGTTACATCGGCAAAAAAACGTGGTTATATTACTCAAGATGAAATTCTTGGTATTTATTCCAAACCAGAAGACCATATCGAAGAACTTGATTCACTCTATGACAAATTGATGCGGTCAAGTGTTGATGTGTTTGAGTCAGTTGTCCAACAGCAAGAAGACCAAAAGCCAATCGAAGATCTCGAAAAAGAACTTGAAGCCTTAACAGTTCTTACTGAAGGTTCTGTTTCAGATCCTGTTCGCATGTACCTTAAAGAAATTGGTCGTATTCCACTTCTGACCTTTGATGAAGAAATTGAACTTGCGAAAAGAGTTGAGAAAGCTGACATGCAAGCCAAACAAAAACTGATCAACTCCAACTTACGTTTGGTTGTTTCTATTGCAAAGAAATATATTGGTCGTGGACTTTCACTTCTTGATCTTATCCAAGAAGGAAACCAAGGACTTATTCGTGCAGTTGAGAAGTATGATTGGAGAAGAGGATACAAATTCTCAACCTATGCCACATGGTGGATAAGACAGTCTGTGACACGAGCGATTGCCGATCAGGCAAGAACGATCCGTATCCCAGTTCACATGGTTGAGAACATTAATCGATTCCTCCGTTCACAAAGAAGACTTATGCAGGAACTTGGTCGTGAACCAACTCCTGAAGAAGTTGCAAATGTTTTGGGAATTGAACCAGACAAAGCGCTTGAGATTATTAAGATTTCACAAAATCCTGCTAGTCTTGAAGCACCAGTAGGAGACGAAGAAGATAGTAGACTTGGAGACTTTATTCATGACGTCTCAGCGCCAACACTTTTTGATTCAGCATCACGAGAACTTTTGAAGGAGCAAGTAGATCAGGTGCTCGGTACATTATCTGATCGTGAGAGAAGAGTATTAAAAGAGAGATTTGGACTTGATGATGGACGTCCAAAGACACTTGAAGAAGTAGGCCGTATGTTCCAAGTTACCCGTGAGCGTATCAGACAGATTGAAGCAAAAGCACTTCGAAAATTACGCCATCCATCACGCGGAAACAAGCTTCGAGATTACCTCGTCTAAGAGTTCTTTTCGGTAATAAATCGTTTAATCCTCGGGAATTTTTAAAATTCACCATTTGGGCTGCCAAGACCAGTTGGGCCATCATACCCTGTTGTTGCTTTGCAGAGATATGAAGGAGTACAGAACCCATTGCTTCCTTTGGTAATATCATGAAAGTGGTTTGACGAAAGGCCATAAAAGAATGATCCAGCCTGTTGAGAAGTTGATAACTGATCTCCTGTGGCAAAGATGCCAGCAATAAGTGGAGAGGAGAGACTTGTGCCGCCGATTTTGAACCAGCCTTTTTTATTATTATATTTGACACTATCGTATACAGCTGCCCCTGACATCGGGTCAGCATCAGCCGCAATGTCTGCAACTGTACGTTTCTTGCATCCAGTATCATGCTGCCAAGAGGGCTTGGTTTCGTAACTACTACAACCACTCCCTCCATCTGACCACGCAGATTCTGATGAATATGCTCCAGTAGATGTGAGATTTAATTTTGTTCCGCCTACTCCTATAACATATCGTGATGCTGCAGGATAGCTAACTCCATATCCGCTATCTCCTGCACTTGCAAAGATGGCAATTCCTGGTTGATTGAAATGGCTATCTGATTGAGTCTCGCTCGCAGCTTCGCCAGAACCATATGAGTTTGAGATAATTGTTGCACCTAAGTTGACGGCAGTATCAACGGCTTTTAAGAGATCGGTGTTGCTCGCTGATTTTGCCTCCACCAATAGAATGCTACAGTTATCGCATACTGCATGTACTGCTTCTATGTCGAGAGATATTTCAAGCGCCCACCCTGAATCTGTTGAAGGATAATTTGTTCCACCTGTTTGGTCAACTTTTTTAAAACATGGAAGTGTTGATTTTATAATTGTACCTGTACAGTCGGTAAGTTGAGGTAGATTAAAGGTTGAGCTGTAAATCTGTAAATCAGAAAGTATATTGGGTTGGTCGTAGGCATCTATTATCGCAACAACAGTCGTCTTTTTTGAGTCTCCAGTGATTCCATATGCCTTTCGAAATTCTGCCGGCCCAAATCCTGCAGGTTTGGTGCTAATAAATGGCGTTGAACCGTCGTCAACAATCATTTTCCCCAGACAACGGGAGATCATTGGATTATTTATCTTGGGGCAGAGATCGGTATAACGAGTAAGCTTATTTGCAATTTGAGCAAATTGTGGATCGATAAATGGAATGTGACGAGAGGCTATTTGAGGAGTTACATCTTGTGCGTAACTAAATTTGGTCGCAAAAAACGATCCTGCAATAAGAAAAAGAGTAAAGAAAAGAAGATATTTTATTAGTAAGCTCATCAATAAGAGAATAGCAGAAAAAAAGTAAATTCGTCAATAGATGAAAAGACAGGCTGGATTTCTAGAAGGGTAAATGGTAAAATAACTGATACAGAATAACATTCCGCGATAGTCCGCCAGCTGGCGGACAGGAAGCTATAAGTATGTGGTTTGTCTATGTTATCTATAATGCAGACAGTCAGAAAATTTATATCGGTGAATCAGGTAATGTAGAGGAACGGATTAGAGTACATAATCAAAAAAGAGGAAATCATTTTACAGCAAAGTTTACTGGAGAATGGAAACTAATTTATAAAGAAAAAGCTGTAGATCGTAAAGCAGCTTTGGCAAGAGAAAAGCAATTAAAAAGTTACCGAGGTAGAGAATATATTAAAAATTATATTCCGCGATAGCTCAGTGGTAGAGCAGGAAGCTGTTAACTTCAAGGTCCTAGGTTCGAATCCTAGTCGCGGAGCACCTCCTATGGTTTCTTCGAACCTTCTCCTATGCTGTTAAGAAATTCTTATAGCTGGCCGAAATGTAATTGTGTCAAACTCTCCATAATAATTTTCGTCTGTATAATCTTTGTCCGCAGTGCCAAATTGAGGGAGACGCTGACTTATAGCTGGATCCATCCATGCTACCAGTGCTTTTTTGGATGATTCTTCGTTAGGCTCCCCGGTTAGCCATGTTTTCCACGATATTGTACTCATCCCTCTGGATCGTGGTTTTTCATGCACATCAGGGACACGATACACTGAATTTTTCCTATTCCGTGCAAAACTATCAAGGGTAAAAAGTCTGTATACTTCTCTCGTCATTCCATGACGGAGATCATATTCAATTCCATCTACTGTGAATTTGAAGTGTTTATCATTTTCATTCGACAT
>DATIIS010000036.1:0-23088 GCA_035479415.1 Saccharimonadales bacterium (SeqCode)
CTGAAGAAATCCAAAAATACGGTGGTTTTATCCCTGGAGTGAGACCTGGCAAGCCAACATCACACTATCTTAACTATATTTTGACGAGAATTACGTTAGTTGGGGCATGTTTCTTGGGACTTGTTGCTATTTTGCCAGAACTTACACAACTTGCAACTGGAGTACAAACGCTTCTTCTGGGGGGCACAAGTATTTTGATTGTTGTTAGTGTTGTTCTTGAGACATTTAAAGCAATTGAGGCAAATCTAGTCATGAGAAATTACGAAGGCTTTATGAGTCAATAAAAATTTAGGTACAAGGTATCAGGTACTAGGGACTAGAAAATTTCCCTTAATACCTATTACCTAGCACCTATTACCTAAATTATGAAAATAATATTAGTCGGTATTCAAGGATCAGGGAAATCAACACAGGGGAATTTGTTGAGTAAGAAACTCAAAATTCCTTATTTATCAACTGGTCATATTTTCCGTGAGATTGCGAAAGAACATACGCCTCTTGGCCGCTATATCAAAGAAACAATGACAGCAGGATATTTGATTCCTGATGATAAAACTAATGAAATAGTCAGTGAATATCTCTCACGTCCTGAATATGAAAAAGGATATATTATGGATGGATATCCTAGGACTTCTCATCAGGCAAAAGCATTTAAAAATGGTATCGATAAAGTAATTTATCTTGATGTCTCAGACAAAGAAGCATTGTGGAGACTTGCATACAGAAGTGGTGAAAATGGTGAAGTGAGAGAAGATGAGACACTTGCTGCTATCAGAAAAAGAATTGAGCTTTTTCATAAATTCACGGAGCCAGTCCTCGACTTTTATCGAGAGAAGCGAAAATTGATAAGTATCAATGGCGAGCAATCAATTAAAGACATTCATAAAGAGATAATGCACAAACTTACCAAGTGAAAAACGGATTTATCATTGCCATCGACGGTCCACTCGCTTCAGGAAAAGGTACCATAGCTAAAAGACTTGCTAGTGTTTTGCATGGGATTGATCTTTATACTGGTGCTATGTATCGGGGTTTGGCTTTATATTGTCTGGAGCATCATATCGATATGAACGATGCCGCGTCGGTCATTGAGCAATTGCCCAAGATTACATTCAAATATCAGGAAGATAAAATATTTCTTAATAACGAAGATGTCACACAAAAGCTACAAGAGCCCAAGCCTGCAGCAGGATCTTCCGTGGTTGGTGTCATCCCTGAGGTGAGACGAGATCTTGTAAAAAGACAAAGAGCACTTGGTTTGGAGATGATGGAAGGTGGTAAAATTGTTATTGTTGAGGGAAGAGATATCGGGACTGTTGTTTTTCCTGATGCTGCATTGCGTTTGTACTTAACAGCATCTGAGGAAGTAAGAGCAAAAAGGCGACTTTTGCAATATCAAGATCAAGGCGGTTCATGGACATTTGAAAAAGTTCTTGAGACGATACGTGTGCGTGATACACGAGATAAGGAACGTAAGACTGATCCTCTTGCGAGCAATCCGGAAGAGCTTGGATATACCGTTCTTGATAATTCAGATATCAATGAAAGTGAGACAATTGATACAATTATCTCAATGCTTAAAGAAAGGAAATTATACCCAACTGGTTGAGTTTTGAAAGGGCATAACTTCTTCTAGACTGATTTTCTTCTCGAAAAGAACAAAATACAGTAAGAAGAAGCATACTATATGATTGATTATAAAACAGCTGAAGAAATAAAAATTATGCAACATGGAGGCCACATCCTGGCAACCGTGCTGAACGAAGTCATGGATGCGATCCGTCCTGGAATTACAGAGCTTGAGCTTGATCAATTAGCTGAAAAGCGAATTCGCGCCTTGGGTGGCGAGCCTGGTTTTATGAAGGTTGATGGATATTATCACACCACATGCTTCTCAACCAATGATGTCGTCGTTCATGGTATCCCTTCAAATTACAAAATTAAAGAAAATGATGTCGTTGGAATTGATTGTGGAGTATTCTATAAAGGATTTCATACTGATATGTCTGATTCCAGACGAGTCAAAGTTAAAAATGCTAAGAAAGACGAAGTCGATACTTTTTTGGAAGTTGGGAAATATGCGCTTGATGAAGCGATTAAACAGGCAGTTGTTGGCAATAGAGTTGGTCATATCTCTCAAACAATTCAGAGAATTGTCGAAAAAGAAGCAGGATATGGTGTCGTTCGAAGTCTTATCGGCCATGGAGTAGGACGTGAACTTCACGAAGCACCTGAAGTTCCGGGATATTTGATAGGGAATATCAATAGAACTCCACTTCTCAAAGTAGGGATGACAATTGCTGTAGAAGTAATATACAATATGGGGACACGTGATGTAATGCTTGATCCCGATCAGTGGACCATACGAACAGCAGATGGGAAATTGGCGGGATTGTACGAACGGACAATTGCAATTACTGAGGATGGACCGTTGATGATAACGGAATAGAAATTCTGATGTGAGAAGTGTGATATTTTTGAATTTGACCATTTGATTAAGTGATTTTTTGATCAGAAGATCAATTTTTCAAGATTTTTCTATCAAAGATTTCTCATTTCTAAATTCAAGAATTCCAAGCTGTTGCTCTTTTGTGGCTATTTTGTTATAATACTCCAATGGCTCATCAAGGCTCATTTGAGAAAGATGGCAAAGTTCTAGAAGCACTGCCCAACACATTATTTCGGGTAGAGCTTGATGATGGAACAGTGGTATTGTGTCACCTCTCGGGGAAGATGCGAATGCATTTCATCAAAATTTTACCGGGTGACCGAGTAAGAATTGAGATGACTCCGTATGATTTGGCAAGAGGAAGGATCATGTACCGTTACAGATAAAGGAGTTAGTTATGAAAGTACAAGCAAGTGTCAAAAAAAGATGTCTAAAGTGTAAAATTATTAAGCGCCGTGGTGTCGTACGAGTTGTGTGTGATAATCCACGACACAAGCAACGACAAGGATAATTATGCGTATTGTAGGTGTAACCATACCAGATGAAAAAAAAGTTAATATTGCGTTAGCATATATTTATGGTATTGGAAGAAAAAACGTTGGTGAGGTTTTGATCAAAGCAGAAGTTGATGGTGAAAAAAGGGCAAAGACATTGACTGAAGATGAAATCAAAAGACTTACCAAGGTACTGGAAGCTTACAAAATTGAAGGAGATCTCAAAGCAGATATTGCAGCAAATATCAGACGTCTTCGAGATATTGGAAGTTATCGAGGGTTGAGACATGCACATGGACTTCCTGCACGTGGTCAAAGAACACGATCGAATGCACGTACCAAACGAGGTAAGCGTATGACTATCGGTGCTATTAAGAAAGAAGTTATTGCAAAGATGGAGCAAGCGCAAAAAGCTAAAACTACCGGAAAGTAGAATAACGATTAGAAAGTAATACTATGGCAAAGAAAACAGTAACAACAACAAAAGCAAAAAAGAAAGCAGGAGCAACTGTCACTGATCACGGTCGTGTGTATATCACAGCAACATTCAATAATACATTGGTAACTGTTACCAATGATAAAGGTGACACACTTGGTTGGAGTTCATCAGGATCAAAAGGATTTAAAGGAACTCGTAAATCAACTCCATACGCAGCAAGTGTAGCAGTTGAAGAAATTGTTAAGAAAGTTGTTGCACAAGGACTTAAATCAGTTGATGTTTTTGTTAAAGGACCAGGCTCAGGAAGAGATTCATCACTCAGGGGCATTAAAAATGCAGGCCCAGTGATTACATCTATTTCAGATGTAACACCAATGCCTCATAATGGACCAAGAAGTAAGAAAAAGAGAAGAGTTTAGTATATATATAATAGTATGGCACGATATACAGGACCAAAACATAAATTAGCACGACGAGAAGGCATTAATTTGCTTGAAAAGACATCAGCAAGTCTTATGCGCCGTCTTAATGTCCCCCCAGGTGTCCATGGACGAAAAGGAAAAAGACGACCATCTGAATTTGGTCAGCAGCTCCGAGAAAAACAAAAGGCAAAAGTAATGTACGGTCTTTTGGAAAAACAGTTTAAGAAAATGGTTGATCTCGCATCATCACAAAAGGGAGACACAGAAGATCTGCTTTTGGCTCTTCTTGAAAGAAGATTGGATAATGTTGTCTATCGATTGGGGCTCGCGAAGTCACGTATGATGTCTAGACAATTCGTTACTCACGGACATGTACTAGTAAATGGTAAGAAAATGACAATTCCTTCATACACTGTACAGACGGGAGATGTTATTACTCTTGATGCAACGATTCAAAAGAATCCTGATGTTATCAAAGTTTTACAAGAGAATAAAGAGATGCTTGGATTCTTAGAGAAAAAAGGGCCTGTAGGTAAATTGGTACGTATGCCAATTGCAGAGGATATTCAGGTTCCATTTAGTACAAGACAGATCATTGAATATTATTCACGTTAATGGTATAATAGCAATCTATGGATGAAATTACATTTAAAGTAAAAGAAGTGACCACCGCTCCAGACTTTGGAGAGTTCGTTATTGAACCACTTGAACCGGGGTACGGTCACACAATTGGAAACGCATTGCGACGTGTTCTTTACACTTCTATTCAAGGAGCAGCTGTTACATCTGTACGCATTACAGGTGTCAAACACAAATTCTCAACATATCCTGGACTTAAAGAAAATATCGTTGATCTTCTCCTTAACATTAAAGAACTTAACTTTAGATTGGCAGACAGTAAAGAAAGCGCAACAATCAAACTTTCTGTAAAAGGTCCAAAGAAAGTAACAGCAGGAGATATCGAATCAACTGATGGAGTTGAAATTGTTGATAAAGAACAATACATCGGTTCACTTTCAGGAGACAAATCAAAACTCGAAATGGAACTTACTGTTGAAAAAGGATTTGGATTCTCACTTGCAGAAGAGAGACGATCAACTGCACTTGGAATGATGACAACTGATGCAGTCTTTACTCCAGTTCGAAGAGTTACCTACGAAGTTGCAGCAACACGTGTTGGACGACGAACTGATCTTGATAAATTGACTCTTAAGATCTGGACCAACGGAACAGTTGCACCAAAAGATGCACTTATGCACGCAGCAAAACTCTTGAGTTCATACTTTATGCAGGTTTTTGAACCACGTGAAGTTGCAGTTGCGACAGAAAGTCCAGTTGCATCATCATCGATTCCACAAAACCTTCTTAATATGACAATTGATGAACTCGATTTGCCAACAAGAATTTATAATAGTTTGAGAAATGGTGGTATTGAAACAATTGAACAGCTTCTTTCAACACCACGAAAGGAATTGGTTTCGATGCGCAACATGGGCGGTAAATCAATTTCTGTAATCGAAGAAAAGCTTGGAGAAAAGGGAATTTCTTTAACTAACATATAACATAGATCCGAAATTCGAATATCGAAATTCGAGACAAGCTCAAAATACTATGCCCAAGGTAAAATGCTTTGAGAATTTAGTATTTTGATAATTTGAATTTGTTTCGTATTGGGATTTCGAGATTCGGATTTTTTTTATTTTATGAAAAAACAAGTTTTTGGGAGACATTTCAAAAGAGACGCAAATGAGAGAAAAGCATTATTTAAAAATTTGCTGACCTCTCTCGTAATTGAGGAGCGTATCACTACAACAGAAGCAAAAGCTAAAGCAATACGCGGTGCAGCTGATAAATTGGTCACCAAAGCCAAAAAAGGCGGTCCAGATGCATTCCGTAGCCTTGCTCCTGATGTTAGATATGATGCAGTTGCCAAACTCATCAATACAATTGCTCCACGATTTGTTAATCGACAAGGTGGATACACACGAATTATCAAAGTCGGACACCGTGTCGCAGATAATGCGCCACAAGTTGTCATGGAATGGGTAGATCGTCCAGAAGCTGTTGTTACACCGGCAAAAGGCAAAGACCAAAAGAAAGAAGACAAAAAAGAAGCAAAAGGTAAAGATGAAAAACAATCGGCAGCAGCAATTGCCAAACCTGTAGTTGAAAAGAAGAAAGCCGTGAGATCATCACTTAAACAAATGGTGACACGACAAAAGAAAGGTTAATTATGAATCAAGCCGCACTAACACAAGCAACAAAAGCAAATGAAATCAAAAGAACATGGCATTTGATTGATGTTAAAGATAAAACACTCGGCCGTGTCGGGAGTGAAATTGCACAGCTTTTAATGGGAAAGAGTAAATCATACTTTGTCCGCAATCTTGATTGTGGAGATTATGTGGTCGTTATCAATGCAAAAGAGGTCAAATCAACAGGTAACAAAGAAGAACAAAAGAAATATTATCGTCATTCAGGATATCCAGGTGGGTTCAAAGTTGAAACATTGAAGGAACTTCGAGTACGAAAGCCAGAAGAAATTATTATGCATGCAGTAAAAGGTATGTTGCCTGATAATAGACTCAAGGCTCGAATGATGGCACGACTTTTTGTTTTTGCTGGAAGTGAACACACATACCAAGATAAATTTAAAAACTAAATTATATGGCAGAAGAAACACAAATCAAAAAAAATAAAAACGCAAAGAGAGACTATGTCTTTGCAGTAGGACGTCGCAAATCATCAGTTGCTCGTGTACGTCTTCACGAACACGTCAAAGCAGATATGGTTTGGGGTGATCAAGCAGTTAAAAAAGGTGAAATCCTCGTCAATCAAAAACCTATCTCAGATTATTTTGCCGGTGAAGTTTCAAAAAGACTTTATACTGAACCACTTCGTATAACTAACGCACACCAGCAAAATTATGCATTTACAGTCAAGATAGCAGGCGGAGGACCTTCTGGACAATTACAAGCTGTCATAGTAGGTATCTCAAATGCTCTGGCAAAATTAGATGAAGAAAAATATCGACCAACTCTTAAGAAAAAGGGTTTTCTTACCCGAGATTCACGTGTCCGTGAACGACGTGTGGTAGGTATGGGTGGAAAATCACGACGAAAGAAGCAATCTCCAAAGCGATAACTTTCATTCGTACTTTGTACCGACAAAGTACCAAAACTCTTGGCAAAGCTGTCTACTACAAGGGCACTGCCCATTGCATGGGGTCGCTCACTAAAAATCTTTTTCATTCCGCTAAAAACTATCAAGTTTTTTCCTCATTTTATGAGGACGCTCCATTTCAAAGATTTTTTTAACGTTGCGGGCAGTAATGCCGAAGTAGATTTAAGAGATTTCTATGCTGCTATCTGTTCTCTTAACTGTTGTCTTTCATTTCTATTTCCTTGCCACATCGCACGTACTGCAGCCCAGATTCCCCATGGGATTCCAGTTACTGGATTAAGAAGAAGTGCAGGCTGTCTCCAGACTTCTCGTGCAAATCGTTCCCTAAATTCTTGATTGTCCATATCCATATCGTTGGTTCCTGTTAGTTCTCCTACACGAGTTCTAAATTCTTCGTTGGTTTCCAATGCTCCATTTATAGATTCTCTTACTGCTGGCATATTGGTCATTTGATACAATTCTCCGGGTCTGAATGGTCTGAGAATCGCGCGACGAGCTATGACATTTTTAAGAAGTTCTCCTCGCATTTGATCTGCAAATGCATCATCATCCATAAGTTCCTCGATCTGGCCAGGGGGAATTGCTGCTCGTACATTGCCAGCGCCTGCTGGACGAAGTCTTCGCAAGACATCTCTCATAAGTCTATCAACCCCACCATTTTGTCCTGCTCTCATTAGGAGATCAAAGTCTCTATTGACCGCGGCCGCATTGATAGCAGGTTCTGTGGTTCGTCGTCTGAAAATTCCTCTGTTACGGGCTACTCTCATAGTCCAACGGTCTTCCATATGTCGCGCAAGTTCTGCTCGGATTGTTTTGGTTGCTTCCTCTTGAACTTTGCCTTCATTTGATTCGAGGTGTTCTAGAGATTGTCTCAATTCTTTTGTCACATATCGTGTAAGTGCTTGGCTAAATGCTCCTTCAAGTCTATCTGCGATAGCATCTTCTTGAAGTGCTCTCTCTTCTTGGAATTCTCGCCATTCTATTCTATTGCCTCGCTCATCAAATTGCGCTTCAACTTCTTCTTTTCGAGCATCTGAGAGATCCTTTCTCTTGGCATCTATTCTTCCTTCTAGGCTTTCCTCGGTTGGGACAGAATTTATCCTTTCAATATTCATCCCAACAATTGTTTGCTGTATCTGCTCCTGGTTTTGTATATTTGTCTGAAGTTCTCTTTCTAGTCTTTGATAAGCAGGATTTGGTGCACTTATCATTCTTGTTCCTCCTCTTGGATCTGGTATCATTACAGTTGCAGATGTTGTACCAAGCCTTCCTTCGGTTACTCTATATGCTCCCTGAAGGAGAGTTAGTTGTCCTTCATAGCGTGTTATTTGATCAAGATAGAGTGCAGCTTTTGTACCGAGATTTGCAGTTGCAGGATTGCGTATGATATCTCTAAGTTGTCTCTGAATTCTTCTTAAATCCTGAGTTGTATATGTTCTTTTTTCTTCAGCTTCTTCTCTATCAACTGTTTTCAGCGCTGTTTGTTTTTCTGCTTCGAGTCCTTCTCGTGCTGGTGTTAGAGGCATACCTTGAACTTCTGCCAGGACTGTGAGAAGTTCTTGTTTGAGCTTGGGATCGCGCAAAAACTTATCAACAACTTCGTTCTGATCCCTTGCAGTCATATTGGCAAAGTCCGGAAGTCGCGAGTTTGCTAGAAGGGCAGTTCTTACTTCTCCTCTCAATCTAGCCTGATCTGCGGGTAGCATTTGATCGAAACCTTCGTTTTCTAAAATTGGTACAAGAGCAGTGATTGCAGCCTCAGCCCGCGTGCGTCTTGCAGTTTCTTCAACAGTAGGTCTTGGCAGGCCCGTTCTGTCATTTCTCCTAACTCCAAATTTATCTACCATTCCTCGGAGGTTGCGTCCTATTTCTCTTCCGTTTCCTTGAAGTTCTTCAAGAGACTCGTTCCATTTACCAACACCCATAAGGCGTTGTGCTCCTTCAAGACGGTGTCTCTCAACCTCTGAAAGTGCAGGAGCATTGCGTCGCCTTCTTTCAAGAACGACATTTTGCGCAAGTCTTTGCATGCTTTCACGATCTTTTACTTTTAATTCTGGTCCTTCCCCACCTTCAGCCATAGTTATTTGGTTGCCAATTGCTCAAGATATCGGCGGTTAACATTTTTTACAATTCTTTGAGTTGGCTCTCCAAGGACACTTTCAAAAATTGGCCATTCAGCAGCCAGCATTTCTACAAAAGCAAAAACTTCTGAACTAGTTCGTGCAGGTGCTAGCTCTTCTCTGATAACTCCTGCAATATAGGAAACTTTTTCAGCAGGAAGCAAGCCATTTTCGTAGGCATCTAAAAGAATCGTAGTAAGTCGTTGTCCTATTCTGTTCTTATAATGTGTGTCCGTATCCATCCGTATCTTAACAATATAAGATCTACGCCAGCTTTGCAAGTAGTTATTGACAGGCATATATGTTTTCGGCTAATCTGATATAGATGGATCTGTTGGAGGAAGAAAAGAAAAAACTTGAAGAGGCAATTGTTGAGAACATGATAACAGCTCTAGAAGGAGAAAAGATAACAGAGGACGAGATGTCCACCATATCTGGATTTGTTCTTGATGGAGTTGATGCAGCTAAATCCAAACAGGATTTAGAAAAATTTCTTGAAGAGTTAGCAGGGAAGTGGGAACTATTCAAACCACTTCTTATCCTTCAAAAGGCAGAACTTCAAGAAAAAGTAGAAGACGAAGTGGCACAAGGTGTGCTACTATTATTAGAGCATGGGAAATTGGACCATGCAATAAAGCTTGCTCAAAGCGTAACGCAAAATAAAACCAATTAATATTATGGTAGATGAAGCAACAAGAGGTGCTATAGATGCAGAGGCCAGAAGGCAAGTTGGAGAAACAGGTCCTGCAGGCCGTCGTGGTCGTGGTCAGGCAATGTCAGAAGTAATGAGACGGCTAAACAGAGAACAAGGAGCAGAAGCAGTATTGCAACGTGCGAGTGGAGAAAGAGGTGCATCAAGAGGAAGAAGGGCAGATTTCTTATTACAACTTGATGCTGCAAGAAGACCAAATGCAGAGGCTCAGATAGACGCAGCCAATGGTCTCCTAAGAGGAGGATATGATTCTTTGGCTGGTCCTTTACAGGATGTATGGCGAGATCAGATAAAACGCAATTTAGATACTTCTCGTATGGGTGAGGTAACGCGTGGTGTTACAACTCCTCGTGAAGTGCAAGGGCTTACAGAAGGATTTTTGAGAGATGAACAATTTTTGTTGGTCTATCAGCAGCAATTGGATAGAGCTCTTAATGCTAGACCCAATCTCACTAAAGAAGTTGTTACTGAACGAGCTCAATTACTTCGTGCCGACGATCCTGTCACGTATCCAGATATGGCTACTGCTAGAACCGCAGCTCGTGCTAGACTTCTTGATGAATGGCGTGAGAATCAAGGAGAAGAGTTACGCAATCTCCCACGGGCAGCACTTGATGCTTATTTTGTAAACAATCTTAGAAATGCTCAACAAGCATCTGGAGAAGCAAATAGCTTAGTAGTACGAGGTGCAATTGCTGATAGAGAACGTCGTTGGAATCAACCAGGACGTGTAGGAAGACGAGCGGCAACAGAAGACTTTAATACTTTTATGCAAGGAGGAGGAGAGCGCGTATTGGGACGTGATGAATGGAGCAGAATGTCAGAAGAAGATAGAGAAGAATTTAATAAACGCTATGGTGAAAAGATGTTTACTGCAAGGATGTTGGCAGGAAAACTTAATCAAGATGACCTACGAGGTCTCGCCAACGCTGAATGGTTAGGTGCTGATTTCCCTGCACGTGTTGATAAAATACGCGGAATGTTTGAAGCAAATGATCAGTTCAAGGAACTAATTGCAGAGGGACAGGCAAATGGTACAGTTGACAGAAATCTCTGGGATAGGATCAAGGCTGCAGGTCCATTTGCTTTGACGGGATCAGTACTCGCACTTCTTGCTTCTCTTGCCTTCCCACCATCTGCATTTGGATATGGACTGCTAGCCCTTGGAGGTGCCGCTGGAGGTGCCGCTGCAAGATTGGGAGTAGATCGACTTCAAGAGATTGCTTAATCTCATTTAATTTTCCTCTTTAATAATTTTTTTCTATCTGGTCAATAGGTAATTAACCTTATAGGAAAAAAGGCGTATAAGGGTAAGGGCTAGAATGAATCTTCTGCGAGAGATCGTCATAGCGACGAACTTGGGAAAAAAACGTAAAAAACGAAAAGTAAAAAAAGATAAAAATAATAAAAATAAAGAAAAAGCAAAAGAAACAAAATAACTCATAAACGAGCAAAAACAAACGATGTCCTCGTCGGGTATGTCTCAAAGCGACAAGCCGATTAGACAGATGCTGTCATTGCTATTTGTTTTAAAGAAACACATTTTTGTTATCCATCCCCAGGGGCGGAGCGTGCGGGTCACCGTGACTCACTCAGTTGTCTGCATCGCTGCGGACGTCTGTGTGTGTTGCGGATCACCGCGACGCTCCCCCCAGGGCTAGCTGTTACACCTGCTCGGCGGGTCCGTTCTCGGGAGCGGCGAAGTCACTGGTCGGACGGGACGTCGACTGCGGCTGGTTCTTGGTCATGAAGACCTCGATGTCGCTACTGACGGTGGTCCCGAAGAGCAGGTCCCTGATGGTGGACATGACGATGCCGCCGAACTTCGATTCGATGATCGTGATGGTCCACAGGAACCCGAACATGTCGACGATGGTGACGGTCGTGATTCTACCGAGCCGGTTGGCCTTGTGCGAGATGTCGATGATGATCATGACGAGCTTGTCTCCTTTTCGAGATTACCTTACTGCTGCACGGTTGCGAGCAGGGTATTACGCGGTGCAGATGGCTTTGTTGCCACTGCGCATGAGCACTGTCTGACCAGGCGTGTAAATCCTTTCGGATTCGATGTCCTGGACGAGCCAGCCATTGGGTACGGTCACCGACTTGGTGACGTACTTCGCGCTCCAGAGGAGCTCTTGCTGCTTGTCGCGGCCCCAGTTCCACGAGTTCATACTCGGGAAGGCGCTGCTGATGTTGCAGGCTGCCGGTACCGGGTAGGTATCAGTCGTCGTGCTGCTGCCGGAAGTGTTGACGCTTATGGCGGTCGACTTCGGTGCGGCGTAGCAGGTAGCGACGTCAGTGTTCCGGAGCAGAACGGTCTGTCCAGACATGTAGATCCTTCCGGATCCCACGTCGATGACGAGCCAGTTGTCCGGGACGGTCACGGTGCCGTAGTAGTTGTGCGAGATCCAGGTGTAGTGCCTGCCTTCTTCCTGACTCCAGTTCCACGGCTTGGTGTTCGCGAATGCTCCGAGAACGTTGCACTCGTTGGTCTGGGTGTGCAGGGTCGGAACGTTGCCGGTGATGTTGAAGGTGACGTTGTTCGTCGGGGCAGGCGCAGGCGTGCTCGTAGCCGGGTTGGGCGTGCTCGCGGCCGAGGACGGAGTGCTACTCGCGGGTGCGGGCGTACTCGTTGTCGGCGACGGGCTGCTGGTGGCGACGGGCTGCTGACCTGCGGTGACCGAGACGTGTATGTGGTTTACCAGGAAATATCCTGTGACCAGAAATATAGCGCAGAGAACGCCGAGGGCGCCCATAATGCGAAGGAACATGGATCTTTTCCTAACTACGTGATTGCTTATGGATAGATGTGAATATTGTGTTGTTTTGCGGGTGGTGCCGGGCATATTTAGTTTTATAGTGCTAAATTAGTTACCTCTATATCGGCTCCTTTGTAATTTGTTGGGGTTTGGGAGTTTTTTCTCCTCTCTTGCTGGGGCATAAAAAAGACAACAAGGCGTCCTCTTCTTAATGCCCAAGCAAAAGTTGTCCCACAACAACTAATCCGCAAACAACACGTTACGTGTTTCTTATGGCAAATCTTATACGCCTTGTTAAAGAGCAGTACTTTCTCTTATTCAGAAAAAGTAGTAAACTATAGCATATATCCTATAATATGTCAAGTGTCAGTCCGAGGCTGAGCAGGCATGCGTCCTAGAGTTTTTTATTCTGTACGCACGACCTTGGTTTTGGTATGATAAAAAGAGATCATATATGCCTATCTTGCCATTTTTCACGTCAAAAGAAGCCACAGCCTCAGATCTCCTTATTATCGAGGTTAAGACTTCACGCACAGGTGAAGAGACTCCTGAGGCTATGATGCATCTTCTCTCAAGCTTCACAACACTCAAAAAGCACTATATTCCATATCGTTTTTGGGGTGGAATTCCTTTGAGCCTGGAGCTTGCAGTGCTAGATCAGACAGTGCGTTTTTTTGTAACAATTCCTACTCATTTTGCGCCTTTCTTGGAAAGTCAGATCATTGCTCATTATCCCAAAGCACTTCTGACTCGTGTCCCTGATTATCTGCCAGATATCATGAACAATGAACAAAGCCTCTCTATCGGACAAATCAAACTCAAACATGGTGCTCTTTATCCAACCCGTGTTTTTAGCGAATTCAAAGACGTTGATTCTCTTTCATCTCTTTTGGGACTTCTGTCAAAATCTCAACCCCAAGACCAAATAGTTATCCAGTTTCTTCTCGTCCCAATTGGTCATGCATGGCAACGAAAGGGTGAGCGCTCAATTGCCCATAAAGAAACAGATACGACGGGGGCCGCACACGTAAGTCCATATAGTAAATCAATTACCCAGAAGATCAGCGTTAACGGATTTAAGACGGCAATTCGTATCGCTGTTGCGACTGAGTCACTCGTCAGAAGTGAACAGTTGGCACGAACGATCGGCAATAGTTTTGCAATATTTAACAATCCCTCAGGCAATAGTCTTGTCTATCGAGATGTTTATCTTTGGCAGAAAAAACGACTTTTTGAAAGTATGCTGATAAGGTCACGAAGATTTGTCCCACAGCAAATCCTCAATGTCGAGGAGCTAGCGACTCTCTATCATTTCCCAACTACCAAACTCTCAACGATTCACAACATCGCCTGGCATAAGACAATCCTTTCTGAACCTCCTGAAAATCTGCCAATTGCCGAGGGAAAATCTCAAGAATCCAAAGAGCTTATCAATTTCTTTGCCAAAACAGAATATAAGAATCGCATGATGACTTTTGGAATCAAAGCTGAAGACCGCCGCAAGCATATGTATGTCATTGGGAAGACTGGAACAGGTAAGTCGACACTTATTGCGAATTTGGCAATTAGTGACATGCGAAACAGAAAAGGTCTTTGTATAGTTGATCCACACGGAGATCTGTGTGAGACGATTCTTAATTATGTGCCGTCATATCGAGTAAATGATGTAATTTATCTTGATCCATCGGATCTCGGATATGCTTTTTTTATGAATCCGCTTGAGGTGAAGGATGATTATCAAAAGGAACTTGTGGTTTCAGGAATTATTGCGATTTTTCATAAGATTTATGGCAACTCTTGGGGACCGAGACTTGAATATATCCTTCGAAATACGCTTATGACTGTCATATGTCTTCCAAACCCAACCATGCTTATGATCCCATCAATTCTCACTGATGGCGAGTTCCGCAAAAAAGCTCTTGAGCATATTGATGATCCAATTTTGAGAGATTATTGGGAAAAAGAATTTGATCTTATGCCCGATCGTCTTAAAAGTGAGGCAATCTCACCAATTCTTAATAAAATTGGTCAATTTCTTTCATCTCGATTCATCAGAAATGTCCTTCAAAATCCAAAATCGACCATCAATCTGGAGACAATTATGAATGAAGGCAAAATTCTTCTTCTCAATCTTTCACAAGGTAAATTGGGTGAGGATAATGCTGCCCTTTTGGGTGCGATGATGATCACACAGATCCAATTGACTGCCATGAATCGCGTTTCTCAGGCAGAAGAGGACAGGCGAGACTTCTATCTTTATGTTGATGAGTTCCAGAATTTTGCGACGACGAGTTTTATCAAGATTTTGTCAGAAGCGAGAAAATATCGTCTCAATCTTATCCTCGCCAATCAATATATCGCCCAAATCCCTGAAGATGTACGAGCGTCAATTTTTGGAAATGTAGGAACAATGCTCTCATTTCTTATCGGAGCACAGGATTCGTCGTATATGGCAAAGGAATTTAGTGAAAGATTTAAAGAAGAAGATTTGCTTGCGCTTGGCAATTATCAGGCAATTGTCAAAATCGCAATTGATAGTATCACCCAATCTCCATTTTTGGCATATACTCTGCCTTTGCCTCCAACAGCGACTCAAAATAGAGAAAAGGTTATCGAGAGCTCACGAATGCGCTACATGAAAAAGGTCGAAGGATAAGGGAAATTGTTCCTCAAAAGAGCATTTTTATAGGTAAGGATTGAGACTGTAGTATAATAAAGCCACTAGCAAGATTTATTATGCTATTTAAAGACGTATTCATACGAAATATCGAGGCTACCTCTTACCGCGAAAATTTTTTGGTTTCTGCTTTGGTAAGTATATTTTTCATACGAGTATACCTTCGCATCGCTCATTATCCAACGATTGGGAGCGGAGAGTTCCATATCGCGCATCTTTTGTGGGGTGGCTTTTTTATGATGTTGGCACTTCTTGTACTCCTATCATTTCTCAATGAAAAAGCTGCTGTTGTCGCATCTATACTTGGTGGAATAGGATTTGGGTCATTCATTGATGAGCTGGGAAAATTCATCACCTCAGACAATAATTATTTTTATCAGCCTACAATTGCTCTTATTTATATTATTTTTGTTCTCTTGTATCTCATCTCTCGTTTTATCCCTCGATATCAGCCATATTCTCAGCGTGAATATCTGGTAAATGCAATTGAAATGATCAAAGAATCAGCAGTCAATGATTTTGATGAAGAAGAAGAACGGCGGGCGACAGAGTATCTTAAAAAATGTGACCCCAAAAATCCAATTGTAAAAGATTTGAAGAAATTAATTTTACAGTTGGAAGTTGAAGAAAATCCACCGCCTGGGATTTTTACAAAAATACGTAGGTTTTTCAGGCAACAATATTATGTTATTGCACAGTCAGGAACTGTTGTAAATACCGTTATTGTACTTCTCGTCATTTCAACCGGTCTAACAATTACCCAGATCGCGACTCTTTCATCTCATAAACCGCTGATAAGTTTTAGCGAATGGGGGCAGCTTTATTCTTCAATTTTGTGTGGGATTTTTGTTTTGATTGGGCTTTTTGCATTGCGTTTTTCACGATCTGAAGCATATCGATTTTTCCGAATAGCCGTTCTTGTGAATTTATTGTTGACGCAATTTTTTATTCTTATGCATTTGGTTTGGTATGATATTTTTGGTCTTGCTCTTAATCTTTTCGCTTTGTTAGTCATTAATTACGCAATGGCACGAGATAGTAAGCGCAGTAAGTCGCATAACGTTGTGTTTGCTTAAAAACACATTGTAATTACGGGCTATTTGTGATTTAATAAATAACATTACGATGCAGAGCTATCTCTTTACTTCCGAATCAGTGTGCGCGGGTCATCCCGACAAAATTTGCGATAGAATTAGCGATTCTATTGTTGATGCTGCACTCTCTCAAGACAAACATTCCCATACAGGTATTGAAACAGTCGTTGGTGCAAATCAGATTTGCCTCTTTGGTGAAATAAAAACAAAAGCCACAATTGATTATGAAGCTCTCGTCAGAGAGACTGTTAGGAAATTAGGTTATGTTGTTCCTGAATGGGGCTTTAGCACAGAATCAACTTTCCAAAATGATATCCATGAACAATCTCCTGAGATTGCTATGGGAGTTGATCAGGACGGAGCAGGAGATCAAGGAATGATGTTTGGATACGCATGCAATGAAACACCTGAGCTTATGCCAATGCCGATCATGCTCGCACAAGCGCTTGCCAAACGAATTGATGAAGCGCGAGAAAAGAAAGCATTAAAATGGCTTAGGCCCGATGGGAAGGCGCAGGTGACAATTCGTTATGAAAAAGGCAAACCAGTTGCGGTTGAGAAATTGGTAGCAGCTGTCGCACATGATGAATCAATGAGTCATAAAGAGGTCCGTGATGGCATTATCAAAAAAGTCTTTATGCCAATCCTGAAGAAATATAACATGGATCTTCCAACCGACCGAGATATCGTTGTCAATGGTACAGGATTGTGGTTCATTCCAGGCCCTCAATCAGATGCTGGGCTTACCGGGCGTAAAATCGTTGTTGATACGTACGGTGGATATGCAAGAGTTGGAGGAGGAGCTTTTAGTGGTAAAGATCCAAGTAAAGTTGATAGAAGTGGCGCTTATGCAGCACGATTTATCGCCAAAAATATAGTGGCCTCTGGACTCGCCACCAAATGTGAAGTAGGGCTTGCTTATGTCATCGGTCAGCCCAAACCACTCATGCAAACAATTGAGACATTTGGAACAGCAACTGTGTCAGAGAAAGCACTCTATGCGTTTAAAGATAAATTGATTGACACATCAGTCAAAGGAATAATTACCAAATTAAAGCTTCTGCGTCCGATGTATCAGGAGACTTCTTCATATGGACATTTTGGAAGGAAAAATTTCCCCTGGGAGAAAGTTGTTTCAGTTTGAGTGTTTTTCTTTTTTCTGATAATGGTTCTCATCAAGTAGTTCTGCAGCAAAATTATATCCCCAGTATAACGAGAGTTTGACATAATCCCAAAATTTGCGTTTGTTCAGTCTGTGTCCACGGAGCGTGAATTCATTTAAATCTAGTTGAGTCATGCTGTTCTCGATAATAATTGCAATGATGTTATCAGCAAGAGGGGTCGAGATAAGCTCTCCTTTGGCCGTTCGGGAAAGTGTATTTTTTTGAGCTTTTTTTATACTTTTTTTGTCATATGGCATTCTGTATGGCTCGGAATTTGTGCGAAGTGATCTTTCTCTTAAATAAATATTGAATCCATAGGTCATAAGCGCATAGAGAAATGAAAGCATTGTTGCATCAACCGTAGTTTCAGGGTCAAGTGCGGGTGTATAGACAACTGAAGTAAATCCAGCTGTCAGGCTGTAGCATGCTGTTGCCACCTCATCAGACAAAAAGAATTTGGAGACTTGGCTATCATGGGTATACTCATTGATGAGATCAAAAATTTCGTTTGCGATCAGGAGAGCCTGATCCTCAAGTGCTGGTGCACTTTCTTCCTGTACCTTATTAGACATTGAGGTAGTATACCACTTCGTAATCAATTTACAAAAAAGTTTTTATACTTAGCAGAGTTTTAAAGAAGATTATAAAGTTATTTTTTATAGACCCACAATGTTTTTGTCGTGCCAGGCTCAAGTATGCCTACAGAAGTTAGTTGGTCTCTCAACCATTCGAGATATCCGATAGGGACATAAGAATAGGAAAGAAATGTGATCTGTGGATCTAAAAATCGATCGACAATAAGTGCAAGCTCAGGTGTCATAAGAAGAAAATTGCCTGGATAGCCGCCGTAATAATACATAAAGGCAAGTGCTTTCTCAAGCTCCGTTTTTCTTACAGGAAAAATAATATTTACTCGCTCTTCTTGTTTGCCTTTGTCAGCATCTGAAAATCTAAGTCCTTGCATCAACACCAGTCCTAGATTTCTTCCTGTGCTCACACGAACGACAGTATTGTGGTCACTTTCTTGAAGCTCCCATTGGTTAGCAAGTTTTTTGAGAGTATAGGCTGTCTTACCGCTAAGTTCATACGTATAGCTTTCTTCAGTGCCATTGTGGATGTGGCTAGTGATAACTCTATCGCAAAAGGCGATAACTTCCGGAAATTTTTCGGTAGAGAAGTGTTCTTTATTGAAGAGCTTTGGGTGAGTATTCATAGAGCTCATTCAGATTATATATAACTACTAAATGATTAGCAATCATTCTTACAAAAAATACTATTTTTTGCAGCGGAAATTTATTTTGAGCCTAATACTGCAGAATTTGCAAAATTTTTTATTTGTGTTATAGTGGGTAAATACTACACGTATGAAGTATTTAGCTAGTGTTTACACGCTAATTACCATTTTTGTTTTTACTTTTTTTCTGCTTCCACAGTTTGCTTTTGCTGACACATATGTTAGTCAATCAAGTAATGGTTCTTCTAGTACAACTATAAATGTTCACTCAGACACAGGTGGAAATTCTATTAATGATGATTCAGTCACCTCAGAGAATACTAGTCATTCAACTGTTTGTTGCAATGGACAATGTATAACATCAGATGATGGTAGTAATATTGATACTCAAAACGGAGGTTGCAATATACATATCAATAATAATGGTACTGATGTATCAACTAATTCAGTAACCGAGACTCCAGTCCCAACGGATGTCTCTCCAACCATTTCAGATGAGCCATCTATCTCACCGGTCCCTACAATGACAGTTGATCCAACTATCACACAAATGCGTAAGCAAGTCCGCAAACAGATAAAAGAACAAATAAAGCAACTGAAAGAGCATATGAAAGATCAGAATGCTGCATTTTCTTCATTTATCCAATCTGAGATGAATCAGATTCATGATCTGTTGAATGGGTTATTTAAATAAGACTTTCTTTAGTCCTTTGTGAGTGCAAAGGACCAAAAACGTCAGCAAAGCTGTACTCGTTAAAAAATTTTTCCATTCCGCTATTTCGCTCAGCGAAATTTTACGCTCCATTTCAAAATTTTTTTTAACACTCCGTGCAGTAATGCTGACAAAGAGGAATACTCTTTGTTCAGTGCTCGCATTTAATGAAATTAAATAGGTGCGCGCAGTAATGCCGATTACTATGAATTTTAGAGACTAATTTTTAATCATGTAGAGGTCTTGGCTGTAGCCGCCGACTGTAATAAATTCTGCATCACCTGCGATAATTTTTTCAAAGGGACGGCAAGCAAAACAGCCTCCTTTGGTGCAAAGATATTCTCCTTTGAGTCGTGCCTCTTTTACTTTTTTTGCTGTTGAGATTACTCTTTCATGCGCTTCTTCCAGTGTGGGGAGTTGTATCTCAACGGGTTCATCATCCCGGTCCAAATACCAATAACTTGCTTTACTGACTTTTCTTTTTTGAAGATTGTGTACGAGGAGAAGATAGATGGGCAGCTGAAGTGAAGAGGCAGATTCATCATTTTTGCCTGTTTTGAAATCAATAATATTGACCGAATCATCTTCAGGAAGATACTCAAGCCAATCAATTTTGCCGCAGAGAATAATATTTTCCTCTTCTGAAAGGTAATAATTGGGAAGATCTTTTTGTATTTTTATTGCTTTATTGGCAAGAGGACCTGGGTGATCGATGACTCTTTGTAACATTTTTGCTCCTCGTTCTTTGACAATTTCTTCTTCTTGTTCGTTGGCGAAGCCACCCAATTTGCCGTGAACTTTTTTCCAGACTTCTTCATATGTCTCAAGAAGTGATTTTTCAAATCTTTTTTCAGCAGGAATAGTTGAGAGTGCTTCCAAAACTTCATGAACAGACTGTCCCAGAGCGAGAGCCGGGCTTATGATATTTATTTTATGACGAGTTGTGGGATCTTTATAGACGTTTCGCAGGTAATAAAGTCGTGGGCATTTAATAAAATCGCTCATTGATGAGCTCGACACCCATACTGCAGAATATTTGTCATTTGGCATAAAACGTATTATATACTCCTCTGTCTGTAAATGCCAATGGAAGAGCTTGGTTTCTTTATGAATTCTGTTATACTAGATGAGTGAGTGATAGCAAATTAAAAATTGAAGATATCAAAGTAGGAACAGGTGAGGCAGTCAAAGAGGGTGATCATGTGGTCATTCATTATACAGGTTGGCTTGAGGATCCAGAAGGCTCTGGAAAACCTGGGAAAAAATTTGATAGCTCAGTTGACAGGGATCAACCATTTGAAACTCCAATTGGCGTTGGATATGTTATCAAAGGTTGGGATATGGGAGTAGTTGGTATGAAAGTCGGCGGAAAAAGAAAATTAATTATCCCTCATGAACTTGGTTATGGTAAATATGGAGTTGAGCCTGATATCCCTGGTTTTGCAACTCTTATCTTCGAAGTAGAGCTCCTCAACATAAAATAACTATGGTTAAGTACAAACAACAAGTTCAAGACATGCTTGCAGCTCATAATGAGATTTTTAAAGCATTTAAGGAGCTCCATGATAAATACGAGAAAGATCCCAAAAAGTGGCAAGAGGAATTTAATGAAAAAGGATTTGAAGTCCAGGCGCTTCTCAGACGCTGGGAGAACAATCTCTGCGGCAAATCTGAGTCAGGACAATATGGTAAATTTTCAAGCACGCTCGCAGATAAATTCCGCGCTGAAGTAAAAGTACATTTCCCAAAAATTGATTTTATTGGGATGAAGAGTTAGAGACCAGATGACAGCTCCAAAACATATTCAAATAGAAACGCAAGACGGGCTTACACTGCCCGGGCTCCTTTATGAGGCTCAACATGCGCAAAAAGCGATGATTTATCTTCACGGTAACGGAAGCTCTTCAGTTTTTTATAACGATGATCAGAGATCAGAACTTGCAAAAGCACTACATCACAAAGGAGTTTCTCTGTTGATGTTTAATAATCGTGGAGCACATTATATTAAAAAACTTTCTTTTAAAAATGGAGAGAGCAAACGGTTTGGATGCGCTTATGAAAAAATTAAAGAGTGTATCTATGATATCGACGGAGCAGTGGAATTTTTGGAAGGACAAGGATATAAAGAATTTTTTCTGATAGGGGAGTCAACGGGCGCAAATAAAATCTGTGTCTATCATTTTTATAAGCCCAATAATAAGATCTCAAAATATATCCTTGTGAGCGGCGGAGATGATACTGGAATTTATTACGATTACTATGGTAAGGAAAAGTTTTTCCGATTATTAAAAGAAGCAAAAGATACAATTGAAGTAAATAAAGGGGAAGACCTCATCAAAGAATTATTGCCTGATGAAATTTTTTCCTATCAAGCATTCTATGATACATGCAATCCAGACGGAGATTACAATGTTTTTCCGTACTTAGAAGTAATTAAAGACCTCAAACTTTCCACCAAACCGCTGTTTCGTTATGCGCAATCAATTGATAAGCCAACGCTAGTTATTTATGGTGGAAAAGATCAATACGCACTTGAAGGAGGCGAAAAAAGTATAGAGATTCTCAAAAAGTATTGTCCGGATTTTACTTATAGTCTTATTGAAGGCGCAGATCATGCACTGACACAGCATCAGAAAGAATATGCAGACATTGTAAGTGAGTGGCTCTGAAGTTAGGCAATGATTTCGAGAAGATCGATTCCTTGTTCTTCTGCACGTTCAATTGCTTCATCTTCGTAGCCTGAAAGATAAGCAGAACGCAATTCCTTTACGAACTCGTCTGGAAAGTCGATACTTTTTTCTTTGTCACTTAATTCTTCGTAGTTACCCATAAGAAAGGAATTATACTATGAGATTCTGGATTTGTCTAGTGGGCATTTTAGCCTCAGAATGAATAGGTTTGTGGATTTCTTAATGAATATCGTAGGATTCGAGAAGCTTTTTATTGCCTTCTATTTGATAATGGAGTAAGTCTGAGTATATCCCGGGCCTAGAAGCAAGCTCCTTAGGTGTTCCCATATCGACAATTCTTC
Organism: Saccharimonadales bacterium (SeqCode); assembly: GCA_035479415.1. GTDB lineage: Bacteria > Patescibacteriota > Microgenomatia > Levybacterales > UBA12049 > JACDET01. The sequence goes on from DATIIS010000036.1 coordinate 22,493, forward strand.
CATCATCAATAACAATAATTTTGTCTACATGTTGAATAGTCGTAAATCTGTGAGCGATAATGATAGTCAATCGATTCTTCATAAGATTGTCGAGTCCTTTTTGTACTTCATTTTCAGATTTGGCATCAAGTGAAGATGTGGCTTCATCAAGAATAAGAATTGGTGCGTCCTTAAGAATTGCTCGTGCTATTTGAATCCGTTGTTTCTCACCACCTGAGAGTCTTACTCCTCTCTCTCCAATTTCACTATCAATGCCGTTAGGAAGTTTGTCGATAAAGTTTTTTGCATTTGCGAGTTTGAGCGCATTCATCACGTCTTCATCTGTTGCATTGGCTGCTCCATACGCGACGTTTTCTCGTACAGTTGAGGAGAAGACTTCATTGTCTTGAAAAACAAGCGCGATATTTTGTCTGACGAAAGCATGATCAAGATCTTTATAGCTTTTGCCATTGAGAAGAATATCTCCAGATGACGGGACATAGAATTTAAGAAGTAAATTGGCAGTAGTCGTCTTTCCTGCTCCACTGTGACCAACAATAGCGACAGATTCACCATGACTGATTTTAAAACTCACATCTTTCAGTGAAGAGTTAGAC
>DATIIS010000037.1:0-38222 GCA_035479415.1 Saccharimonadales bacterium (SeqCode)
GATTCTTTAATGCCTACATCTTTGGGGCTCATGATCTCATAGGTAAATCTATTTTTCAAAATGCCATTTTGATGAATACCAGAAGAGTGGGCAAATGCATTTCGTCCGACAATTGCTTTATTTGCTTGAACTGGCATTCTCATAAGGCGTGAGACAAGACGACTTGTCGGATAAATTTTTCGTGTATTAATATTTGTCTGAGCATTGAGATCTTTGCGGGTTTTTAAAATCATCACTGCTTCCTCAAGTGAGGTGTTGCCGGCTCGCTCACCGACACCATTAATAGTTACTTCAATTTGCCTGACTCCGTTTTGAACAGCAGCAATTGTATTGGCAGTTGCCATACCCAAATCGTTATGACAGTGGACTGCCACAATAACATTTTCAATTCCTTTGACATGATCAAAAAGATATTTTATTTTTTCTCCAAATTCATTTGGCAGACAGTAGCCGGTTGTGTCGGGGATGTTAACTGTGGTTGCACCTGCTTTAATAGTAGCTTCAATAAATGTTGCAAGAAATTCGTTATCAGTGCGTCCTGCGTCCATCGCCGAGAATTCTACGTCTTGCGCAAATTTTTTTGCATATTTTACCGACTCAACTGCTTGCTCCAAAATTTTTTCGCGTGTTGATTTGAATTGATGAATAATGTGAATATCAGAACTACTGATAAATGTGTGAATGCGTTTGTTTTTTGCAAATTTAAGTGACTCATTTGCAGCATCAATATCTTTTTTAACAGCACGGGAAAGTGCCGTGATAACTGGAGTTCTGATAACTTTTGAAATTTCTTGAACTGATAAAAGATCCCCAGGGCTTGAGATAGGGAAGCCTGCTTCAATGATATCGACACCCAGCTCTTCCAAAGCTTGCGCAACTTCAATTTTTTCAACAGTATTGAGCTGACATCCAGGTACTTGTTCGCCATCTCGAAGAGTTGTATCAAAAATAAAAATTTGTTTTTTCATATGTTTAAAATGTATATGCCCCTTCGCATTCGCGTTCCAACTTCAAATATCCGCATATCCCTCTTCACTGACGCTCGATGGATCGTATATTATTTATATCTCTTTTACCAAGATATACGAAAAAACCGCTTCTTTCGGCGGTTGCTTGGTTGATTTTTAATCAGACAAACCCGCCGCCTAAACGGTAAGGAGTGCAAGACTAAGAAGGTAAGAAAAGTTTTTCATCTATTGAAATGATGATAACAGGTAGTGAGCTTTTCGTCAAGAAAGAATTAGTGTTTTATATAAAGAAAAATATTATCTTTCACTTTTTTTTCTTTCCAATGTTTGAAGGGGAAGTAATTTAACAAGACTCGAGAGCCATGTTTCAGTTCTTCTTGAAGTTTGCGTTCTAACCTTCCCATGATGGTGGGCATGGGATAACAGCAGATGATGTCATATAGTGAAAGATCTTCTTCCCAAAAATCTTTATTATGAATGAAAGCGTTCTCTAAATGTAATTTTTTAATATCCTCTTCAGATTGTTTTCTTAATTCTTCATCAATTTCATATCCGTGCATCTCAATACCGTGTTTCGCAAATGCTATCACAATTCTTCCATCTCCACTTCCGAGATCTGCTACTTTCTCACCGGGTTGAGCCTCTGCTAATTCCACCATCGCTTCGACTCGATAACGAGTTGTTTGAAAATAGGGGATTTTAATAACTGACATGTTAAGGATGTGCAGCCGTTGTATGTAAATGGCTTACGATTATTTTTTTGTATCTAGAGAGAAGTATGATACCCATGATTGAGAAAAGGATACAACTAATCCATGGAAGACTTGGATGAAATTGATACAAAAATGCTGCAAGAAGAGGTGCGATCATTCGAGCAACGGATTGCATTGATTGGCTAGCTCCTTGAACACGTCCTTGTTCTTGAGGACTGGCAACTCCTGAAATAAGACTTCCATAAGAAGGCTCAAATAATCCACTACCTACGGCATAAATGACGATATATCCATAAGCCAAAAGAACTAATGGGAAAATAGGAATAAATGCATTGATAGCATAAGAAATGGTTGTAAGAATAAATCCTGCCATAACGAGTTTGATTGGACCAAACTTAGGAGTCAATTTGCCAGTCAAAAATCCTTGAGTGAACATATCTCCAATTCCCAAGACAAAGAAATAAAGTCCGATATTCTGTGGGTTCCAGTGTAAAATATCTTTAAAGAAGACAGTAATAATAGTTGTCAGTTCTGAAAATGCGAAGAAGTAGAAAAAGCCGATAATCATAAGTGATCTGAGGGTATTATTTTTTATAACGTGTTGCAATTGAAGAAAAGGATTGAGATGATGTAGTGAAAAGTCTGCCATTCTGTTCTCTTGTGAAAGACTTTCTGGCAAAACAAAATATCCGTATAACATATTGATGAGTGTAAGTATCGCAGCTAGATAAACAGGTGCAGAAAGAGAAATTCCTGACACAAGTCCACCAACAGTTGGACCAATGATAAATCCAAATCCTATTGTTGCGCCAACAATTCCAAAATATTTTCCTCGTTCTTTAGGTTCGGTCACATCAGCAATATAGGCAATAACTGTACTTATATCTCCTCCAGTAATTCCATCAATAGCACGGGCTATAAAAAGTATCGTGAGACTCCCACCAATTCCAAATAAGATATATCCGATTGCAGATCCAAGGAGACAGAGTAGAAGGACTGGGCGTCTGCCGAATTTATCACTCAATGCGCCAAGAACAGGTGCGGCAAAGAACTGGCAGAATGAATAGAGAGCAACGAGAAGTCCTACATATAAAGCAATATCTCTTTGATTATTTTGACCGACATAGTTCCCCACGATAAAAGGGATAACTGGGATGATGACACCAATTCCGAGAATTGATAAAAATCCTGTAAAAAGAATAAAGAGAAATGGTTTGTTTGCAAATATTGATTTCATCCAACTATTGTACGTGTTTTAAGATAGCGAATGCAAGAGAAGGGATATGGTATACTCATCTGATGAATAAAATTGTCACATCAGATAAGATATATATTTTTCAATCCAAGATGAAAGATGCAGGACGTGGAGTCTTTGCAAAAGTTGCTATCAAAAAAGGAGAAACAATTGAGAGGTGTCCTGTTATTGATGTTCCGAAACATGACACTTCTGTAGTCGGAGAAAGTACACTTGTTGAATATTTTTATTTCTTTGGTACAAAAAGAACCCGGATACAAGTCGTATTAGGATTTGGATCAATCTACAATCACACGTATTCACCCAATGCCACATATAAAGAACAAAGAAAAGAAATGGCAGTGGATTTTATCGCTCTTAAGGATATAAAAAAAGATGAGGAAATAACAGTTAATTATGCTCAGGGGAATAACAATAAAAGTCCTTTGTGGTTTGAAGTTTTGAAATAGAAATTTCCTTTATTTCTTTTTTGATGCTGTATAAGATGATTTTTTATACGATCCTATCGCCAATGCTACAGCTGCAAAAAATATTGCAACATCCCGAAAGACGATATCGATCGTTGAGAGATTGGCAAAAATAATCCCAAGTGTCGCAATGGCTGCAATTGTTCCTGAATAGACTGCTTTCCAACCGCTAAGAAGCCAGAGACTCAAAACAATCTCAAAAATTGAAAAACCTGTTAAGAGAATCGGATGTGGAATTGTGTCTCGAAGAACCGTTGGGAAAAACCAAATCCAATCATCAGGATGAAGCATAGTTGCAATTGCTGCATAGATAAACGTGATTGCAATTCCAACACGAAGAAGAATGCTTACTATCTTAGGATTGTTCATATATATTAACTGTATGGCAAATAGTCAGGTTGGTCAAGTAGTGGTATAAATTGCCTAATAAGAATGATACTATATATTTAAGATTGTTTTGGGTTTTAGAGTGCACCGCGAACCTAAAGGCATCGCGGGCGTCCCCAATTCGTATTTAAGAAATAATCAGGGAAGGGGAGGCGTCCAAATGGCTCAAGCCATCTGGACATCCTATGCTATTTATAGATTTTAATTTTGGAATAGGAGGTGAAGGAATTATGGCGCCAAAAGATGTAGTTCATGAGTATTATAGTCATCTAGCACAAAAGAACGATAAATGGGCAAATTATTTTGCTGAGGATATTACATTCTCTGATGCTGGTATGAATATGAACGAAGCAGGGAAAGAGGCTGTCACAATTTCATTTAATCAGTTTCTCAAATCTGTCGAGAGTTTGATAGTCAAATTGATGATAACAGAAGAAAATAGAGTTTGTGTAATTGTTGGATATGAGTATATAAATTCTCACGGAGAAAAAATGAGTCAGGATGTTTCGGAAGTATGGACTGTAAGAGATGGGAAATTGAGTACTCTGGTTATTTATTTTGACTTTACAGAATTTAGAAATTTTATACGACGATAAGCGTCTAATTTACAATCGAACTAATATCCTGTAAATTGTTCAGTTTTAATATTTTTATTTGGTACATTCATTTTTTTAAGTAATGTTTGTATTTCTTCTACCATCGAGGGTGGACCAACGATATAAAAAATACTGGTCGGGATATCATTTACATATTTTTTAATCAACTCTTCTGATATTCTTCCTGTTTGTCCATCCCATGGGGTCTGAGATTTTTGTGGTTGAGTGATTGTATAGACAACATTAATTTGATCATACAATGTAGAAGCTTTCTCTAATTCATTCAAAAAAATAATTTCATCAGTTGTCGAAAATGATGCAAGAAGAGTAAGTTTTTTATTACTTTTTTTCGTTGATGCATCCATAAGCATGCTGTAAAAAGGAGTGATGCCAATTCCTCCAGCGATAAATACATGGTCAGTTTGGTGAGTTTCATCAATAATGAATTGGCCCATTGGTCCAAAAATTTTTATTTCCTGACCGACTTCTAAATTTAATAGAGCATTTTTAAAATCACTTTGAATTATTTTTGTAGTCACAACAAGTGATTCTTTTTCTGATGGAGGAGAAGAGATAGTAAAAAATCGTGAAGAGCCGCGTCCATCAGTTGCGTTGATGGGCAATGTCCAGCGGTTGTATTGACCGGAAATAAAGTTAAATTCTTTAGGTCTCTTGAAATAAAAAGAATAGGTGTCTTTCGCAACGAGGATCTTTTTTGTAAGTTTGATTGTATACGTTTGGGACTGGATCATAATTTTTAGTATATTTTTTAGCCTAAAAGCTTTATGATAATAACAGAATTGACTTGCTAAATTCTATAGATTTTGGCAAGCTGAGATAAGAGGTTTGAGAAAGCGGCACCCAATGAAAATTTAATTTAATAATTAAGGAGGGGGAGGCGCTGAAAGGCTAAAGCCATTTCAGCATCCTCGATTAGAATTTGATTTAAAAATCAAGGGGGAGGAGGTGATGAGACATGAATAAAATAATTATCGGTGTTATTGTGGTTGTTGTAGTTCTTGGTGGAGCATTTTTTGTTTTGCATAAAAACAATAGCATGGACACTATGAATATGAAGCAAGCACAAAATAGCACATCAAATACAAATGTTAAAGCGCCAACAGATAAAAACGCAGTTACCATTCAGAATTTTGCTTTTTCGCCCAAGACAATAACTATCAAAAAAGGACAGAGTATCACCTGGACCAATGAAGATAGTGCAGGACACAGTGCAACAGCTGATGATAATAGTTGGGACACGGGAGTTCTCCCACAAGGGCAGTCAAAGAGTTTGCCTTTTACTAAGACAGGGACATTTACTTATCATTGTAGTGTTCATCCTGCTATGCACGGGACAGTTATTGTCCAGTAGGGGAGTATAGTTACTGACGCATTTTCTCTGCAGGCGATTTTTCGCTAATAATTTGTTTTACTTTTGCAGCAATAGTATATGGGGTGTAGTCTGATTTCAAAAGAAAAAATTCAACACCCCAATTTTTTACGAGGTCTTCAGCATCGGCATAAATATTAGTCAGAACAAGAATTGGAATTTTACTCAGTTCCGGATCGGCCTTTGCAATTTTAAGGACATCAAATCCTGTGACACCTGGCATAATAAGATCCAAAAGAACGATATCAGGCCTGAATGATTTCATTTTTGCAATTCCGTCCTGACCCTCACTTGCTGTCTGTACTTCAAATCCTTCATTAGTAAATTTATCCTTATACATCTCAAGAAGGATTTTTTCATCCTCAACAAGTAAAATTTTGGTCGTCATTGTTTAAGTACCTCCTTTGCTTTATTAATTACTTCCTCAGGAGTTATATTGGATTTTAAGAGACAATAGACAGGTGTAAATTTGGTAATGGCTTCAAGAATTTTGCCATCGACGTTGAGATTGGTTAAAACAATTATTGGTACTGTTTTTCCCCATGAATTTTTGCGTAGAGATTCCATGATCTGGACGCCTTTCATCTTTGGGAGAGCAAGATCTAGAATAATAATATCAGGCTTATCAACAATCGCTATCTCCAATCCTCTTTCGCCATCTTTTGCAATCAATACTTTAAAGGCATTGAGCCTAAATTTATCATGATACATGTCGGAGAGGATTTGATCATCTTCGATAATAAGAACAGTATTCATAAAGAGAACTTATTTAGTCTATCCTGTATGTGAAGAAAATGCAATTTTCTTTTTGTCATTATTTGTCGTATTTCGCATAGCTTGTGCTTTAGGGAGAGTTAGGACAAATGTACTTCCCATGCCTTGTGTTGATTTGGCAAGCTCTATATCTCCATTCATTTTTCTCGCAAGTTCTCGTGAGAGGAATAGTCCCAAACCAGATCCTGGTGGCTTGCCTGCAAGTTGTCCATTCAATTGTTGAAATTTTCCGAAAAGCTTTTCCACATCTTGTGGATCTATACCACTGCCTGTGTCTGTGACAGCGATGCGTGCAACATTGTGTTCGGTTGTATATGATACTGTAATGTTACCTTTGTCTGTGAATTTCAATGCATTTCCAATAAGGTTATTGATAATATTTTTGGTCCACTGTGGATCTGCATGAACGAAGGTATTTTCTTTTCCAACAAGAGTTAATGTAAGATTTTTTTGTTTGGCAATTGGCATAAGGGATTTTACTGTCTCATCTAGTGTCTGCTGCAGGAGGAAATCCGATATGGTTATATCAATTTTCCCAGACTGAAGACGGGAGACATCAAGCAAATCATTGATCAGATGGATCTGGCGCTTGGCAGAAACTTGTATGTTATCAAGTGGGTGTTTGAGTCGTGTATTGATAGGGCCGTAGTCTCCATCAAAGATCATAGAAAGAAGTCCATTTATGGCAGTCATGGGAGTTCTAAGTTCGTGTGATGCCATTGAAATAAAGTCATCTTTCATCTGATCAATCTCTTTTTCTTTTGTAATATCTTGAAATACTTCAATAATTCCAACAATTTTGCCTTCTATTTCAATAGGGGTGACGCGGAAACGGACAGGGAACAGACTACCGTCTTTTTTGACATAGTAATGTTTTCGTGAGGTTACGACTTTGCGTTTGAGTGAAAGAACTTTGGTTATTGGTCTTTCGTCAACTGGTACATCTTTACCTGTCTCATCTTTCATGGGGATCGCATTCATAATCAATTTACCAATAAGGTCTTTTTCTCTCCATCCCAGTGTATCACTCGCACTTTTGTTAATCATCGTAATTTTACCTGTATGGTCGGTTGCAATAATTCCATCCCCGATACTTTTGAGCATTGCTTCATCTGTAGTTTTTTCTTGAAGCATTATTCCTTCCAACGTTTTTTCTTCAGTAATATCTCTAAAGTTAACAACAACTGCATTAATTTCCTGATCAAAAAGGAGATTGGTGCCTATTGCTTCAACCCATATCATACGTTTATCTTTTCGTATAACGCGATATTCTACATTCATCGTTGCACCTGGCTTGAGTGCAAGTTTGGCAAGAGTTTTTATCGTAAATTGGCGATCAACAGGCGCAATAAGATTGAATCCTGTAAATCCGATAAGTTCTTCCGGATCATATCCTAGGACTCGTTTTACCGAGGGACTAGCGTAGAGTATATTTGAATTGGCTTCAATAAGGACAACAGCTTCAAAACTTTTTTCAATAAGTGCCTTAAATCGTGCTTCATGAGATGCAAGCGCTCGTTCACCTTTGCGAATCGCATGAACAAGTGTTGCAAAGGTAAGTGCAGTGACTGAGAGAATACACAGAAATATTTGAAGAAGTAGAAGTGATTGGTTGAGAGTATGATCAACACTAAATGGGCCAAATCCGTGAATCGTATAGAAAATCCCAATTCCTGAAACAATCAGAGATGCAATTGTTGCCCCACGTCTTCCAAACCAAAAGGCAAGCCAAACAGTTATAGGAATACAGATATAAGCATAGGGAAGAGTTCCTGAAAAAACAAGCCATGTGATTACATAAAGTACAAAAAAAGCGAACAAGGCATTGATCGTATCTCTAAAATAAATATGTATTTTGGAAGATCTAGCCCAAATGAGAATAAGCGGAGCAATAATAATATCTCCTCCGGCATCGCCAAACCACCATGTTGTCCAAACAGGAACAAACTGGTGCCAACTTGTTAAGTTCCCGAGGAGTAATGTAATAAATCCTACATTGGCGCTAATTGTCGTTGAAAGAACAGCAGCAAGGAGAATGAATTTGAAAATATCAAGAACAGTACTAAAAGCATGAGATCCATGAGCAAATTTAGTGACGAGATATGTACCAATTGTTCCTTCAAGAGTATTGCCAAATGCAATTCCAAGAGAAGTACCGATCGTACCTGCCGTTGTGATATTGACGACAAATGCACCTAAAAAAATAGCAGGTATGACTCTATATCCAAAAAGAAGAATCGAAGCAAGTGCAATACCCGTGGGTGGCCAGATGGCAGATGTGCTCGGATTAAGTGATGCAAAACTAAGGCCTAATTTACCTGCAATAACGTACACAACAAAAATGCATACGTTGATAAAAAGCGTTTTTGAAAACGAACGAGGGGAAAAGTTGGCCGCAACTTTTTTTTCCATGGCAGTATCTTAACTATAGTAAAATTGTTGTACAGAAGCAATTTTTATAATAGGCTAAAGGCAGGTAACCAAAATTTCACTTTTTCTACTACTTCATCAACGGATACATTTGATTTAATAAGAAATTCGCAAGCATTATCATATCGTTGCGTTTGTCTAATATTATCAACCTCTCCCGCATTGGTAAGGATAATCACTGGGAGTTTTTTAAATTGTGGGAATTGACGAAGCTTGCTGAGCATCCGTTTGCCGTCCATAATTGGCATCATAAGATCCAAGAGGATAATGTCAGGTTTAGTATTAATCGCTTTTTCAAGCCCGATTTTACCATTTTCTGCAGTAATAACTGTAAAGCCTTCTTTGACAAATTTATCTGAATACATTTCAAGAAGTATCTTGTCATCCTCGACGATAAGAATTGTTTTTGGAGGCTCATGTGTTTTTGTGGTCGGTAGAGGCTCTTTCCCAAGAATAGTTTTTATATCATCAATAACCTTCATAGTTTTATCGTAAGAGTATTATTTTGTGTTGTCAATGAGGTTTGTTAGTTGGAAAAATCTGTCGCGCGGTACCAGTCGTTATCAAATGTTGTTTGAAGCATTTGTAGGTCATCTTGCTGAGTCAGAATAATTCCAAGTTCGCGATTTTGGTCCATACTTTGTGTTGAGAAATTAATTGAGCCGATATAGGCTTTTTTGTCATCGCTTAGTATCATTTTTGCATGCATGTACGGTGATGATATCGTTCGTACATGAACACCTGCCGCAGACAATTCTTCAAGTGAGGACTTGTTTGATTCAAGTTGTTTGATAGTTGGGACAATGAGTCGTACCTGCATCGTTTTTGCTTTTTCAGAGAGTGTCTCAACAAGCCTTTCATCATTGATGTCTTCAGTTTCTGCCTCGATTGATGTGGTTGATCCATCTATAAGAGTAGTAAGTGCGGTCCTTGAGTTGTCAGGGCTTTCTATAATATTTGAATTCTGTGGAGGCGCAAATGATTTTCTTTCCCAATCATCGATGAAAATAGTTCTGACTTCTGTTACATCTGCTGGGTTGGTATCGAGGATATCGTATTCGCGGTTTTTAGAAAAAGATGATGCAGTCAAATTTTGGCTCAGGACAAATGTCTCAGCTCCATCAATCGTAATTGACTTTTCATGAGTGAGAGTAAAAGCAGGATCACTCCATTCTGTTGGGATACCCTGTGCATCAAGTTGGCTTGTTGTTTTCTTATTGAGAGAGCCTCCACCAAATGGATGTTCTTCAAGCATGACTTTGACATCAACTCCGCGTGAGTGGGCATCTTCCAAAGCACTGATAATTTGTTTGTCTGACAGTAAGTATACCTCAACAAGAATTTCACGCTTTGCTGAATCGATTGCATCAAGGAGTGGAGCCTGGCCTGCATCTGGTTGGATGTATAGCTGAAGATTGGTATTTGCTCCGAGGACGTTTACTTTGGTGGGACGAGACTGTTGATGTATAAAAAAGTACCATGCATAGACAAGTACTATGAGGATAAGGAGAGGAAGGTATTTTTTCATTGAGTTTATTGATTATAGAAAATGGGAAGAGATTTAGATAGGGGTTTCTTACAAAAAATTATTTTTACTTATCTATAATAGAGATATGTTACATGCCAAAGCAGCTTTTAGCGGAATTTCGGTTGACGACCAGGACAAAGCCAAAGAATTTTATACAGAGATACTTGGATTGAAATTACACGATGAAGAAATGGGACTGACATTTTCATTACCCGGAGGTGGAAGTCTGTTCATGTATGCAAAAGATGATCATAAGCCTGCGACATTTACTGTCCTTAATTTTGTTGTTGATGATATAGATGAGGCAGTTGATGCATTAATCGAAAAAGGTGTGAAGTTTGAAAAATATGAAGGCTTTCATCAAGATGAAAAGGGGATTGCTCGTGGGAAAGCTGCAAATATGGGTCCTGATATAGCTTGGTTTAAAGATCCTTCTGGCAATATCCTTTCAGTTCTACAAAACTAAGACTATGAATGATGTAATGTATTTCGAAATTCAGGCAGAAGATCCTGAACGAGCAAAGAAGTTCTATTCAGATATCTTTGAATGGAAATTTACCCAACAGGAAGGTTTGCCAATTGATTATTGGAGTATTGAGACAAATGGCATAAATGGGGGCCTTTATAAGCGTCCAGCATCTATTCCATCGACACCAAGTGGAACAAATGCATTTGTTTGTTCGATGCAAGTTGCTGATTTCGATACAGTGGCCAGTAAGATCCTCACCAATGGAGGTGAAATTGCCCTTGAGAAATTTGCAGTTCCTGGAAAGTGTTGGCAAGGATATTTTCTTGATCCGGAAGGCAATACATTTGGAATCTTTGAAGTGGACGAAAAAGCTGCATAATTTATCTCCAGTTGATAAAAATCATCACAACCGTTATAATGCCCTATAAGATGTGGAATAAAATTTTTATAACGCTTGCGATACCGATAATTTATGTCGGCCTTTTTGTATTTATTAGATTCATAACTCAACAGGGAATGTTTGATATACAATCCGTTAATGCATCAAATTCAATTGCCTTTTCTGGTCTTAGAGTTGTGAAGAACAAACTTGTTAACGAGCAAAATCAGCAGGTTGTACTTCATGGTGCAGATCGCTCTGGTGCAGAGTATGAATGCGTAAAAAATGATTTTGTTTTTGATGGCCCAAGTGATGAGGTTTCAATTCAGGCTATGAAAACCTGGAATATCACAGCCATTCGGGTACCTCTGAATGAAGACTGCTGGCTCGGGATAAACGGTGCCAAAGTAGATAGCTCAACATATCAAAAGGCAATTCGTAACTATGTCACGCTTCTTAATCAACATCAGATCTATGTTATTTTGGATCTTCATTGGAATGCCCCTGGAGACACACTCTCAACAAGTCAACAAAATATGGCTGATCGTGACCACAGTATAGATTTTTGGAAAAGTGTTGCAGCTACATTTAAAGGTAACAATAACGTGTTATTCGATGTATACAATGAGCCTCACGATATATCATGGGATTGCTGGAAGAATGGTTGTGATAATTATGCTGGTATGCAACAGCTTGTGGATGCGGTCCGTTCGACTGGTGCAAACAATGTCATTATGCTAGGAGGATTAAATTGGGCGAAAGATTTATCTGGTTGGTATGCAAATCGTCCAACCGATCCTAAGAACAATCTTGTTGCGTCATGGCATATGTATGGAAGCACTAGTTGTTCAGGAACAAATTGTTGGGATGCAAAAGGAATTTCATCTCTGATGGCAAAAGTTCCGGTTATCGCAGGAGAATTTGGAGAGAGTAGTGATGCGACAATTTGTAGTACTCCTATTTCAAATGCTTTTATGAATTGGATGGATCAACACAACTCAAGTTATCTCGCATGGACATGGGATGCGTGGGGGACAAGTTGTGGTGATCTCTCACTTATTACAGCGTACAATGGTACACCTCATAAGCCCAATGGAATAAATTACAGAAATCATTTGCTTGCGCTTAAGGATGAAGAAAATAAAAAAGTGGATTCACAGGCTCCAACATCTCAAAAACATTGCTTCTTATTCTTCTGTTTCTAAGAGAGACTTGCAAACGTTCGTATCTTATTGAGAATTTCATCTGGTGCTGTATTGGCTTTGACCAGAAAATCATTTGCGTTATCAAAAAATTTTGTATCACGGATATTTTCAGCATCTCCGGCATTGGTGAGGACTATAACTGGTGTTTTTTTAAATTCAGGAATTTGGCGCATAAGATGAAGCATTGTTTTGCCGTCCATAATTGGCATCATCAAATCAAGCATGACTACATTGGGCTTCTGCGAAGTAACTGCATCAAGCCCTGCTTGACCATTTTCTGCTGTAATAACAGTATATCCCTCAGAAGAGAGAAGTTCTGAATATGAATCTCGTATATCTTTGTCATCTTCGACAATAAGAATTTTTTTAGGTGGCGCAGGAGGAAGAGGATTAGGAACAGCTTGTGGTTGTTTACTATTTCCAATCAATGAAGTTAATTTACTAAATAAGCCCATCGTATCTCAATACTAAATTTATTGTTATGTCTTGTCAACTTGTTATGGTGTGATTGGGGTTGAGGTGAGTGGCCAGATATCAACAACTGTCTTTTGGTCCTGAGCACTACAAGCATCTACTTCCAATGTCCCATTTTGCGTATCAGGTTTGAAAATGACAGTACCCGTTGAAGTTGGATAAGAGAATGTAATTTCTCGTGGAGTTATCTCACTTTGGCATTGTGGGCCGTTTGGAAAATGAATTTGAGAATATACTTTTTTTGAAGGAGCCAACATAAGTTGCATAGGAGGAATCGATTCATCATATCTTGTGGTTATATTGTTGGCATGAAATGTCGCTTTAACTGTATTCCCTAGATCAATTTGGCAAGCTTTTTTCCCAATGTTGGTTAATTCAAGTGTCGCATAGACGTTTCCTGCACCGGCTCCTGCTGATAATGTGCCTGATAATTCACTAGCTTTACATGTAGTAGATGAGGGTGATGGGTAAGCCATCAGAGAGGGGAGTGGGGTGCTAAAGTGCGCGATATAATAATATCCTCCAACAGTACCAGCAATAATTATAAAGAGGATGATTATAAGTAAGAACTTATGCATGTTCGTTTAATCAGTTTACGATACTTTATCTGGAGAAACAAGAACTGAACTATCTCCCCACGGCATTTTATAGTAGAGAAAGGTTTGTAAAATAGTAGAAATTATCCTATAATGCGTAAATTATGATTGGTGAACCTGGTTCTCACAGAATACCATCAATAGAAGCAATTCCTGCTCAGTTAGAAGTTGCAACACGAGCATATGCAGAAGTCGCATCTCAAGTTACAGGCAGGCGACTCTTTGGTGGTATAAAATTGCCAAAGCCTGAGCAATTAGGAGATTTATTTAGACAACAGCATGTACGATGGCAGGGAGATGGTACATATGCTCTTATGGATAGTGCAACGCTAGAAGGTCAAGGAAACGTCGAGTACACGTTATTTGTAGCTCCAAATATCCCAACTGATAGTAGAAAGATTAGAGGATTAACAGAAAAATTAGCAGATAATCTTTATAAAAAAAGAGTGCAAACAGGAGGCTTATCCACGCCAACATTTATCGGTATGAATGATCCATTATATGCACAATACGAAGCGGATGAATTAGCCGGTTATAAAAAAGGTGATGCTCCTGTACGATTTGGCTTGATATCTGATAGCTTATTAGGTTTTTCCGGCGACGATCTTCTTATTAGAGGTCACGAAGACGTCCCACATCATATTCCAAGTGTACTTGAAGCAGTGACGCTCTGGTATGCACGTTTTGCCGGAGACAAACTGGGTACTGATGGGTTGAGTGACGATGTGCCGGTACGTCTTAATGGTGATTTTAAAGGTATTCATCACAAAAATTTGCCTCTCAAGCCAGATACTTCTGGTACACTTATACGACCATGGACATATTTGTTTGGGTACGATCAGCTAAGATTAGAGGGCTTTGGTATTAAAGAACGTTCCTCTACTCGTTATGTTATTGGGTCTCAATAACATTTTGTCTCGTCTTTCTTACATAAGTATTACCTTTTCTCCTTGATATTTGTGCTGATTTTTACTAAAGTAGTAGAATAATGAATGACGTACAAATTAGTCCAATTTCTCACGCTACAATGGTTCTTCAGATGGGAGGACAAGTAATTTATACGGATCCAGTCAATGGAGAAGAAGAATTTGAAGGACAACCAGCACCTACAATAATTCTTGTCACAGATATTCACGGAGACCATATGAATGCTGATACTCTTATTGCTCTTTCTAAAAATAATCCAGTTATTGTTGCGCCACCTGCAGTAGCAGATCAACTTCCGGAAAATCTTACTGAATCAATTGTAGTTTTAAAGAATGGCGAGAAAACAACTCAAAAAGGAATAGAAATTGAAGCAATTCCGATGTATAACATCCCAGAATCTCCTGAAGCATTTCATACCAAAGGCCGTGGCAATGGATATGTTCTAAGTGCTGAAGGGAAGAAAGTGTATATCTCAGGAGACACGAGCGCAACTCCTGAAATGAAAGCACTACAAAATATCGATATCGCTTTCATGACGATGAATTTACCATACACCATGGATATTGATGAAGCAGCTGAAGCTGTCCTCGCATTTAAGCCAAAAGTTGTCCATCCATATCATTATCGTGGACAAGATGGATTGAGTGATACAAGTAAGTTCAAACAAATGGTGGAAGAGAAAGATCCGTCTATCAAAGTTGAGCTCCTCAATTTTTATCCTGAGAAGAAATAAGTATCGTTTCAACTTGTATAATTCTTCTGAAGAGGTAGAGCCTCAAGAGGATACCTCTTCATTTTGAAAGAATTTTTTACATTGGCATAGCTTCGTAGACACGAACGCTACCTTCACCATCTTCAAGTACAGGACATCCTTTTGCAATTTCTGTTGCGGCCTCCATATCTTCTGCATTAATAATAGTGTAGCCTGTTGCAGGCCAATTTTCCGCAGAAATCACTTCAACACCTTTTGCTGTTACTGATTTTGCGTCTTTAGCAAATGGATTACCACCATCGACCATAGAGTCTTTAAATGTGTCAAACCATGCCATCCATTTATCCATGGTAGCTTTCATTGCTTCTGGATTTATGTCTTCCGGCGTTGTTTTACCGTGATAAACAAATACAAATTTTTTCATTTCTTTTTCACCCCCCTTCATTCTAGAATTTTTGATATGCGAAATGTGATATCATTTGATAATGATCACTTGATGTTTTGACTTCTCGAATTCAAGGTTTCAAAATCAAAAAAATCCCACTTCGCATATCAAGATTTCTCTCTTATATTGACTCCGTTTAATTACTTCTTTTTTAGAAACTCTTCATAGTTTTCTAGTGTCTCTTTATTATTGCCCCAGTAGGGTTGGTATTGCATAAGCCAGTCTTGTAATTTCAGGAGCGCAAATCTATTGATAGTGAGAAAATGAGTTCTCCCATTTTTTTTATCGAGTACTAGTTCAGCATCTTTAAGAATTTTTATATGTTTATGAATTGCTGGGAGAGAAAGTTCACACATCTTGGCCAATTGGCTGATGGAGTGGGGTTGCAAACTTAATGCATAAATAATTTCTCGTCTGTGGTGATTGCCCAGAGCTTCAAAGATAGTGTCTAAATTGTGAGACTCAGCATGAGCTGTCATAATACTTAACTTTAAAGTTAAGTATAGAGCGATAATTGTTTTTTGTCAATATTAATTAAATCTTTGTTTGCTCCACTAGAAAGGCCCATAGAAATAATATATAATACGTTGATGCCTGGAAGATTTGAAAGAGATGCTTTGCATCAATCGCCTTTAGTAGGAGTTCCTCGAAGGGGAGAAGAATCGGTATTTAATAGTCCAATAGTTGCTGAGTCAGCGGGCTTGGTCGCGGGTTATATGTCTCCTCATGCTAATTCAAAAAGTAGAGGCACGATAGTGCAAGAAATAAATAGATTTTGTAGAGAAGAAGATCGTAGGCTTGGCTTCCAATCTCACCTCCAAACACTCCGTCATCAAGCAGGCATTCGTCCTGCAAGTCCAGACCAAGAGCTTCGTTGGCGTCGCTATACTCATTTAGCTGAAACACTTGGCCCTCAGTTACGGCCATATGCATATGCTTTTCGAACGGGTCTATCTTTTGAAGAGGCATTTGCTGATATGGCAACCAGGCCTGTCTCAGCAGAAGTTGTAGACCATGTCAATCAAAGTTTGGCAACCGCGTACCCTCAAGCATTCGGAACAGCTATCCCTGAACTAAGACCAACAGATGCATTGATCATCAAGGAAGATGATTTCAACGACATGCTATTTAATAGTAATGATAGATCAGCGAATGTAAGGGTACCGAGCTTTTTTACTCTTACGAACTATCCCAATAAGCAAACAATTATTTCAGAAAGACATCTGCGTGAGACTCATAACAGTCCAATTGAACTCGCATTTATGTTACTTCATGAAAATTTACATAGAGCGACGCAAACAACAACAGTCCCTGTGAGTCCAGATGATCCGTTTTGTAGGCTTGTTTTTAGACAAAATATGGATGACTATAGTGAGTTAGATATGTATCATGGGCAAGGGAGAGATATCTATGTAACTGTTAACGGTGCTATTATCAATATAAGCGCGCATAATGAAGAAGGTCGTCCGATCGCAGCAGAGTATACAGGCTATGATCTCAATGAGGCAATCACTGAAAAGCTATCTCACAAACCGAGAATGGTTTTAGCAAGGAGTTTGAGAAATAGATTCTACACTGAAAGTGATGCAGATGAATATGAAGAACGAGTAGAAGGGTCGGTAGGGAGTGGCTCTTCTTATCGAGAAGTAGATTATATTCCTCAGTTGGATACTTTATTTGGACAGTTGGGATTGACTTCTGAAGCAGATATTTTGCAGGCATACTTAATGGGAGATATACCGTATCTTTGGCTCAATTCACAACTACCTCAAGACGAATATCCAAAATAATTCGCACAAGTGTTTCCTTTAAGCCTTGTGAGTTTTCTTTTTTGGTTTGGGCATGGGTAGTTCTGCGGCTGTTGTGACAATAATATTTGTTAGAAATTCATGATCTTCCCACAAGTCAGGTGAAATGAGAAAGTATAGTTTGGCTCCAGGGTAGGGTGGAGCTTCTTCAAGATGCTCAATAAGAGCTTTTCCTGCAGCAGTAGGTTTGAGAAATAATTGATCATCACAGACCAGCGCCACGACTTTTTCATTGCAGTACAGTGCATATTCTCCAAACATCTTGCGGTATCTTACATCTCCTGCTTGAGCTATCTGTTCCATGATGTAGTCAATTGTTGATTGCTTCGTTGCCATGTCCCAAGTGTAGCTGCTCCTAAGTACAGAATCAAGTAAAACCTAAGACATTTAGTTATGAGCAATCTGAGGAAATTCTTCTTACTCTTCGTGAGGCACGTCAAATCCTCAAATGTCATCCAAATACCCTCAGCAAATGGGACAAAAATGGTGTGTTTATTGCAATTAGGTTTGGGGCAAGACGTGACAGGCGATATAAAAAAGATGCAATGATGAAACTTATTGATCAAATGGGCTCAAAATTATGAAAAAAACACAAGCTTGTCGTGACCTGTGAAACCGGTGAAAAAGTCTAAGGAGATAAAGATCGTATCAGTCAGGTCATTATCAATTTAATTTCAAATGCAATTAAGTATTCTCCTCAGGCAGATAAAATTATCATTAAGGGATCAGTAACCAATAAACATGTCAAACTAACGGTTAAGGATTTTGGAATAGGGATGACGCCTGCTGCTCAGAAAAAGGTATTTGAACGGTTTTACCGCGTAAGTGAATCCAAAAATCAGACATTCCCAGGGCTTGGATTGAGATTGTACATCTCCAGTGAAATTATTACACGCTCCGGTAGAAAAATTTGGGTAAAAAGTACAAAGAGCAAAGGTTCAACCTTTTGTTTCACATTGCCCATCCATAAAAAAACTGAAGAAAAGCCGAATAAATAAAGATTTTTTATTGGCAAATTACTGTACAATTTATCTCATAATTACCAGCATTGTATTGTAAAACAGAAATCCCATTTCAAGACATAAAAGGTTTGTTATACTTAAATAGCTTATGGCATATGATGAGACACTAGCAGAAGAGGTAAGGAGAATGCTCCCACGATCTGAGGTGGTGGAGAAGAAAATGTTCGGGGGATTGGGATTTATGCTCCATGGCAATATGTGTGTCTCTGTCAATAACCGACCTGATCATGTCATGATGGTAAGAATCGACCCCAATGACAAGGAAGCTCTCACAAAAAAAGGCGCAAAAAACGCAGTAATGCGAGGCCGCGTTATGCCCGGCTGGATCTTCCTCACAAAAGAGGCGATAGCAACGGAAAAAGATTTTGAGTACTGGGTGCGGCTTGCACTGGAATTTAATAAAATGCTACCAGCTAAGAAGTAATTTGCTGTCATTTCGTTTGAGAAACAATAATAATATATTGACAAACGATAAATTATGCTCTAAAATGTACTCAGCTTTATGGAACGGGGTTCAACATTATTCTTAAAAGTAGTACTTGTGCTCATCGCATTAGGAGCTCTTGTTGGTATGCTTTGGTTCCCTCAAACTGAAGGAAGAGCTCTTCATTCGAATCTTTTTGCTATTTACGCAGATCCATTTATTATCTATGGATTTATTGCATCAATTCCATTTTTTGTTGGATTGTATCAGGCATTCAAATTGCTAAGTCTCATTGACGCGAATAAAGCATTTTCAAAAGCTGCTGTTACTACGCTCAAAAATATGAAATTGGCAGCACTTAGTCTTATCGGTTTTATCGCAGTAGCAGAGGTATATATCCATTTCTTTGCACATGGTGATGATCCCGCAGGTCCAACAATGCTTGGATTTTTTGCAATTTTTGCAGCTTTTGTTATTGCGACCGCTGCTGCTGTTTTTCAAAGACTTCTTAAAAATGCAGTTGAGATAAAATCAGAAAATGATTTAACCGTATGAGGTACAACTATGGCAATAATAATCAATATCGATGTCATGCTGGCAAAAAGGAAGATGAGTGTCACAGAGCTTACTGAAAAAGTAGGGATAACGATGGCCAATCTCTCGATCTTGAAAAATGGCAAAGCCAAAGCGATCCGCTTCTCAACGCTTGAAGCAATTTGCAAAGCTCTAGACTGCCAGCCTGGAGATATCCTTGAATATAAGAGTGACAAATGAAAAAATTTAAAGAAAAACTCGTAACAAAAATACCTGCCCTCTCAGTAATTATCAGTATTATTGTGGCATGGATGATTGCTCCAACTGCTGATTTCCCAATAGTAGCTTTTTTTGTTTTTTTCGTCAGTCTTGCATCAGTTATTTATTTTGTTAGAAAAGCAGTAACACGGTTTGATACGACACTTTATGTGGGCATACTCCTACTTTCATGTTTTATTCTTTACCGCGCAAATGGAGCCCTGCAATTTCTCGATTTTGTCTTCATTATCTTCTTTGGATCGTTATTAATAAGGCCTCTTATGAGTGAATATGGAGTATTTACCATTATCATGTCGCCGTTTATTGTCATCAAAAATATAATTACTTCAAAAAATATTTTTCCTTACAGCTTTGGAGTAGCTAAGAAATATGCGAAAGCGAACTCTGTTCTGAGATATGTCCCAACTATCGCAGTCACAGCGCTTGTATTACTTTGTACTATTCCATTGTTGGCATCAGCAAATCCGTTCTTTAACGCGTTATTGCAAAATGTACTTAATTTTTTTAATCTCACGTGGCTATTTCAGTATCTTTTTACAGATCCATTGATTGTCTATATCCTTCGTGTTTTTGCTCTGGCAGCTCTTCTGTATGTTATCCCAAGAACTCTTTCCATCAGTGTTGTGGGTACCGAAAAATATGTAGCAAAATCGTGGCTTTCTATAAATTATCTTATTCCAAAAATTGCTATGGCACTCGTCCTTATCATTTTCTTTATTACCCAAATACAATTATATTTTGCATCAGCACATACACTCCAGAGTTTGGGCTACACCAATTCACGCCTGACCAATGAAGTATTTGCTCAGGTGACGATCGTCGCATTTATCGTCTTTCTTCTCGCATATCTTGATAAGAGTAGGGAAGTGTGGAATCAGAGACTGACATATTTTCTCGTAATTGAAGCCTATTTCCTGGTCGGTATTGCCTTTAAAAGTGTCAATGATTATTCATCACTCTATGGACTTACACAAAAGCGCTTGTGGGGATATACAACAATGACATGGCTTACTTGTGCACTCGCCGTATTTGTATACTATTATAAAAAACAAACCTCAGATCTTAGTTTTGTAAAGCAAATCATGACGCTGACCATGGCAGTATTGCTTGTCGTAAATATTCTTAATTTTGATTATCTAATTTATCACTACTCAAAACCTACAACTCCTAAAGGTGTTGATTATCGGTATCTTGCAGGTCTCTCTCCTGATGCACATCAGTCTAAAGAGGTGATCATAAAAGCAATGGAAGAAGCTGAAAAAAAGGCCTCATCAAATACGTACGATTCTCAAAATATCGATGCGGTATATAAGGTGATTGATGAAATTGGGTTTCTCCGTTATAAGTATGGAGCAGAAAAATCAGCTAATTCATTTAATTTCTCTGAATATCAGGAGTATCTGGATACAAAAAATATTAACGTCGACTCATACCTTAAAAAAATTAGTATCCTTAAGAAAAAGTTTCATCAAGAATAACTCTACCGGTAAAAAGGAATAACAATCTTCAAAAGTTTTGGTATACTTGAGCATATGTTATATGCAGTGATTGGCACGAGTGCAGGGAAGTCCCGCGATGAGATCATGTCGATCTATCCCCGTCATAAAGCATTTTTGGATCAGTTCGCGGCTCGCGGGGAAGTCGTAGGTGTAGGGCCATTTGTAGATCCCGCAGGCGGTAATATGGCACTCTTTCGAAGCCGTGCAGCTGCTGAAGAATTTGCCAAATCAGATCCATTTTTCCTCGAAGGCGCTGTGAAAGAATACACTATCAAAGAATGGGGCGACCAGATGCTCGCATAAATTGTTTTTTAACCTCACAGCTTTGCTATTATATATAGTATACACTTACAAAATATTTCAAAATTAAAAGTGAAGAGCTAAATAATTTAATGGATAAAAAGAAATATAAACAAGAATATGTTTTGCTACTTAAACGTCTAACAAAAATTTTAGCAAAACATGATCTTTTAGGCCTAGTATCTGGAGGATCTCCTAGAAACGAATATTCTCAAGAGTCAACATTAATTGTTGCAAAGCTCCAATACTGTACTTCAATTTCTGATGTAGATAATCTTGTTGCTGATGTCTATAAAAAAATATTTGGGGAAGAATATGCTCTAAAGAATCAGTATACATATGCGCAAGCAAAAGATATTTTTTCAGCATATAAAGATTATTTAGATCAAGCTAAAAATAGTAGACAATAGTACTAAAATCTAAAAAAGTTTTGGCACTTCTTGTTGCTCATATGAGCCCAATGGAATAACAGCCGTAATAAGACGTTGAGGGATGGGTCTGTGTATTTGTACTGACGTCTGATTTGCATCTTTTTTAAAGTTTTGTGACTGAATAAAAGAAGTAAAAGCTGCATTATCGCCATAGATTATTTGTATGCCTTTTCTTTGTCTTGCTTCAATTACGCATTGCATTACATCCTGTGGCCCAGAAAAAAACACCTCTAGATCATCTTTTACATTAGGGAAGTCTTCCTTTGATCCTGGAGACCATAGCTCTAATTCACGTCTTGCTTCTTCATCTTCGAGTGCAACTATATCAAGCGGATTAATATCTCCACTTTGCAAGTCTTTTAGTGAGCGATCTTCAAGCTTTTTGCCTAATCTTGCTATTCCTTGTGAAGCTGATTTAAATTCACCGGAAAAGTCCCTATAAATTTGTTCTCTTGTAAATCCTTTTTTTATTCCTCTTTCTATGACCATATCGTCTATTGCCCATAATTGTCCATACACTCTATTATGTTTAAGAACTTCTTCTAGTCCAGGATATTGCGATGGTTGCTGACCAAATATGCCTTGATAGACATCATTATTTAATGCGCAGAATATATTTGGAGTATCAGTTCCGCCGTAGGGGACAATACTTATATCAACTGGAGTAATGCCAGATTTCAGATGTGACAAGGAGATTGAAGTGAATCCAGCAACACTATCTCGACGTATTCTACCATCTTCCAATCTTCTATCAAATTCACGAGGTGTATAAATCTTAGGAGAATTTTTTCCTCTTTCTCCTATTTCAAATGGAATATCTCCACTCATCGTAACTCATATAGTATAAGGTTTTATACAAACATTCAATGACACTTCTTTTTTTGTTTTGTTTCATTAGTCTTTTATGGCACATAAGAGACTCTCGTATCTTTGTTATAATTCCTTTATGATCAGATTTGTTTATTTGGATGTGGGTGGGGTGGCGCTTAAAGATTTTAGTCGGTCCACTAAATGGCAGGAGTTCAAAAAAGATATTGGAGTCGGCACAGATATAGATGAGGACTTTGATACCTTTTTTAGCGAATATGTAGATAAGATATGCATTGGCATGAATATTGAGAAGTTGTTGCCACTGATCACAAAAAAGTTCGGGCTGAATTTCTCCCCTGATTATTCACTTCTTGAAGACTTTGTGAATAGATTTGAGAAGAACGAGACCATTGATAATGTATTGGAAGTAATAAGCGAAGATAGGAGAGTGGGACTTCTGACAAATATGTATACAGGTATGCTTGATTCTATTAACAACAAAAAATTACTTCCGGAATTTACATGGGATGTTATTATTGATTCAAGTATTGAGGGGGTGCTCAAGCCTCAGAAAGAGATATTTGAATTGGCACAGAAAAGAGCTGGAGTGAGAGCTGAGGAGATATTATTTGTAGAAAATACTAAGAAGCACGTGGACGTTGCAAAAAGTCTCGGATGGAATACATTTCTTTATGATTCATCTGACTATCCAAAAGCGAGTGAAGATCTGATGAAAGAGATTGTAGGCTTACTCAAATAACAAATATTTAAAAAGTTTTTATTTCTCCTTCCCTTTAAAGAGGAAGCCTGGTTTCCAGGGAGTGCCGAGCATTGGGAGTACCCATTGATCAAGTCCTATCCATCCAGCGACACGCCAGGCGAGGATGAGGAAGAGTTCAATAAGTACCATCAACGGATTGATGCTGACAGTGCCAGCAAAAAGATAATTCATATTCATTGTCGCTCCGAAGAACGCAGCAATTCCTGTAAAGAGTCCAAGAAATAGACATACTCCAACTGCCAACTCACCAAACGCAACGAGATGAGAAAAAAGACTCGCATTGGGCAGAACAATATCTTTAAGCCAGACAGCATACCAATCAGAGACGTCTGGATGAGCGCCACTTGTCTTTTTAAGGGAACCCATGACAAACCCTGCAAGCGCACCACCTGCATGTGGACCAACCCACATGGGACTTATCACTTTTTCGTATCCTGCTTCAATCCATTGCCAGGCCAGGTATACACGAAGAATCAACCAAATCCAACTCAAGCGCGTATCGGCAAAAAGAAAAAGAGAAAGGGGTGGTTCGGGGAGTGTAGTCACTATTTCACTTCGTTTGCTCATATATTGATCTCTACAATAATCGTATGCTTTTTTGATCTTAAGGTCAAGAAGGAGTTACTTACAGTATATTTAAAATACATATTGGTTTTTTTCTTTACCTTTGGGAGTATTTGGGTAATATTCAAGAAGGAATCCATTAATAGCATGGGTGATAACTTTGGCGTCATTGAATACAAACCATGGTGAAGTAGGAGCAATAGTATCAGAGGGAGGAAATGGGTATGGATATTTGCAACCAGTATCAAGTGATAAAATAACAGGACTATACGGAAGATTGGTACGAAAGCCTGATCCAGCAAATATTTGTCACTAAATAAAGAGAGAATAATTACATAAAGGGATGAATGGGGGAGAATAAAATCACAAATTCCAATAATTCCGACATAGTTTGTAAGAATGTATGGTACATGATAAAATCTCTTCTTATTATGGCTAGAGGTGAAGTTCCACAGGGTTCTGTTTTGCAGTTAGGCGAATACAATAAATTGCCCGACATTAAAGATGCAGTAAATTTCCATAGTGTTAAATGTCGAAATGGGACACAACTTTATAGATTATTTGGAATGCGTCATCATGACGAATTTACCCATCCAGATTATGATAAATTAAGATCAGAATTTAGTCAGTTTGAACAAAGAACACAGGGAACAAAGAGAATTATTGTTACAGAAGGGAGTATTGCTGATTCTGGAGATGATGAAGAAAGCTCATTTAAAAACGGTAGGGCAGAAGCAGCGTTTCTCGCATTTTGGGCAAAAAAATACGACATTCCAATAATATCCGCAGAATCGGAACCCCGATGGGACGAAGCAAAATTAGTGGAAAGACAATTTGTAAAACAAGATGATCCTGAGTACGGAAAGAAACTTGTTTTTTATTATTATTTTGCTCGGATGTTTACGCAATTAGCAAGATTTAAAGAAACGGAAAGACCAAAACCTGAAGATTACTTGAACGAGTGGGTTCAAAGTTTCCGCGATTCATGGGGTTGGTCTGATTTTGATTTTTCTTATAATAATCTTCGTACAATTCATGATGAGCTATACGAAATACCATTTGATCCAACAAACACCGATTTTTTTCTAGAACAGACAGTCAATTATGGCCGTCGTGAGACACCTATACAGCAAGTAGCGCAAGCGGTAAATAAAGTTCGTGATATGACGCTTACTTATACGCATCTAGAACTTCTAGATCCTGGCAGTTCTGACTTTTTTTTACAGAATACTGATGATGTAGGTAAATATTGTATTCAACAAGCGAAAAATAAAAGGAAAGAAATTGATCGTCGTTATGGTAGTGGTAAGTATAGTATATTTGATAGTCATGGATATTTTCATACTGCGATAGTAGCTCCAGCATTAGAGAGGTGGGGAGAAAAAGATATTGATGGTGATTTTTGAATTAACTTTTAGTAAGGCGTGATATAATCTCAAAGTATGTCAAGTATTTCGTGTGGAATTGTTGGTCTTCCAAATGTAGGTAAATCTACCTTGTTCAATGCGCTTCTCAAGAAACAGGCGGCTTTGGCTGCAAATTATCCATTTGCGACAATTGAGCCCAATACTGGTATCGTCCCTGTGCCGGATTCACGTTTAGAAAAACTTGCTGAGATTACTAAAGAAGAAGAGAAGATGGGGAGTTTGCCACCAATCAAAAATGCATTAATTGAGTTCGTTGACATCGCGGGCCTAGTTAAAGGTGCATCAGAAGGTGCAGGTTTGGGAAATAAGTTTCTTTCTCATATCAGAGAGGTCAAGATCATTGCACATGTGGTGCGTGTTTTTGAAGATGCAGATGTCATCAAAGAAGGAGCAGTTGATCCACGATCTGATTATGAAGTCATCCGTGCAGAGCTGATCATCGCAGATCTTCAGACAGTTGAGAAGCAACGAGATAGCAAAGCAGTCAGAGCAGATGCAGTCAAGAAGTCAGCAATAGAGAAGCTTTATACGGGTCTAAATGAAGGCAAGTCAGCGTTTGAGATACAGTTAACGGATGAAGAGCGGGCTACAATCACTGATTTATTTTTACTTTCCAACAAACCTGAGATAATTGTTCTTAATGTTTCAGAAGAGGAACTTACACAAAATAAATCCGAAGAAATAATAAAGAAGTACTCAGAAATTCTGAGTATTCCACAAGAACGATTTGTCGTCATCTCAGCCAAAATCGAATCAGAACTCGCCAGCCTCTCAGACGAAGAAGCGAAAGAGTATCTTCATGATTTAGGTCTTAAGACATCTGGTCTTGAGAGACTTATTCAGAAAGCATATCAGGAGTTGGGTCTCATTTCATTTCTTACGGCAGGGGAGAAGGAAGTTAAAGCATGGACAATTTCCTCAGGCATTGATGCACAAAATGCAGCGGGCGCGATTCATACGGACTTTATTAAGAAATTTATCAAAGCAGAAGTGATCGGATTTGACGATTATCTCGCGTTGCATGGGCGAAAGGGCGCGCGAGAAGCAGGCAAAGCCCGTCTTGAAGGAAAAGAATATATAGTCAAAGATGGAGACGTTATTGAATTTAAAATAGGAAGTTAGAAATGATTGAAGGTAGAGTCCCTAATGAATTTATTGCCAGAAGCAACGAAAGGGTTGTTGCTGAGTATCAGACCGTGAGTCGCGAGTTAGATTTGCAGGAACCACTTCATATCGCAAATCCTGCATGTGGACTTGACACGTCATTATCTGTTGCATTCCCTCAAAGTCCAATTTATTATATTGATACCGATCCTCATGTTGTTAGTGCGTTACAAAGAGCAAATTTAGGCCCGCTTGCACATATTATCCATGGCTCATTGATAGATGAACATGTAGAAGATATTGATTTAGTAGTGCTTCGAAGTGCAATTATCCCTGGAGTAAAACAATCTGAAGTCGTCAGTGCTGCTACTCAAACACTGAAATCTGATGGCATAGTTGTTGCTTCGCATTATGCAATGGCAGATACTGCAAAAGCATTGGAACGTATGAGAGAATTTAGTCTAGTGGGAAGGATTTCTTCAGGTACTCCTCAACAATCTGTACATTTCGACCGTGGGGATGTTCGAAGTTTGGCGAAAAGCCTTAGAAGAGATAGCTCAATCCCAAGTCAGTTTGGTGGAGTAACATTTATATTTCGAAAGCGTTAATGCTTTATTGAATAAATGAGAGGATAGTGATACGATAAGTACCTCCATGAATTTCACTCACTTTTCAAAAAACGGAGAACTATTACCCCTCACAGAAGCACTTATTCCACTTAACGACATTAGGCTGCAGTACGGATTTGGAGTCTATGAATCGCTTCGTGTCAGAAATAACATCATTTATTTTGTCAAAGAACACACAGATAGGCTATTTGAATCAGCACGCCTTATCGATCTTCCACATCCGTATTCAAAAGAAGATATCGCGAGATTCCTGATAGAACTTGTTGAGAAAAATAAGACTGAGAGCTGCAATATTAAAGTGTTATTAATCGGTGGGGCGACTGCGGAGGAGAGTTTGCTTTTCATTTTCCTTCTTGCACCGTTATTTCCGGATCGGAAATTGTATACCTATGGCGCGACGACTGAGACATTTCATTATGAGCGCTTTATGCCAAATGCCAAGACACTCAACATGCTTCCAAGTTATCTCGCATACTCCAAAGCAAAGAAGAATCACCATTATGATGCCTTATTTATCGATCGGGACGAAACAATTATTGAAGGGACACGGACAAATTTCTTCGCGATTAAAGACTCAACAATTATAACTCCACCCAAAGATGTCGTTCTCAATGGCGTTGTCAGACAAACTGTCATTCATACAGCGCTCAAGAATAGGTTTCAACTAAAAGAAGAAAGGATTCCACTTTTTAGCTTGTCTGAGTTTGATGGCGCATTTGTGACAAGTACCAGCTCCAAAATTATGCCAATCAAGCAGGTGGACGACTTCACATTTGCTGAAATCCCACAAAAACTCAGAGAGCTTATGAAATACTATGACACGTTTCTTCAAGAATCTAAGGGTATTTTCTCATAAAAACTCTAATTTCTAATACCTAAATCCTAAACAATTTCAAAAGTCGAATGTTCAAATTGGTATTATTTTATGAAG
Source organism: Saccharimonadales bacterium (SeqCode) (assembly GCA_035479415.1). GTDB lineage: Bacteria > Patescibacteriota > Microgenomatia > Levybacterales > UBA12049 > JACDET01. The sequence goes on from DATIIS010000037.1 coordinate 28,259, forward strand.
ATTTTGTGACAATTGCATCAAAGATTCTCATTAATTCATTTATTTTTTTATGAGGTTATTTTTAGTTTCAGATTCATTATCAAGTAACTTTAACCATAAGCGTGTTTCCTTTGCTTCTTTTCTGCAGATTTTGATTCTTAGTAAGAAATCTTTTTTACTGAGTGCTTCGTTAGCTTCAATATAATTAGCAGCTACAGAGCCGGAGGATCTTATAAGTTGTTTACTATATTCAATAGTAGAAATAGTTCTTTGTAAGGTTTTAACAAAATCGCGCACATCTTTAGCAAAAGTAAATGTCCGATCTTCTAAATCGTAAGGTTTTGAAATTTGTGTTTTGTTCATGTAGTATTTTTTAGAAATTAGGATTTAGATATTAGAGTTTTAAGCTCTTCAATAAATTATACTATGTGCTTAAGAGTTTTCCTACTTGAGATATAGTTCAAGCCTGTGTTAAAATACACATCATGAGAATATATGAATTGGCACTTGTTGTGAAGCCAACTGTCAAAGAAGCAGAGAGAAAAAAGGTTATCGAACAAGTCAAAGAATGGCTCGGGAAAGTCAAATTTAGCAAAGAAGAAGATTGGGGACAAAAAGCACTTGCTTATCCAATCAAAAAACAAGACTCAGGTCATTATTATATGATGGAAATTGAGGCAGAAAATGTGCCTGTTGGTTTTGAGACACGAATCATTCAAAATGCTAATATTTTAAGACATTTGTTGCTAAGGACAAAATAGGTGATAGGTATCAGGTGCTAGGTAATAGTTTTAGAATAAACTTTCCTAATACCTAGTCCCTATAACCTAGTACCTAAATTATATGGCGAGGAGCTTAAATAGAGTACAGCTAATCGGAAATTTGACACGTGATCCGGAGTTGAGATATACACCAAACGGAAATGGTGTTTGTACATTTGGTATCGCAACAAATCGTTCTTGGACAACAGATTCAGGAGAGAAGAGAGAAGAAGTTGATTTTCATAGAATTGTTGCTTGGAACAAATTAGCAGAGCTATGTAGTCAATTCTTGACCAAAGGTCGCAAGGTCTATGTTGAAGGAAGACTTTCAACACGAAATTGGACAGGTCAAGATGGAGCTCAAAAATCAACGACTGAAGTCGTGATTGATGACATGATCCTCTTGGATAATAGACAATCAGGATCATCTCAACAAGCATCTCGTTCTGATGAAGACCAAGAACCTGAAGAAGAACATGTCGAAGTAGCGGCAAAACCAACCCATTCGGCAGGCTCAGGGCGGGCGAGAGTAGCAAAGAAGGAAGAAAACGAAGAAGGCGACAGTGCACAAGAATCACAAGCAGGAGCAAGTGATGAAGAAGTTGCACCAGATGATATACCTTTTTAAGAAATTCTAAGCATTAATTTCTAAATCCTAAACAATATCAAAATACAAATGATCAAATGTTTAGAATTTAGATATTAGAATTTAGTATTTATCCTGAAAGGATTATTATGGCTGAAAAAAGAAGAATACCAAAACGAAAAATAACAGTACCAAAGGAATGCTATTTTTGTGCAAACAAAAAAGATCCTAAGTACTCTGATGTTGCAAGTTTGCAAAAATTTGTCAGTGATCGAGGCAAGATCATTGTTCGAACACGATCAGGAATTTGTTCCAAACATCAACGTCAATTAACAACAGCAATAAAACACGCACGACATTTGGCTTTGTTGCCATTTGTTTCACGAGACTAAGTTTAACGTTTAGTTAATTCACATTATGACCTCGCTGCCTATCCCGCTTCCTGTTGGTTTTGTCCCTCAAGTTACTGCACATGATTCCGTTGTATCCGGTCAAGTTCTTGCCAAAAAAGATGCGCCCCAAGACGTCGTGGTTAATATCATGGAGAGTTTGCAATTATCCAGGAAGGATGCAAAAAAGGCTCTTCAAAAAAGCCCCGGTGACACTATTGTTCCAGGAGATACGATTGCAGTTAAGAAAAGTGCTTTTGGCAAAGTCAAAGGACGAATCGTCAGTCAAATCTCAGGCATAATACTTCGATACGAAAGAGATACAGGCAATTTGTTCGTCCGGACAGATCTCCCTCCATCTGCACTTGAACTTATTTCTCCGGTTGCTGGCACTGTTGTTATGTGTAATAATAAAGAAATTCGAATCGAAACGAATGCAGCTTTTGTCTCCGAGGGTATTGCACTTGGCACTACAGGAGAAGGTCAATTGTTCATATTGAAAGAATCATTTGACACAGATAGTTCTGATAATGCTCTTTATTATCTTGATAGCCGGGCAGAAGGAAAAATAGTTTTGGTCCATACAATTTCTCGTGATATTATTGTCAAAGGTGACAGTATTGGAGCAGCAGGATTTTTGGGAGTAAATCTAACAGAAGATGAGATTGATTACCTGCAAAAGAGAGATATACAGTTACCGATTCTTGAGATTACGGAAGAACTTGCATCCCAATTGAGCGCATGGGAAAACAAGAAGGTATTGATTGATGTTGGGAGTAAAGCAATAGTTCTGCGCGATTAGATTTAACCTTATGAAAATTAGTTCAGCTAACTTACGAATTACTATTATCGTTATTATTACCTTTTTGGTAGGCTATTATGTCGGAGTTACCAATATCTCTTTTCAATGGAACAATTTTCAGCCTGATGTAGAAGTCTCCAGTAAAGCACCTCCGCCTTCTGTTCAATTTGTCGATACCAATCGTATGTGGTTGGTACTTCAGAAGGTCGAAGAACTTTACTATGACAAAACAGCGATCAACGCTAACAAAATGCTCGATGGCGCAATCTCTGGAATGGTCAATAGTCTAGGGGATCCATACACATTGTATTTGCCACCCACCCAAAATACCAATTTCAAACAAGGACTTGCAGGACAATTCGAAGGAATTGGAGCAGAACTTGGAATGAATGGCAAAAGCGTCATTGTCATTTCTCCAATTGAAGGGAGTCCAGCGATTAAAGCAGGAATTAAGCCAAGTGATACTATACTAAAGGTGAACGGAAAAGATATAAGTGGAATGGATCTGACATCGATTGTTAACATGATCCGAGGTCCAAAAGGAACAAAGGTTACGCTTTCGGTACAACACAAAGGCAGTAGTAAAATAATTGATATACCAATTGTTCGTAACACAATTACCGTTAAGAGCCTTGCAACATGGACCAAAAAAGTAAATGATATTCCACTAATTAATCATAAAGCAGATGCATTGTCTCAGGCAGGAAATGATAAGATAGTATACATCCGTTTGTCTGAATTTGGGGACAATACCAATTCGGAATGGCATCAAATAGCACTGTCTATCAATAAACAATTGCAGTCGGATAAGAGTATCAAAGGAGTAGTTCTTGATCTTCGTAACAATCCTGGAGGATACTTGACCGATGCGATTTATATCATTTCCGAATTCGTTAAGAGTGGTACAGCAGTAGAGCAGGAAGACGGCAATGGCAAAATAACTTCATATCCGGTGAACGGAAAAGGAATGCTAACAGATGTTCCAGTCGTAGTTTTGATTAATAAAGGGACAGCATCAGCCAGTGAGATTACTTCAGGAGGACTGAGAGATAATCATCGGGCAGAGCTGGTAGGCACAAATTCATTTGGAAAAGGAATTGTTCAGGAAGCATTTGATTTAGGTGACGGAGCAGGATTGCATGTAACTGTCGCAAAATGGTTGACACCTGATGGTACATGGGTCGGCAATGGAAAAGATGGCAAAGGACTGACTCCTGATATTACAGTTCAATTGGATCCAAAAAATCCAACTCATGACACTCAACTTGAGAAAGCAGTTGAAGAACTAGTAAAATAGATCTTTTGAAATGCGAGGTGAGACATTTTTGAGGTTGAATTTTTGATAGTTTGATTTATTTGAAAATCGTTTTATTTCGATATATCAAGTATTCAGTATCAAGAATATCACATTTCTCATTTCAACTATTCAATAAACTATGAAAAGATTAGTCGTTCTAATTGCTATTCTTATTGGACTTCTTGTGCTCATAAGCGCAGGACAACAGTATTTACCTTCGTTTTTTCAAGGTAATTCACTTCAATTTGCACCACAAGGCAACGGACAACCCGTCAAAGTTGTTACTGAAGAATCTATCACTATAGATATTGTCAAAAAATATGGTCCATCAGCTGTGACAGTGACAGGAACTGCATCTCAACAGCAACAGAATTCACCATTTGGTTTTAATTTTCCGTTTTTTGGTATGAATCCAAATGGCCCAGAAATTTCACCAGGTCCTGATTCCGGCCCTGGTATCTCTCCAGATCCAAGCCAAAACGGCCCGCAATCAATTGGGTCAGGATTTATCGTTACATCAAGTGGCATGATCGTTACCAACAAACACGTGGTATCAGATACAACCATGACCTATCAAGTCGTTACAAGTGATGGCAAGAAATATTCAGTAAAGAATATCTATAGAGATCCACTCAATGATGTTGCACTTCTTAAAATTGATCCTGGTCAGAATAGCGGTACCAAATTAACTCCGCTTACCTTAGGAGATTCCTCCAATCTCCAAGTTGGACAATATGTTATTGCAATTGGTACAGCACTCGGTGAGCTTCGAAATACAGTAACAACAGGTGTGGTCTCGGGGCTTGGACGAGGAATTACAGCAGGAAGCCCGTATGAAGGATCTGTTGAGCAGCTTAATAACGTCATCCAGACTGATGCAGCAATCAATCCAGGGAACAGTGGGGGACCACTTTTTAACTCATCAGGTCAAGTTATCGGAGTAAATACTGCTGTTTCACAAAATGGTCAAAATATTGGTTTTGCAATTCCGATCAATGTCATCAAAGACGCAATACAGAATTTCCAACAAAATGGAAGTATTAAGAGGCCATTCCTAGGAGTTTCTTATACGATGTTATCCAAAAATCTCGCGGTTCTTAACAATTTGCCACAGGGTGCTTACGTACAAGACGTCCAACAAGGATCTCCAGCTGACAACGCGGGGATTCAACAAGGAGATGTTATTACCAAAATTGACGGTCAACAAATTGATGATAACAATACTCTTGCAAGTGTCATCTCCAAAGATAAAGTAGGGCAAAATATAACCTTAACTATCTCCCGAGATGGCAAGAATCAGGACATTCAAGCAACACTTACCTCAGCTCCGCAACAATAAATATAGCAAATATATAAAAAATGGTACTTGCAAAATCAATCCACATCAGTTTATAATACTGTTATGGCAACCAAATCAACAACAGCCAAAAGGACAACAACCAAAAAACCTACAACAAAAGCAGCAACTAGAAAAGCTCCTTCACGGTCAGCATCCAGATCAACTACTTCCAAATCAAAGGCAGCAACCTCAACACCAAAAATAGAAGAGAAGTCATCTTCAGCAGCTGTATCATCAACACCAGCAACTTCTACATCCGCACCAGCAAGTGTCAGAATCAAGAAACAATATCTTCTTTTGATTATCATTATTATTCTTCTTGGTGCAGCATTATATTACTTCAGAGGTTTGTTCGTTGCAGCAGTTGTCAATGGTCAACCAATTAGTAGACTCCAAGTTATCCAGCAAGCGGAAAAACAAAGTGGCAAACAGACACTCGACACACTCGTACGTGATGCACTCATCGAGCAACAAGCAAAGAAAGAAAATGTCACAGTCAGCGATCAAGAAGTTAACACTCAGATTGCAACACTTCAATCCAACCTCCAAAAACAAGGCCAAAACCTTAATGAAGTCCTAGCAACTCAAGGAATGACACCAGATGATCTGAAAAATCTTATTAGACTTGATCAACTCGTTCAAAAAATGGTCGGCAAGAACATAAAAGTAAGTGACAAAGAAGTTAATGATTACATCGCACAAAATAAATCATCTCTTCCAAATGCAGATGATGCAACACTTAAGAAAGAAGCCAAAGCGCAATTGACACAACAAAAGACAAATGCAGCTGTTCAGACATGGCTTGCCAATCTCCAAAAGAATTCCAACATCATTTACTTCGTCCAATATTAATTTTGATCTCTTGACGTGTGAAATGAGATATTTTTGATATTGAATCTTTGAGCTCTCGACTTCTTGAATTATATATTTCAAAAAATCAAATTATCAAGTTCAGAGGAATCCCACTTCCAACATCAAATACTCTAGAAAAATTTCCCCTTGACAAAGATAGTCCCAAATGTTGTACTATAAATATAGATCTACTTTTAATTTAGCTGCCCATGAAAAAGAAAGTAACAAAAAATACCAAATCACGAGCTTCATCTACCAAAGGTAGAAAAGGAGTACGAAATGGTCTTTACGCGACCGAACATGATTTTATTATCATTACCGGTGGGGGATTAGTAGTTTTGTTGCTGACATTTTTTCTCTTCTGGCTTTCATAACTTTGATTTTCTTCTCATTTCCAGGATTTCTTAAGAATTGTCTTAGTATTTTATAAACATCCAAGTCAAAAGCGACATCTTCAATTTCTTTATTATTGATCGTGCCTTCACTGTCTGCAATTACTGTCCCAAGATAACACCAATTATCAATGATAAAATACTCATGTTTTCCGTTGAGCCCAAATTCATCATAGACACCTTCACTTTCTTGGATAAGAATTGGCCCGTCAAACGGCCAGGGGAGTATCTTATTCTCGGAGAAGGCCGTCTGTAGCTTAAGGTTATAAATAAGGGCCTTTTCCTTGCCAATACAAGCTCCTTTACAACGATCGAGTCTATACGCAAAACACGAAGAACTTGTTTTCTCAAGTCCGAGAAGTTTCTCACAAAGCATATGAGTCTTGGCAAGATCAGCAAGCGTTGCTTTTGCTTGCTTTCGAGATCTGAAGAATCCAAGAAAGTCCGAAAGGCAATCAGCATTTATTTTAGTAATTGGTTCAAGATAACACTCGTCATACCCTTCATTAGTTGTACGTTTTTTAACTGCGATGAGTTCATGTTTAATTCTTGAACGTTTGTTATAGATAGGCAAGAGCTCTTTAATAAGTTGAGATTCAAGAATTAGTGCACCTAGTTCTCCTGCGGTTGTGATTGTCTCAATTCGTTTGACTTGTTGAGCGATATGCATCTCTGTTGCAGATGTAATATCTGATGAAAAATGAGAGAGGACCCGACCTCTGATGTTGACACTTTTCCCAACATAGAGGGGAATTTGAGGATCGTTTTGCTTTTTGTTTTTTTCAGCTCTATCATCTTCACCATAGAATATATAGACGCCAGGTTTTTCAGGGAGTTTGTCGAGTTCTTCAATTGGCAAATTAATAGGCAGTGATGGCTTTTTCATCGTTTTTGCGAGGGCTTGCTCAAGCGTCTCAAGTGGGACATTCTTGAGTAAATGTTTATAAAATTCAAAAAGTACTTGTGCATCATCAAATGCCCGATGACGATTCTCACATGAGATGTTGCATCCTTGAATAACAGCGTCGAGATTGTGTCGTTGCCATTGTGGATACAAAATTCGAGAGAGTCTGACGGTGCAGAATTGTTTGGCGGAGTAGGTGATACGTTCTCTCAAAAATTCATGTTTTACAAATGCATAATCAAATCTCACATTGTGTGCGACAAATGTACAATCCTGAAGGATATCAAAAATTTCATCTTTTACAGCTCTAAATGTAGGTGCATTCTCGATATCTTTTTGTTCTATTCCAGTGAGTTTGGTAATTTCTTTGGGGAGATAAGACTGAGGATTGATAAGTGACTTGAATGTCTTTACCAATGTATTATTTTCAACTCTCAGAATACCGATCTCAATAATTCTGTCATATGAAGATCGTGTTCCTGTAGTTTCAACGTCTATAAAAGCAATTTTGTTAGGCAGCATGGAAAAAAAGAATACCAAATTGTGACAAAGTCTGCAAGCCCATGTTCACGATTATTCTTCGGGGTGTTCTTCTGGTATATCTCCAGCGAGGATGCCAGGCAAATTTTTCCAGGATTTATTAATTCTATGATCTGTCATGCGGTCCTGAGGGAAGTTGTATGTTTTAATTTTTTCAGATCTATCACCACGTCCGACTTGAGTAGAACGAAGCGAATCAATTTCGTTTCTTCGTTTTTCTATCTCAATTTCCCACAATTTTGCACGGAGAAGTTGCATCGCAATTTCACGGTTTTGAAGTTGCGAACGCTCAACTGATGTTGTCACGACAAGGCCCGTTGGTTTGTGTTTGAGTCTTACTGCAGTTGATACTTTGTTTACGTTTTGTCCGCCGTGACCACCAGATCTAAATGCTTCAAAATCAATATCATCTGGATTGATGTGAAGATCAATATCATCAAGTTCAGGAAGGATTGAAACAGTCGCTGTTGAGGTATGGACCCGACCTCTTTTTTCGGTAGTTGGGATTCTCTGAACTCTATGAACTCCAGCTTCGTGTTTGAAAGCTCCAAATGCTCCATATCCTGAAATCTTGACGATATTATCTTCAAGCATTTCCGTCTGAAATCCTTTTTTTTGCGCGGCTCTTATATACATATTAAGAAGTTCATCAGCCCAAAGTTTAGCTTCATCCCCACCGGCGGCACCACTCAATTCAAGAAGGATATTTCGAGAATCATAGTCTTCAACGCTTTTTTGTTTTGAGGCATTGATACTTTCTTCAATTTCCTGTTTTTGCTTTTCAAGATCATCTATTTCAGCTTGTGCGAGGTCTGCCATGGAAGGATCTCCCAATAATTCTTTGGTTTCTTCGATTTTTTGTTCAAGTTCTTGGATTTGTGTATATCGATAGTCTGTCATAATTTTAAATTTTCAATTCGCAATTTTCATTGAATGATCCAATTTTTCAATTCTTGAAACATTATTTCATTGTAATTTGATTAAAAATTGAAAATTTGAAATTGAAAATTATATTTGGGTTTGCTAAATTTTCATAGGGATGAATATATTCATACCTCTTGAAGAGTACTACGGCTATTTTAAGCCCATGAGCATTTCTCGGAGTGACTTGGGGGCATCCTGTTGTCTTTTTTGTTCTTCTTTTTTCTTTGTAACAACTTGTTTGTAATCGACTGCTTTTTTCTGTTTGGTTTGGAATTTCTGAATACGTGAAGCAGTATCGACAAATCGTTGTTCACCAGTATAGAATGGGTGACATTTGTAACACAATTCGACGTGGATGTTTTGTTTGGTTGAACCGACGGTAAATTTGTTACCACAAACACAAACGACTTGCGCATCTTCGAAATATGTTGGATGTACATTAACTTTCATAGGTTTATTATAGCGCAAAAGAGCTTCGTTGACAAGTTACAGTAATTTCTTTAGAATAGATTTTCGTTTATGACTGAAAAGAGAAAGTACACAGAAGAAGAGCAGGATGAACAGTTTCGTGTTACTAATGAGCATATCAAACAAATGCGTGACGGTGATCCAAATATCTGGGAAGAGGTTATCTCTCATCTCAATCCTAAGCTTCTTCCTATTGCAGGTAGAATGGTTGGACGAGATGATGCTGATGACCGTGTAAATGATACATGGATCAAACTACTAAAAAAATTTAGAGAACCAGATTGCGATGTCACTGCCGATGGATTTATGGGCTATGCAGCTGTAACCTTAAGAAGGACATGTATTGATACCCTAAGAAGGGAGAGGCCAGTAGCTAATGATACTCTATTTTTTGATGAGCGCCCATCTGGTGAGATGTCACCAGATGAACTCACTATCACGAAAATAACTGTAGATGAAACAATACGAACAATCACAGATAGATTGGGAGAAAAAGGAGGAAAAGATGCTGTACAAGTTCTTCTCTATCAAGCGGCCGGTTTTGGTACCAAAGATATAGCGACAGCTCAAAAAACAAATGAGAATACAGTAAAAGGTAGAGCATTACGTGGAAGAAGAGCAGCTAGAGGTTAAAACTTTTAAGGACCTGCCTCAAGCCATGGATCATCAATTGTATTTAAGTGATGATGAAATGGATGATAGCGAAATTTTACCTCAGCTATAAAAAGTCC
>DATIIS010000038.1:0-39943 GCA_035479415.1 Saccharimonadales bacterium (SeqCode)
ACTTGGATTTTTTGCAGGGATATTTGCTCTTGACCTCAAGCATCACCATGAAAGTGAAAAAGGTCAGGCTGACCATCAGAAGAAAAGTTTTCTCCCCAAGTATAAGATTGAGATAAAGAAGGTAGAATAGGATCTGGTTAAAGAAATACTAAAGGTGTTCGGATGAAACAGAAAAATTTCTTATGCCTCTCTTTTACTAACAAATAGATAGTCTAGAGTGGATAGCGGAATGTTCCAACCATTTTTTCAAGAGATGCTTTATTATTTTTTCCCGTTGAGATAAGCACCAAATTACTTCCAGCTTCAATAAACGTTCCAATTTCAGGTGATGTATTAGGTTGTGCGTTGGATGCAATTGATTGATAATCAAGCGCGCGAAGGCTATTGATAGTTCTGTCCTCAAGTTTGGTGAATTTTTCTGTTGTGCTGTTTTGTGACATGGGATTTTTGATAACTTTGGTTGTATTATTAGGCATGGTGTAATAACTATCAAAATCCTGTCCGACAGTTGATGCTAGTGTTTTGGGCAAGAATAAAATTTGGAAGTCCGTCGATCCTTTTGAAGTGAGGACAGTTGCACTGGAAACTCCAAATCCATATTCTTTGGTCTGTATTGTGTCTGTGGGCGGATAGGAAAAGGAAAGATTGAGGGATGAATTGCTAAACGTCTTCCAACCAATTGGCGCGGTAACTGTTTTTATCGTTGTAGCCTGGGTTTGGGATTGAGATGGTTGCGAAAATAAAACTGTCTTAATGTAATATGCGGCGCCAAATCCTACGCAGGCAATGATAATATAAAGAACAATCATAAAAGCGAGCCAGAGTCGTTGTTTGGTTTTTGACATAAGCTTATTGTATCAGATCTGGATTAGTAGCCAGGAAGTGGTTGTTGATTGCTGAAATTATCAGGATGTTTGGCATTATTCAGATCTTGAGAACCAGAGGAGAAGAAATTAAAGATTGCATAGATAATGCCTATTATAAGAAGAATAATTTTGATTGGTTTGTGGTTCATGGAGATACGGAAACTTGGATACGTGTCTGAAAGGTATGCAAAATAAATTACGTTGGAATTTGTTACACGTAAAAAATCGCGAACGAATTCATAAAGACTCTCTGGATAGCGTCCTGTGAAAAGTACAATGAACCATGAACAAACAACTGCCACAAATGCTCCTCCTTCAAGTACAGAGACCCAAAAGAAGAATGGAATAAGAAGAACAAATCTGATAATAAACCCAAGTATCGGAAATGCGAGAAGACGTGATGAGGTTGCAGGTTTGGTGTATTCCAATTGAAATAATTTACTTTCGTCAAAACTAAAACCTGGATATTTATCGGTAAGTCCAAAAATATAAATATACAGTTTGGTGTACATTTTTTGATAGGCAAGGATAAAATTATAAGCAAAATCAGGATATCTGCCTGTAAAAAGAATGGCAAAAGGGACAATTATGAAGAGAATAAGAAATCCCAGCCCTGCAAAGATGATCATGAAAAATTGCGGGATAACAAGAATAATTCTAACAAGATAAGCGACAATGGGAATGGCCAGCAATCTATTGGGATGTTCATTATAAGGAATTGAGAGGAGGGGATACATTCGTTTGTCTCCCTGTAGGCTTGATGAACTCTTTTGAGCAGGTGTAGGAGGTGCTGGTGGAAGTCCTGTTGGGGTCTCTGATGTATTGTCCATACCCTTACGATAGTTGAGTTACCTCAACAAGTCAAGAAGGAAATTAAGAAAGAATTAAGTATTAAATATAGTTGTGAGAGTATGCTTTGCATGATAGTATACAAATATGGCCAAACTCTTTATCCCAATTCTTCTTGGCACAATTCGTCCCAAAAGAGAATCTATCAAAGCAGCTCGGTTAATTGAATCAATTGGCAAGACAATTGAGGAGATAGAAGTACAACTTGTGGATCCAGGAGATTACAATTTTCCTTTTGATGGGAATGATCCTGAAAATAAAGATCAGAGATATACCGAGCTCACCGCAAAAGCTGACGCATTTTTTATTGTGACACCTGAGTACAATCATAGTTTTCCAGGATCACTCAAACGCATGCTTGACTCAGAACTCTCAAATTATATCCACAAGCCTGTTGCTTTTGCTGGTGTCTCAAATGGAATGCTTGGGGGTGCACGTGCAGTGGAGGCGTTAAATACGACAGTTCGTGAGATGGGAATGGTCTCGACCTTTGCTGATCTTTATTTCCCTCAAATACAAAATTTATTTGATGACAAAGGTGAAGTAATTGATAAAGAAGGATACGGAAGACGTGTCCATCGTGCATTTACTGAGCTTATTTGGATGGCTCAGACTCTTAAATGGGGCCGCGAAAATCTCAAAAGCATATATCATCAATAGAAGTTTTATTTTTTTCCGACCGGTAATGAGAATAAAAATGTAGCGCCTTTATCTTCCACACTTTCTACCCATAAGCGTCCACCGTGCGCTTTGATAATTTCAAGTGCGATATAGAGGCCAAGTCCGAGGCCTTTGACCGCATATTCCTGATTTTTTCCTTTCACTCGGAAAAAACGATCAAATATTTGGCTTTGTGCTTCTTTAGGAATCCCGGATCCAAAGTCTTGAACACTCACAATGACATTGTTTGCTTTTTCATGAAGTTTTACGACAATTGCATCAGCATGAGGAGAGTATTTGATAGCGTTGATAAGTAAATTGACAAGCACCTGGCGAATGCGCTCTTTATCCAGAGAAATGGGACGTGTTATGTTGCCTTCAATACTTATTGTGTGAGTTGTGGTCATATATTGAAACATCTCAACTGTTTCGCGCGCGATTTCATACAGATCTGTTGTCTCTTTATGAAGCTCTAACATACCTGTCTGTGCCTTATAGACACTGGTAAATGAGTCAAGCAATTTGGTCAGCCGCTCAACTTGCCCCGAGACTTTGGCGAGAAGAAATTGTGATTTTTTGTCTCCAGTTTTTTCGTGATAGCCTTGAAGAAGCTGCACAAATGCCGAAAGGGAAGTCAGAGGGGTTTTGAGTTCATGAGTGACATATCCCACAAAATCATTTTTCTGTTTCTCAATAAGCCGTCTTTGAGTTATATCTTGAATGCCAAGCAAAATTACATCTGAATTTTTATGGTCATAGCTTATTTGTTTGGCGCTGATAAGAAGTGTCCTTATTCCCACTTTTTTAAACGAAAATGTCAGTTCAACTTCTTCAAATGATGAAGTATGTCTACTAAGTTTTTTTAGCCGTTTAACAAGATGCTCCATTTGTGGGTTATCATCAAGCTCTGAGAGATTGATCCCAAGAGTTTTTTCTTTGTTTACTTTGAACTTCTTGAGAAATGCCTTGTTGAGTGACTGAATTGTGAGTTTTCGATCAAGTATTAGGACAGGTTCGTGGATCGCGTTAATAATAGCCTCAATATGAGCGTATTGATCGGTACGAGTAGTCGGTTGATCAACCGGTTGAAGATTGCTGCCTATTGTCAGCTGCGCCAAACTGATACCCTCTGCAGGAGTAAGTACGGATTTCATCTTTAATTAGAGCTCGATTTGTATATATCACAAAGCTAATTCAAAAACAAGTGTGAGGAACTACATCGATGTGATCATTTCTTGAAGTTCGTGCGTAATTTTAGGTATTGATTTGGTGATGTCAGGTCTAAATGGTTTGCCAAAGGTGATAGTTACATTTCCTCTTTTCGGCAATGTCTGGTGGTCTCCAGCCATAATTTTTTCAAGCCCTTGGTGCTTTATCGGAACGACAGGCACTTGCATCTCTTTAATAAGCCATCCAATGCCTGTTTTAAATGGCAGCATTTTCCCTGTAGGAGAATGTTTTCCTTCTGGGAAAAAGAGAATATTCCATTTGTTATCAAGCAGAAATCCAGTATATTCAAGGCTTTTTTTAAAACCTCGTTCTCTTGGGAATAAATAAATATTGGTGAATATGGAGGCATAATAATAGAAAAATCCATACTGAAGGCGTTTGAAAATCTGATGTTTGGGAACAATAAAATATTCGCGATGCGCGGCACAGGCTATCCTATCCCTGATATGAAAGGGGAGTGCAGCAAGAATATTGGGAGCATCAAAATATCCGATATGATTGGAAATAAAAATAACCGGTTCATGGAGATCTTTTATATGCTCCAATCCTACAACTGTCCGCTTGCAGAAAAGGCGAAGAAGATTGTCAGTGACAATGACATTGTAAATATATCTGATGACTCTCATTGGTCTTGAAAGAAGCCATGGCATAAAGATACTTTTTGTTTCATAGCGTTTTCGTTCTTTAATAATTTTTTCAAGATCAGAGACAGTTGTCTCTCGTGTAATTTCTTCTTCATCGATGTCGATATTGTATTCTTGTTCAAGAAAGGAGACTAACTCCACTCTATTGATAGATGATAACTTGAGGTCTAGCGCGAGTTTGGATGTGGGCTTAATATTTTTGGCATCAACACCTGTGATTTGTGCAATTGTGAGATAGAGTTTGGGAAGATTGTTTCCCTTTCTAGTGAGAGCTGTTTCATTTCTTTTTTGAATTTCTGTCAAGACAAAACGTTTCTGTATTTTAAGCGTTGTCGTTCTTGGGAAATCTTCTTTTTCCCATATGGAGTATGAAGTGATTTGTTGACTATCAGTAAGGCCAGAATTCACTTTTTCAATAAGCTTTCTCAGATCGATTTTTTTCTTGAGGATAACTTCTGCGTGGACTTGTTCTCCGTCATCTGCTGGCAATCCCAGAACACAGACATCTTTGACTTCAGGATGTTTGAGGAGGAGCTTTTCAATATCTTCTGGATAGACATTAACTCCTGCTCCCGTGACAATGAGATCTTTTTTCCTTCCTTTGAGAAAAAGATATCCATCTTTATCGACTGTTCCTAGATCTCCTGTCCTCATCCAGCCATCTTCAAAAAGTGCTTTTGTTGCTTGCGGATTGTTAAAATATCCTTGGGTTATATTGGCGCCTTTTGCGCAAATTTCATTATCCTGAGTTATTTGTAATTTAACTCCATCTACTGCTTTTCCGACCGAATTGGGTTTGGTATTCTCAAATCCAGTTACTGTTAGAACAGGAGATGATTCAGTGAGTCCATAGCCTTCAAGAATAACAAAACCAAGCTCTCTCCAAAACGTTTTTAATTCTTCATCAAGTGGTGCACCACCTGAGATAAAAAATTGGAAATCTAATCCAAATTTTTTATGAATGGGATAAAAAAGAAATTTTTTAAAGCCAGCTGTTGCAGGAATTTTCTGTATGTTTTCAACTATTCCTGTTAGGCCTTTTTCATCAAGTTCACGTTTGATTCCATCGGTAAAAAGTTTGAGGAGCCTTGGTACAAGAATGATATTGGTGATATGTTCTTCAGAAAGTGTTTTAAAAATAAGGTTTGGCCGAAGTCCTCGCATATAGACAATAGTTGCACCAACTGAAAGAGGAGTCAGAAGCCCTGGATTCTGCTCAAAAAGGTGGCTCAATGGCAATACTGACAGAAAGGTCAAATCAGATGAAGGTTTAACTGCTTTGATAATTGCTTGGCTGTTAGTGATCAAATTTTTATGAGTTAGCATAACTCCTTTGGGATCGGCAGTCGTCCCTGAGGTATAGACTATTTCAAGAAGGTCATTTTCGTTAATTGTGGCCTTTAGATTAGGATTTGATTTGACTGTTTTAAGATATTCATTAAGATATTCCAAGGTAAATTGAGGGATGTTGAGTTGAGGTGGAAGTTTGTAGAGAGAATGGAAAATCATTTTGGCGCCAACTGCTTTGTGGATTTTGCCGACAAATTCCGGGAGGGAAGTTGCATCAATTGGGACAATGACAATCCCACTATATGAGCAGGCAAGAAAAACAGTTGACCATTCAGGAGAATTAAATCCCCACAGAAGAATTCTGTCTCCTTTGTTAAGTTTGAGCTCCTTAAGAAGCGCAACTGTCAAGAGTACTTGTTGATAAAGCTCTTTGTAGGTAAGCCGAAACGTTCGATAGCCTGTCTTATAGACAAGTGCATCTTTATCACGGTTTTTAAATGATTCGATAACATCGACAAATGTTTTCATAAATATATTATTTCGCTCGACATATAATTTTTTCTCCGTTGCAGCTCGTGCTATTCTATCTTTTAGAACTCGGTTGCAACCGAAAAAATTACACGTCTCGCTTCATTACATTTTAGCGACCTCTAATACAACAAATGCAACTGCATAGTCGGTATCATGACTGATTGAGACATCACATGAATCAAATGTCTGGAATTTGGGAGATACGTTGAGGCGAGGTTTGTGTGAGATTGAGTATTCAAGGCTGACTTCTCTAAAGTGTGGAACTTGTCCAAGCGCTTTAAAAAATGCTTCTTTGGCAGCAATTATACCAGCAAGATGTTCAGGGGTGGAAGTTCTCAGTTCTGCGGGATCAATGAATTTCTGGAGTAACGATGCATCATTGAGGATCTTTTTAATCCCCGGTATATACACAATATCCACTCCGCAAAGAACTGCCATATTTTTACTAGGTAATAAAGATTCGTATCCAGTCGGGATAATGTGCGTGAACAAGCGCAAGATAGAGAACAAGATCAAGTGTCAGATGAATCGTTATAACGTAGAGAAGGGAGTCAGTCTTTTTGAATATGTATCCTTGAGTAAGTGCAAATGGATATAGAATAAAAGGCGCCCATCCTCGAAATCCTAGCTCAAACAAAAATCCTGTGAAGCAAACTGCCTGGGACGCATTGGCAATTGGAAAGGGGAAATACTTTTTGAAAATTGCTAAGACTGTACTTACAAAAAAGAATTCATCCCAGGTACCAAGACCATTGGTTCCAATAAAAAGCGTCAATAATTTGTTAAATCCTGGCTCTACAGTCCAATTGCGATATGCGCCTGTATTACTTAAATAAAATGGCAGGATAAGATATGCAATCAAAGCTGTGATAAAGATATATGAAATCTCACTTTTATACCAGGCCCTGCCATGATGAAAAGGATAGCGGATTGTTTTTTCTTTATAGAGGCGTCTTGTGATGAAGAAGGGGATCGCGACCGCCAAAAAGAGTGTTGTTCCCATCTCAAACATATGCAATAAGCTGATGTCTGTATTTATCTGAGTAATTCCCAACAGCCCAAGAGATGCAACAACAAGGAGCATATCGCGTCTATAGTGTTTTTCGGTAAAGAGAAGCACAGCAACTGTGATGACCCAGAGTGTCCATCCAAGAGGTTTCATCTCAAATGGGATAAGAACAAGTGCTGTTGTGAGAAGAAGGATAAGTGAAAAAGGTTTGAGGTATTTTTGCATAGATCTATTGTATCCGTTTTTTCTCGTCAAATCCAGGAAATCCTTCTTCAATAAGTTGTCTCCATCGTTTTTCTAAGATACGTCCAACTGTTGCGTTTCGAAGTCTGCTACCCAAATCAAATATTATTTCTGAGGTCATATAGGAGTATTTACCTTTTTGTTTGAAGGTAAATTTGTGCCACATCTTACCACCTCCTGGAAGTGGAAGAAAAAAATGAAGTTCTTCGTGAGGTTTTACTTTGGTAATAACATGTTTTATGGTAAGAGGAATCCAGAGAAGTGTTGTGACATCATGGAAGACTGTTCCTTCTACAACCTTGATATCTTTTGTGAGCATTTTTTTGCAAAATTTACACCAGGTAGGATAGTCTTCAATAGCTGTCATGATTTTCCATAAGTCTTTATGCGAGTGTATTGAGGATCGGGCTTGTATATGGATTTTTCTCATAAAGCTATTTTAGCGCAAGAGGTCTACTCCCATTCCATTGTAGCAGGAGGTTTTGTAGTGATGTCATAGACAACACGTGAGATATCAGGGACTTCATTGACAATCCGCGCTGAAATCTTTTGAAGAACAGTATAGGGAATATCCGCCCATTGAGAAGTCATAATATCTACGGACTCATATGCGCGAATTGCTATAACCTCCGCAAAAACTCTTGCGTCACCTTTAACTGCCGTACTATAAGCACCTGTCATGATAGAAAAACATTGAAATAATTTCTCATATAGACCAGCTCGTTTGATTTCTTCAACGACGATCATGTCTGCTTGTTTTTCTTTTTCAAGTCGTTCAGGTGTTACTTCGCCAATAATTCTGACTGCATATCCAGGACCTGGGAATGGCTGTTGCATGATCACATCTTCAGGAAGCCCGGCTTCGCGGCCTATCTCACGTACTTCGTCTTTGTAAAAATCACGAAGTGGCTCAAGAAGTAACAAATGCATATCTTTGGGAAGTCCACCGACATTGTGGTGGGATTTGATGTGAGATGCATGTTTGGAGCCTTTTGACTCGATGACATCTGAGTATATAGTACCTTGTCCTAGGAACTTCGCATCCTTATGTTCCTTGGCAACTTCTTGGAAAATTTCAACATACAGACGTCCTATGGTCTTGCGTTTTTGTTCAGAATCGGTAATTCCTTTTAGCTCTTTGATAAAGCGTTTTTGCGCATCTATGATAACAGGATTTACTCTGACAAGTTGGCCAAAGATCTTCTTCACATAGTCTTTGGTTCCTTGTCTCATAAGTCCTGATTCGACGTAGACTGGGATCAAGTTTTTACCTATAGCTTTTGCGATAAGAAATGCGGCAACGGTCGAATCAACTCCACCCGAAACTGCACAAATAACTTTCTGATCACCAACCGTTTCTTTGATTTGTTGGATAATTCGCTTAGGATCAAGAGACAATGGATCAAGTGTTTCGTTACATATCTTGGCAAAGTTCCTCAAGATATCAAGTCCATACGATGTGTGATATGCCTCAGGGTGAAATTGGATAGCATAGAGATTATCCTTAACATTTTCGACTGCTGAATAGGTCGCTGTTTTTGTTTCGCCAAGCGAGGTAAAACCTTTCGGTAATGTCATAACAGTATCTCCGTGAGAGACGATGACTGAGAATGTTTTTTTTGGAAAATTTTTAAAGATTTGGGATGTTTTGGCAGCTGCATTGAGTGTAATATCTTCAGGTCCGTATTCTTTGGAAGTATTTTTGATTTTTGCGCCAAGCAGGTGTGCCATCAATTGCCAACCATAACAAATACCAAGAATTGGGATGCCAAGTTTGAAAATGTCTTTGCTGATTGTTGGCGCATCTGTATCATAGACTGATGATGGGCCGCCTGAAAAAATAATACCGTTAGGTTTATGTTTCTTTATGTCTTTGATCGCGTCTTCAGGAGTGGAGTACGTGGTCTGAGAGCCAATTTGCCGCAAGCGTCTGCCGATGAGGTGAGCAGTCTGCGAACCAAAGTCGACTATGAGGATCATGTGTGTATATTATACCTGCTGGAGGGATTTTTCGTCAATCCTTCTAAATTTTTTTGAATGGTATTGTCTTCATATACTATTTTCTTATTTTTACATGAAACTGTTTTATTGTGAGGTCCATGTGAATCCATTGACTTTGAAAGTCTGTGTAGTCCCACTTGTGTTGGTTACTTCAAAGCCAAAACTACCTGCAGTCCAGACACTATTCTTGGGTAAGTGGCCATTTTGTTCCAACCACTGAAGGAGCGCTTTTACATCAACACTCCCTGATGTTTCGTTTCGGAGATGGCTATCGTCTGTGCCAGGTTTCAAAACACGTTCAGAACCGAAGTCACAAAAGTGCCATGCTTGACCATTGATGGTCGTACTTCCTGCAGAAGTACAATCATAATTACTATTTGCGACAATATCAGTTTGGATCATAACTTCATCAGCCCAGTCGTTGAACCACAAATCATATGCTGCCCAACCTGCTGTTGTTTTATTATCAGTCGGAATAGTAACATTCCATGATGAGGTTATGGTTGAATAACTGTCAATAGTTTTTGTCGGCATACTCCATCCAGTGTTTGGAAAAGTCAGCACTGAACCACTTGCATTGTTCACACTTGCTGTTATGTACCAGTCTCCAGCGCTATTAGCATGTAGCGTTTGTTGATAATTCGTTCCACCTGCACCCCAGACATTTTGATTTACCCATGGGTTTGTGCCCCCAACAATCTGCGGGTCGGTATAATAACCGCTTGATGGGCAGCGTCCCTGGGGATCAGAGGTGACACAGCTGGATGTGGTCCCAGAGGTGGGAGCTGGGGCTGTTGGTTGTCCAGCAACTGGCTTTGGTGTAGCTGTAGGCTGTGTGACTCCACCAGAAACTGGAGGTGCACTTACTGTTTGAGAAGGTGCGCTAGATGGAGATCCTGATGGTGTTGGACTAATTGTTGGAGTTCCTCCTGAGCCTCCACAAGGATTAATTCCGATCAGCTGAAGCAATTTGAGAATAAGTTGTAGTAAGAATTTAAAGAATCCGCTAAGAAATCCACCTTTGTGATGATGTCCTTTGGAGTGATGTCCATGCGCACTAATACTTGTGCCGCCATCAGCAACTGCAAAACTTGATGTTGAATTTTGGTTCGGGCAAGGCAGACCTACTCCAGTTCCGCCGCCTCCTGCAATTGGACTTACCGATGGAGATCCACTAACTGATGGATTCCCACTGACTCCTGGGCTAACAGCAGAACTTGGGGCAGCAGATGGATTTGATCCACCACCGCCACCACTTGGTACCGCACTTGGAGCGCCAGATGGAGGAATAGTTGCACAAGGTGGTTGGGCTGATCCACCAACACAGAAAAGGGTAGGTGTTATCAAAGAATTTTTAGGTGTTGGAGTTGGAGTAGCTGTCGGAGTTGCTGCTTTCTGGCCCACAGCTGCTGCTGCATTGAGACGTCCATGTACCCAATCAGTTCCAGTGCCACCAATTTTATCTGCCGTTGCATACAATCTATTTGCAATTGCCTGTGGGGATGTGCCAAAAGAGGTTGTTGAGATAAGCGCTGCAACCCCTGCGACGATAGGAGTTGCCATAGATGTTCCTGAAAGATAATAGTAAGGTGATGATATGCTATAGCCAAAAGGTGCAATCTGGAACGAATGAGTTGGTCCAGTTGAGAGGATATTGTCCCCAGGAGCAGCAATTTGTACCCAATTGCCGAAGTTAGAATAGCTTGCCTTTGCATCATTATTGGTTGTTGCAGCAACTGATACAACTCCTGTTGCAGCAGCAGGGTAGTTAAGTTGACTATTGCCATCATTTCCAGCAGCAGCTACAACAATAGCACCTTTGCTCATGGCATAACTTACTGCCTGATTGTACATTGATGCAGTATTTGCTTCTGTTGTTCCCAAACTCATACTGATTACTTTTGCGCCATTATCTGCAGCCCAGGTGATACCTGCAGTTGCTTCAGAAGTTGTTCCTGAACCAGAGTCATCAAGAACTTTTCCAATCAATAACTGACATCCAGGACATGTCCCAGAGACGCCAATGCCATTATTGGTATCTGCAGCAATAATACCTGCTGTATGTGTACCATGTCCGTTGCCATCTTCAACACTTGTGACGTTTGGTAGAAAGGATTTTTGTAAAACAACTTTTCCGGAAAGATCTGGCTGATTAAGGTTAACTCCTGTATCAAGGACTGCTACTTTGACACCATTTCCTTCTGTTGTATTCCAAGCAGATTCTGCTTCTATATCTGCTTTTGCTTTTCCGTTATGACCGAGAACTGCTTGCCCAGTGTTATTGAATGCATATTGCATAGCAAACTGAGGATCATTTGGGATAACAAATGCGTGTGTTGTATAGTCTCGTTGTGTTTGTTCAACATATGGGTCATTTTTAAGTTTTTGCGTAATTTCTTCTTCGCGGCCTTTTGGTACTTGGACAATGGTTTGATTGATTCCTTCAATTGTTGATTTGATTGATGCCTGATATTTTTTCAAATCATAAGCTATTTGTATTTGTGAATATTGAGGCTTGAACTTTACGATAATTTGTCCATCTACAGAATGATCTTTAACTGGTGGCATCATATTTCCTTGCTTGTGTATGAGAGTAGGTGAGACAGGTGAAGATGGTGAAGAGAGGTCAGTAGGTTGGGTTGAAGAAATAATGATATAAAACAAACCAAGTATGGTGACGATACCAAGAGTGATGAGCAGAATTTTTTGTGACATACGTACCTATATTAACAATAGTGAAAAATACAAGCTTTTGTCAAGGAGTGAAGAGATCGTTAAAGCCGTATGGTTGGATAAAAAGTGACAATAATTGCCTTGCGAGGTAACTGTTCCGTTGTAGGATTAAGTTCTTTTGGTGTACTTAATGTCTCTGTTCTGATATGCCATGGTTTTGCAGGGTATGCTGGATAGAGTGCAGGAGAATTGATATGTTGCATGTTGGCGACTCGTGTTTCTTCTCGTGGATCGTACCTTATAGATGGCTCAATAAGTGCGATATATCCTTCTTGAGTGAATAATGTACTTGCTGTATGCCCAATGCGGATTGATGGCTGGTCACCTTGTCCTATCGGTACCAGATACTTCTTCATTTCTTCTCTGAAGGTCTCTGTTGTCTCTCCATGTTTTCTAATTGGTTCTGTCTGAGGTCTGATCCATGTCTCAACTGGATCCAAATACATCCCAATACCAATTGTCTCTCCATGATGAGTGGCTGTCCACCAACTATCTTTATCTCCACCTAGAGTAATTTCTCCCTGGTCCTGGAGATCTCTAAGTATGTTGCCTCTAAGAGGAGGTCCATTTCTATAAAGGAGGCGGCCGACGCCACCTTGTTCAACTTCAATTGGCGCAAGGGAGTGATTCTCAAGTGGTAATTTAATTGTCGCTATTTTAGGCCTACGGATAAATCCATTGACTTTGATGCCTGATGATCTAGGAACTTCCACACCCAGCTGTGCCCATGCGCTTCGAGTGGAAACAAAAAATTCACCATCACCTTTTTGTATAGTGTCAGGTACTGATGAACGAGCTGCAGCTAGATCTACTGGGACAACATTTCCCCATTGTCGGGGGATAACTGTTGTTTCAGTCGAAACAATATCTTTTCCTATCCATATACCCGGTGCTTCTCTCACATTATTCATTTATCATTATCTTTGCGAAGTAGGGGTTATTATAACAAAAGATCCCGAAAAAGGGATCTTTTGTGTAATAAGTTCAATTAAGGGTATTATGGTCGGATTCTTGGCCTTATTACACCAAGTCCTCTTAATGCGTCAGCTCTAGTTGCTGCAGCTTCGATGTCTGCTCGGGTAACAACAGTTTTTGGTTCTTTATTTCCAGCACCTTCTTTTGGTGCTGTATCTTTTGTTATTTTTTCCTGACCTAATCCGCTAAGCTGTGCTTCTATCGCAGGTCTTCTTCCAAATATATTTTCCATAACAATTCACCTCTCTTCCCGTACAAAGAACCCAAACGCCATGCTTAAGTCTCTTACTGAATTATTACAAAACAAAAGCATTGTACGCCTCGTATACTAAATATGTCAATATATCAAGCCATATCATTTCGTCAGGCTAGAGTCAGTTTTGTGTTAGGTAAGGAGGAAAAATCTTGAAACAATAGGCTAATTGATTTAGAGTATATGTATGAGTCAAGAAATACCATTTCGTACCCAATTATGTCCAGTTTGTGTAGAACCAATGGGCGATATGCCGGGAAGTCGTGATGCAGTGTGTCACAATTGTGGATTCAAAGATCCGTGTTGCGAGTAGATCAGGTTAAGTTACTTTTAGTAATTCTCACCTGGATTGGTGACGAGGATATCATGTGGGTGACTCTCTGTGAGTGATGCTTGAGTAATTTGCATAAAGCGACCTTTTTCTTGAAGCTCTTTGATTGTCCGTACGCCTACATAATACATCCCTGATCTGATACCTCCAATTGTTTGATCAATAATTTCTTTAAGTGTTCCTTTGACTGGAGTTAATGACTCAACTCCTTCAGCGACAAGAACTCGATCATTATAACTTTTTCCGTGGAATTCATCTTCTGATTTAATGCGTGTCCCTTCTTTCATTGCAGCGACAGATCCCATACCTCGATATTCTTTAAATTGATATGTGGCTTGTTTCTTGCTCAGAATACTCTTAAAACGAGAGGGAACTTGTTCAGGCTTGAGTTCGTGAACTTTGCCAGGTGCTTCAAGTGCTCCTGCGAAGTAACTTCCCATCATAACTGTTGCTGCTCCTGCTGCAAAAGCTTTGATCATATCTCCACTGTATTTAATTCCACCATCCGCGATGACAGGAACACCATGTTTCTTCCCAGCAGATACAGTATCCATAATTGCTGTCAGTTGTGGAACTCCCATTCCTGAGATGATACGAGTTGTGCAAATAGCTCCTGGTCCCATACCCACACGGAGAGCATCAGCTCCTGCTTTGATAAGTGTTTCAGCGCCTTCACGGGTGGCGATATTGCCTGCAATTACTTCCATATCTTTAAATGTTTTTTTGACAAAATGAATTGCATCAACAACTTGCCTTGCATTGCCATGAGCAGAATCAATAACAATTACTGATACGCGAGCCTTGATAAGTGCTTTGACTCGTTCCTCAAAACCACTACTTGCACCAATTGCTGCACCAACTAACAATTTTTTCTTTGCAACTTCTGCCACTTGGTCAGCTTGGTCTTCAATGGTAAGATTGCGATGAATTATTCCAATGCCGCCAACTTCTGCAAGTGCTATTGCAAGCTTAGCCTCAGTAACTGTATCCATGGGAGATGAGACAAATGGAGAAGCAAGCCAGATTTTCTTTGTCAGTTGAGTTGAGAGGTCAATTTCAGAACGGGAAAAATCAGAGTAACCAGGAATTAAGAGAACGTCATCGAAGGTGATGCCCAGAGGAAATTTTTGTGCGTCCATAATTCACTTTATCGTATAGTCGTGTTTTTGTCAAGATTTTCATTAGATTTTTGTTAAAATAAAGAGATAAATACTTACAGAAAATTTAAATGAGTGAAGTATAATTATGATATGAAGAAGAAGGATCCGATTATTATTCAGACACATTTTCTTCTTGGATTTTTATTCCTTCAATTTCTCTTGGGCATGTTTACCAATCTTTTTGTAGAATTCCCTGATAAAGCTAATGAAAAAACATTGTGGGAATTTTCAAAAAATCAAATGCCGATTGTTTTGCATATGGTTATTGCAGCCCTTTTGGTTATCGGTGGAATTGTGCTTTTAGTACGAACGATTAGGAAAAAGGATAAGCAGTGGATTATTGCCGCAAGTGTAGGGTTAGTTGCGCTTCTTTTCGCTACGTTTGCAGGCGCACAATTTATCCCATCGCAACAAGATAGTTATTCATATATTATGGCGATTGGATTTATTCTCGCAGTTTTCTCCTACGGATGGGGTTTGGTAAAGTCTTCAAAATAGTCCTATAAGATTGATTTATTTGCTTGCAGTTGCTATAATTATAGTATGCCAAAAGAGATATATACTCCCATACTAAAAGGTTCTGCAGCCGGGCCCATAACAGGTTTTGGCGAACTTCAAGTGTCGAGTCTTCTTGGATTAAGAGCTGGAGGCACAAAAAATATAGCTGAACCAGCAATAGTAAGTGATCGCGAAGTAACACTTCATGGAAAAGATCCTATTTCACTCACAAATCTTTTAAGAGGCGTTTTACGAAGGGCCGATGTGAAGGAATGGCCTAAGGGATATCTTGGAGAAATATCTGCCATTGAGTTATATCATGATTTGGCAGATCGACCTGCATATGGTTTCGCAGTAATAGATAGGAATTCGGGGGATAGACAATACTGTGTGGTGGGGCCAGAACTTAACGGTTTGGAAGTACACGCAAGTCTTTTTTATCCTGCACCGGACAAAGATACTTTCGGCTTTGACCATAGAGATGTTTTGGGTGATGAAAGAAAGCTTTTTAATCCTGCAAATAAAGCTCTTCTTAACTCTCATAGAACTATGGAAGGATGGGAAGGAGTGTTTGAACCAGGTAGAGCCCTTATGTACCAAACAATGAGAGCTTATTATGAAAGCGATGATCCTACAATTACTCTTCGACCTTTTCTTCGATGGCAGACAACAGAGACAGGCGAGCATATTATCGCTCCTAATCCTTTCAGTGATAGCATTCGTGATGCAGTAGGACAAGCTGTCCCTGATATCGATCCGACAAGACTTGATGGAATAATGGGTATGGTATTTCTTGCTGCTTTTTCACCATATCAAACAGAATGGGATCAGTGGAACCCATATGGGAGAGTTCCTTCAGACACAAGACAAAGAACAGAAGCTACTCAGATGGGCCCATTTGTTCTCCGAAAAGTAATAGAAAAACAGAAATATCCAGGAGTAGTCGATGATAATCAAGATATTCAGCAAAGTCCAATATTAGATGCTTGGGAAAATTATCTGGCAGCCGCTTAATATTATTTTTTCTTCTCTAGTTGTTCAACTCGATCCACTAATGTTTCAAGCAGCTGTTGTTGATGTTCTAGGTGGAGAAGAATTGCCTCAATAGCTTTGGCGGCTTTTTTGTCAGTTTGATAATCTTGATCTGAACGAATCTCCGCATGACGAGCTTGGATATTTTGTCCGACCATAAGAAGTGGCAATAGATGAAGTTGGATCAAATTTGAAATAAAAAGCCATAGAACAAAAGCAGGATACGGATCAAATCGTAAGGCTTTTGGCGCTAAGATATTCCATCCAAGCCACAAGATGGTCCAGCCGAGGATGATGAAAAAGAATCCCATGGTGCCGACGTGATCGGTGACAAAAAGTCCCAACTTATCAATTCGTGAAAGGCGGCTTTTGTGTATCTCGTTACTATTTTGAAGATGAGGAAATTCTTTTTTGATTTCCTCAAGTGTCTCAATATGCATAGTTACAGCTTATCATATATAAGATGTGGTTACATATCTTGCTATAATGTAACAATGAAAAAGGATATAACAGAACGGAGAAAAGGAGTAATTGCACTTCTTCTTTTGTCTCTTGTTTTTGCTTCGATGGGAATTTTTGCACGTTTCTTAAACACTGAATTTACCATTTTTCAACAAGTATATCTTCGTATTTTTGCTGCGTTTATTTTAGGAATACTTATCTTTTATAAAGATTTGGATTTTAAAAAACTTACCAAAATTCCTCTCCGTGAATGGGGAGTTATTGTTCTTCGTTCAATATCACTGTATGTTCTTGGTGTAACGCTTATCAGTGTTGCTTTTATAAAAGCCGATTATAGTAACGCATCATTTATCTCTTCACTTCCTATGACGGCAGTTCTAGGATTTATTTTTTTGAAAGAAAAAGTGACATTTCAAAAAGTGCTCTATATATTTTTAGGGTTCTTGGGGGTTATCATCATTGCTGTTAGTGATTATTCTCATCTTCTTTCTTGGGGACAAGGCGAAATTGCAGCTCTGATATCATGTTTTTTCTTTGCTCTCAGTTATATTGCAACACGATGGCACAGCAAGCTTTTAAATATTAAAGAAATTACCATTTTGATCTTCTTCGTTAGTACACTATTACTTTTTATCACATCATTGCTCTTTGGCGAAGGACTTCCGCATGCGAGTAGTTTTAGTGGCTTTATGATTGCAGTAATTACTATAGCTGGTTTGTTCAATGTCGCCAATTTATTTCTGACCAACTATGGATTGCAGCGAATTCCTGCAGTACTTGTAAGCAATCTGCTGACCTTTGAAGTTGTCTTTGCTGTCCTTATAAGTATTATCATTTATAAAGAAGTGCCACTTCCGAGAGAATTTGTCGGTGGACTTCTTATTGTCTCCAGTTCATACATGATGAATAAGATAGTTTAATAAATGATTACTAGTCGAATTAGAAGAAATTACTGGATATGTTAAGCTTGACTTAAGGTAAAAAGGTTAAGAATACTATATGAATCCTGTTGCTGCTCTTATACTCACCGCAACAATTACGTTTAGTCCGTTTGCGGCAATCATCGCATACATCATTACCTACGATGAATATATTCACCATTTTGATAAGAAAGGCGCAATCAAACAAGCATTTCAGGCCGCATTTTTTACACTCATCGTTTTTATTGTTGCAGGACTAGCATCAGGCTACGTTTTTAATACCTTCATTAATAACTAATAATTTTTATAAGTTTGCTATGCTATGATAAAAGCACATGAGCACTC
The DNA here is from genome assembly GCA_035479415.1 of Saccharimonadales bacterium (SeqCode). Lineage (GTDB taxonomy): Bacteria > Patescibacteriota > Microgenomatia > Levybacterales > UBA12049 > JACDET01. The sequence goes on from DATIIS010000038.1 coordinate 18,033, forward strand.
TGCCGGATTCACTTCCATTTCCAGAACATTTCAGGTTTGGGACTTCTGTTTCGTCATTTCAAGTTGAAGGAAATTCAGGCATCAGAAAAAGTGATTGGGATCTCTTCTTAGAACAAAACCCAACAATTGTTCGTCCCGGTGAGATAGGACCTGAATGGTGGAAAGAAGGCAAAGCAGAAGGGGATATAGATCGTATGTCAGAACTTGGCATGCAGACACAAAGGCTTTCGTTTGAGTGGGCGCGAATTGAGCCCGTTGAAGGAGAAATAAACCACCAAGCGCTCAGAAGATATCGTGAAATAATTGATTATTTACACAAAAAAAAGATACAACCACTTGTTACTCTCAATCATTACACGCTGCCACAATGGATTTCTGAGAAAGGGAGTTGGGAAAATCCTCACATTGTTGATGCGTTTGAAAAATATGTGACACGTATTGCTACAGAGTTTGGGGATGTGAGAACTTGGATAACCCTCAATGAGCCAGGTGTTTTGATAGAAGCAGGATATCTTAGTTCGTATTTCCCTCCACAAAAATCTAACTTTTTTTCTGCATTTACTGCGAGGAGGAAAATGATACAAGCTCACAATCGTGCCTATGCAGTTCTCAAAAAAATACTTCCGAAGTCCTATGTTTCAATGGCATTTGCATTTCGTTGGTATCGACCTGAAGATCCCAAAGATTTTTTTGAAACAAAATACGCCAATATGGTCGATTATTTTGACAGCCTTAATTATATCGATGCAGTGAAGAATACGATCGATTTTATTGGATGCAATTTTTATGCTGGATATTTCCTCAATCTTAATTTATTGCAGTTAGGTTTTCATCGCTATCGTCCTGGTACAACTCCACCCAAAACAATTCTTTTTGGCGAAGTCCGTAAATCTGGTGCATATGTAAGTGATCTGGGTGCGCCAATTGTTCCAGGATTTTTTCTTGATTTGCTCCAGACATTAACCAAGAGGTATCACAAGCCAATTATTATCACCGAAAATGGCATTGCTGATAAGAGAGATATTCATCGAGCTTTTTATTTACTTACTCATTTGGTTGCGGTGTGGAGAGCGATACAGCAAGGAATTGATATAAAACAATATCTTGTTTGGTCAACTGTCGACAATCTTGAATGGTCTGAAGGATATAGAGAAGAATTTGGACTTGTTCATGTTGATGCAACAAGTGGGGAGCGGACAGTTCGAAAAAGTGCTCATTTATATCGTGATATTGTAAAAGCGAATGAGATCCATATTACTAAATTAATATCCCAATACCTTGAAGGCGAGCAAAAAGAAAAGGCCGAGATGCTCATTCATCATGTCCTCACCAAACACCACAGCGAACTTCTCAATAATCCGAAATAGTTTTACTTATTCCGTTTTTAAAGCAATTTCTTAACCGCTTCTTACTCTATTGCCAAGTATAGTTTACATAGTGTTGTTAAGATAATTTTTATTATGAAAGGAGGTGAATAGATATGGCAGATAATACACAAGGTGGAACACATGCACAACATGTACAAGCAGGTTCTCAGAGTCCAGGGAATCAAAATGCCGCACAAAATTTGAGTGACGAAGATCGCTCAAAGGGTGGTAAAGCAAGTTCTTCTCAGCAAGACATGACACACTTAGGTCAAACGGGAGGAAACGCATCACAAAACGGTGATGGACACCAACTCACTGATGAAGACAGAAGTGAAGGCGGCAGTCACTAATACCTAACTTTCCTGACGTTGAGTGATCTTCAGGCTTACTCAGCGTCAGGAATAAGAAAATGATATGGATCTAAAATAAGTATGACAAAAATAGGCTAGAAAGCAGGAATAGAACAACATCAACCAGATGAATTATTGGATCTAGCAGTAACTGCGGAGCAGGCGGGTTTTGCGACAGTTGATGTGAGTGATCATTTTCATCCTTGGTCTGAAGATGGAGCATGCGCATTTCTAAAACTCTTGCTCGTTTAGCCATGACAGCACTAAGCGTGAGCGATTTTTTTTAAAATGTGCTATAATCAATATGCAGTTGGAGATAATCTTCTTAAGCTTTTATATCTGATTTCGATTCTAGTAATAGACCTATCTCATTTTTTAAGCAGGTGCTCCACAATACTATCTGATGGCAACTAATTCTACAAACAAAAAAGCTTCTCTTATCTGTTCCCAATGTGGTTCTGAGCTTATTTTTGTAAGTCGGGAAAGCGTAAAACCTGAAGGTATGCGTTATGCACAAACAAATACTGTGTATCGATGTTCCAATGACGAATGCCAGAAAAAGAAGAATAAAGACAAAGCAGATAGAGAAAAATTGCGGCTAAATAAAGAGGAGAATGATAAGCTGAGGCAAGTAAAAAATCAGGAATTACGTAATTTAGGGAAACAAGCAAAACAGGCAGAGCATTGACTATAGGATTAATTTGTGATATAATTGTATTTAGTTATTGCAGATAGCACTACGGCAAGCTCAGTGTTTGCAATATATTAGTACTTCTGCTTATAGAACAGTTTTGTTTGATTAAGATAAAGATACTCCACATATAGTTTATTTAATTCGTATCTTTTACCTCACTGATAAGACACCTCATTTAAGCAGAAATACTAGCATACTAAATCAATACTATACACATATGTACAAAAAACGACATACATATCGCGCAAAGACACAAAATGGCCAATCATCCTTTAATAGGAACGGCCATCAATTTCGTGGCAAGGGCCGAAAGCCTGTCAAAAAACTTGATAGTAATCTTTTTATCAAGAAGGCAGCACATGTAGATGCAAAAATCTATACTTCTTTAAAGACATTCTCCGATTTCCCTCTTACAGATAAATTGAAAAGAAATATCCTTGATCATGGATATGAGCGCCCCACAGAGATCCAAGAAAAGACAATTCCATATTTACTTGAAGGGCGTGACGTTATTGGTATCGCCAACACAGGTACTGGAAAGACTGCAGCTTTTCTTATTCCTCTTGTAAATAAAGTCTTTGCAGATAGAAATGAACGAGTTCTCATAGTCACACCAACCAGAGAGTTAGCAATGCAAATAGCTGATGAACTACGTGTGTTTGTCAAAGGTATGGATCTTGAAATCGCTTTGTGCATAGGCGGATCCAATATGGAAAGACAAGAGAAGAAACTTCGCCACAATCCTCATTTTATTATTGGTACACCAGGAAGACTGAGAGATTTGATAGAACGCCGTCGACTTAACTTAGATCTCTTCCGAAACATCGTTCTTGATGAAGTAGATCGTATGCTTGATATAGGTTTTATTAATGATGTTAAATACTTCATCTCACTTCTTCCTAAAAAAAGACAATCGTTATTCTTTTCAGCAACGATTTCTCAAAAAGTTAAAGAGATTCTTAGTAGTTTTGTAACTGATCCAATTACTATCTCAGTAAAGCAACAAGATACCTCAGAAAATGTTGAACAAAATATCGTTAAGGTAGAGCACGGTGGTAACAAAGTTGACCAATTGCATGATCTGTTGGCAAATGACGGCTTTGATAAAGTACTTATCTTTGGCCGAACAAAATGGGGAGTTGAAAAGCTAACAAAAGAACTCATTACACGAGGATTTAAGGCAGCAGCGATTCACGGTAACAAAACACAAGGACAGCGACAACGAGCTCTTGAACAATTCAAGCAAAGTGATGTACGTATCCTGTTGGCGACTGATGTTGCATCTCGAGGTCTCGATATAGAAAATGTGACTCATGTCATCAATTACGATGCACCTGAATCATATGATGATTATGTTCATAGAATTGGAAGAACAGGTCGTGCTGGTAGAAAAGGTACAGCCCTCACATTTGTAGAATAAGATCTTTACATCCCTCATTTGTTAAGTAAAAGTAGTTGGGTTTGTTATTCTGATATGCGGGTAAAGCTTTATCTATCTTTTCCATAGCGAATAACGTTCACTTTTTCTTCAGTAATTAACATGCTAGCCTCTATCTTCAGAGTCTCAATCATATTTTTGAATTCTTCAATTTTTTCATCACTATCAACGACCTCTACAATAATTGGCAAATCAGTAGAAAGGTCTAGAATATTTGCAGTATGAATAAGGCTCTTCTGTCCAAATCCAACAATTCCTCGAAGTACTGTAACTCCTGCGAAGTGATTTTTTCGAAGGTATTCAACTAAAAATTCATAGAGTTCTCGGCCGTTATGTTTGTCTGACTCTCCCATAAAAATGCGAAGAAGTGTTGCTTTTGTTTCTTTTTTCATATTATTTAGTCAATAATAATGCACAATACCTACCCAAAGCAATAGCGCTAAAACATAATACAATATTTAGTATGACATTTAAGGCAAAGTAACTGTATTCACCTTGATCCAAGAATCTCATGGTTTCAAATGAAAATGTCGACATGGTTGTATACGCACCAATAAAACCAATTGTGGCAAAATTTCTTACATCTGGTGAGATATTTCTTCCTTCTAGCACAAGGTAACTAATAAGAGCCAAAATAAAACTACCAGTTACATTGACGATGAGTGTCCCAATAGGGAATATCCCAAATGTAGTGGTTGTATATTTGGATACCATGAATCGGCTTATGGCTCCTAAAAATCCTCCGAGTCCTACAAGTAATAATTGATTCATAAAAAAAAGCTCCTACGATCTATCTCGTAGAAGCTATCAGTCCCACCAAGCGGAACACTTAATGGCGAGCTTCATCGCCTGTACAATAATTATCTCCTATAGACGTCGATATAGTCAAATTATTAGAGAAAAAATACAAGAGAAAGTTAGTTGATAAATAGTACTATAGCGTATGCTATAGTTATCATTTAAACTGGACTTTTTTTAATATCCTCAGCAAATCTTTGCCAAGCAACGCCGCTAACCTTTAGAGTAGGTCCTTGCCGATCTTTTGTGTCTCGGATACTTACATTATTAGGACCTGATTGGCCAACTTCAACACAATCACCATGGTTCATGCTACGTTTTGACTTTCTCCATCCCTGTCCTGGTTGCTGTTCTGCTTTTACCATAATTACTCACCTCCTGAATTGCTTAATAATAAAAGATTAATGTAGTAATTGCAACTACTAAATTATGAAGCTATTAAAATAGAGCATGAGACTTTTTTGTTTGTGCTTATTCGTGTATTCTTGTTTGATTATAGTATTACTAATTATTTCTCTACCAATACGATGTAAAATAGAGTATTCTTAAGGAAGATATGAAAGCGTTTCAATTTTTTGGAAAAAATGATTTACGTCTTGTTGATCTGCCTGAACCAGAAGTAGGGGATGGTGACGTACTCCTTAAAATAAAAAAAGTCGGTATTTGTGGGAGATGTTGATAAGTTGCATAGCAGAGAAGATAGAGTTCATCGTGAAGCAATTGAGGAGAGTATGCAAAACATACAGAGTATTATCGAAGAGTTTGCCGTTGTTCAAGGCGCATCTAATAATCCCTAATAAAAAGTATGAGCTAAACCTAAAATTTGTGACAAAGAAGAACAGACATGCTCGAATGTTTTGTTTTATAGCCCAAGTTGGGTGAGAAGAGTAAGCCAGAGTTTTTTCATAAATGAGGCTTTTTTCATTGCAAAGAATCTCTGACGCAATCTATGATCTTTGGTTCCAGGGAATGGAGGATTTACCCAACAGGATACGATAATTTTTTCACCCTTTTCATTTTCTTTTATAATTACAGCAAACGTTACGCCATCAATTCTTTTTTGCTGTTCAGTTACAGAGGCATTTTTATGCAGCTTCTTATCCGGAGAATACAAAGCTTGATCGATCAATTTACGAGGAATTTTGCGCTCTTTAAGCCTTTGTATCGCATGATTAGTCCAAATGTAATTATTTGCCACAAAATCAGTATAGCAGTTAAAGGGTTGAGTCGAAGATTCTAAATAAGGATAATGTTATAAAATTTATGACACTATTGCAAAAGAAAAACCATCATGTCCTTTACTTCCGACAGTTTGCATAACAGTCGCATTAATTTTTGCCTTAGAACCAAGCAGTTCAATAAATTGACGTATACCTATATTGTCTGGATCGGTATTCTTTTTATCAGTAATATCTTCTTCACGGACAACATTGTCACCGATGATAACAGTGCCAGGATGAGAAAATTTCAGAGCATAAGTAAGGTATCCTGGATAATTATTCTTATCAGCATCGATGAATATTAGATCGAAAGGTTTGACACCTTCTTTTTCCATTTGTTTTAAAGAATCCATTGCTAATCCGACACGAATGGTAACATATTTAGAAAAGCCAGCATCCTTAATGTTTTTTTCGGCAACTTTTGCAAAATCAGGATTGTATTCTAATGTAGTAAGAGAGCCATTTTTTTGCAGCCCTCTTGCTAACCAAATTGTGCTATACCCACCAAGTGTTCCAATTTCTAGTACTCTTTTGGCTTTTACTGCCATAGTTAATAGTTGTAAAAATTTCCCTTGAGCTGCAGAAACGTTCATAATTGGAAGTCCAGATTTTTGGCTGTTACGAAGAGCTCTTTTTAATACTTCATCAGATCCATGTAAAAGATCTTCATAATATGTGTCAATATTGTCCCAATGAGCCCATAAATAAATACGGCAAATTGCTTTGTTAATTATTTTGCCCAACGTAGTTTGAGCCAGAAAATTTAGAGATTTTCTTTGGTTTTTTATTTTTTTTGTCATAATATAATTATATAAAACTTCATATAGTATAGTTTTCAACTATGAGAATTATATGGAAAATATGTTGTCATATGATACCATAAGTTTCATTTTACTGCTGGGATAATATCTCTAGGCACAATTTGAGGCTAAGGATAAATATATTTATCGTGAGGGAGTGATAAATTTATGTCGAAATATGAAGAGTATGCTGAATGCGAGAAATGCCATCAAACTGCCGTAAAAGAATGTCGCTGCTGGATGTATATTGCTCCAGAGTATTCCTCCAATGATTGATGCTAAGAACGCACCTATAGCGGTTAAAAAGTAATATGCTCCAAAAAAAGTTCCTGACTCTTTTTTTGTGATAAATTCTGAAATATATGCTTTTGAAACGCCATCAGTTGCAGCGATATAGACACCATAAAGGGGGAAAAGTATCCACATCCAGCTGGAATTTGTAGCTAATCCGAAAAGAAAATACACAAGAGAAAATACTAATAGTCCTCCCGAAAAAACTTTTCTTGCACCTAATTTATCTGATAAATGACCTGCGGGTGTTGCAAAGACAGTTTGGGATACGTTATAAAGGACATACGTAAGCACGACAAGTGTTGTTGTCAGGCCAAGATTTTTTGCTTGCAAAAGAAGAAATACATCAGAGCTATTGCCCAAAGAAAATATGAAGCTAATTAATAAAAAGAGTTTGAGTTTGGGTTGCAATAGTTTCCAATTAATTTTTACAAATTCTTTTTTTTCAATTTCAACCTTCTTTTTCTCTTTTACAAGTAACACTAAAAGTAAAATAGCTATAACTCCTGGAAGAAAAGCAAGAAAAAAAGTGAGACGAAGATTGTCTTTAAGGAGATATAAGGCAATAAGCGCGATCAATGGTCCAAATACAGCTCCAAGACTATCAAAAGCTCGGTGAAAACCAAAGATAAGCCCTTTGTTATCCTTTGTTGCGTTTTCCAGAAGGAGACTGTCACGAGGTGCTGTGCGTAATCCTTTGCCAAATCTATCGATAAAACGAGCAAAAAGTACAAATGGCCACGAGTAAGCAAGTCCAATAAGAAGTTTTGAAATAGCTCCAAAAGAATACCCTAGTGTAACAAAGATTTTTCTTCTTTTGAGATAATCTGAATAAGCACCAAATAAGTATTTCCCAATACTCGCGGTTGCTTCGGCAAATCCTTCTATAAAGCCAAGAATAGGAATTGAGGTATGGAGAACAGTTGTTAAAAAGATTGGCACAATAGGATAAATCATTTCCGAAGCAAGGTCATTAAAGAAACTCACTAAGCCAAGTACAAAAACAGTCCGCGGAATTCTTTTGAAAAATATTTTCTTCATAGAGTAAAATATATCAAATACACTTTATGAAAATTCATAAAGTAGTTTGAATATATCGTTTTTTGCTTCAAATGGAAGATCATGCGTACCATCTTTTACTATGTGCAGTGGAAGATTATATTTTTTTGACAAGTTTTGTATATTTGAAAATGGTGCTAGCTTATCGTTATTGGCATGGAATAAGTATATTTTCTGGGATATATTTTTTGTGAGTAAAGAAGTAATATCTTGTTTATAAACAACATTATAAAGAGAAGTAATGTATGAGTTGTATGTGTGCAATAAGCCGTCATGTGCTACTTCTTTTGGCAAATTTTTATAAATATATGGCATAATTTTTCTTGTAATAGGGCCGCCATAGTGGCACCAGACCTTACATGTTAGCTTTAAGTACCATGAATCGACAACAAAATACTGTGGTCTATAATTTGCTTTAAGGTGACTCATTGCTTCTTCAGATGATAAGAAATAAGGGAGAGATAAAAGGAAAGTTTTTTTTACCTGTTTTGGATATTTTTGTAAATAGCCAAGAGCAACAATTGTTCCAAAGGAATGTCCGACAAGGATAATTGATTTTTCTTTGACTTCTTTTTGTATAAAGGTATGTAATGCTTCAACGTGGGTTGATAGAGTATATTGGATATTTGGTTTAGCGGAAAAACCAAAACCTAATAAGTCAATGAAATAGAGAGAATATTTTTTAGACAAGCCTCTATATTGTTTGTGCCATTGTCTTCGTGATCCACAAAGCCCATGTAAAAAGATAATTGCTGTTGATGAATTGGCTTTTTCTATCTTCTCAAAATAAATATGGCTACTTTTTTCGACTCTTAGAAAAGATTCTATCGACATAGGAAGAATATTATAGCTTATTAACACAAAAGGTTCTAACATAGCACTGTTTTATGAGTAATTTGAGGTTAAAATTTATTAACAAAACTGCGCCGAATATCATAAAGTTCCAAAGGATCAGAGGTCCTCTTTATTGGGGTAGAGTGCTGTGAAACCAGCAGCCAAATGTGCCAGAGCATTCATAGCTCGACCTGGTTCTATTTTTTTATTTAAAACAGCAACAAACCGATGAGTAGTTGGTGTCGTATTCATAAATGAATTATAGCAAATGTAGCTCTTATCGATATTCGGGGTTCTGGTCTTTGGCATTGGTGATATGCTGCCAGTCTTTAGTTGTATTGCCTATAGCTGGTATACCATTGTTATCTTTAAGCATACGAGCTGTATGCATAAGATTCCAGGCCATAAAGGTTGCATTGCGGTTGGTGAAATCGTTATTATAACCCATCGGAGGATCAATTTTCTTGCCGTTCCAGTCGGTGTCACCATAACTAGGTCCAGGTCCTGCTTCACCAATCCATCCGCAATCAGCCTGTGGAGGCACCATATATCCGATATGTTGGAGCGCATAAAGCAAATCCATACTACAATGCTTGATCCCATCTTCATTGCCTGTTATTACACAGCCTCCGGTTTTGCCATAATACAGATACTGATCTTTGTCATTGTGATCTCCACTGTATGCATACATGCGTTCAATGACCAGTGTCGCTACAGAAGATTTGACTCCAAGCCAAATAGGAGTTCCTATCACTAGAATATCTGCTGACATAATTTTTTTCTGAATTTTAGGCCAGTCATCTTTTTGACATGTTTCTTTTCCATCTTTTACCATTCCAAAAGCTATATCGTAGTCAAGGATATATTCTTGTGTTACATTTACTCCTTCTTTTTGCATAATTCCTGAAACTCTATTGAGAAGACGTTGAGTGTGTGATTGTGTTTTATTTTTTTTAATTGAGCAATTAAGGAGGAGCGCTTTTAGGTCGGTAAAATTAGAAGCTTTCTTTTTCATAGATTTATTGTAGCATACTCTTGAATACTAAGGCTGGAAAGTTCAGCAGGGGTTGAGTCGAAGCGAAGCGGAGATCCTCTGGAGGGTAACTTTCTTGGAACGTATTACACATCTCTTTATTATTTGTAGTAAGATAGCAATATGCATGAAGCAAGAGTAGGTATATCAGCAGCAGAAACCTTATTGAGAGATGGCATTACTGCAAAAGAGCGGAAAGATTTTCGTACTGCCGCTGGTCTTTTTACCGATGCTATCATTAAATCACAAGAATTAAATTACCCTCATGGAGTGCTACATGGATTGATTAATATCGGAACTATTTGGAAATTGAAAGCAAGAGAGAAAGGCTCAGATGATTTTGCTCGGATGGCGAGATTGAGCTTTGCAGAAGCTGTTGATTATGCGAGAACTCGACAAATGCCAAAAGAAGAGGTTATACATGCCACGTTTTTGCTTGGACAAGCAGAAGTAGAAGTAGGAAATGTTTCAGAAGCTATTTCTTTATACCAAGAAACATATGATTATTATAGAGAGCATCCTCGAAGCCATGCTCATACAGGAGATGTGCAAAGACATTTAGGGACAGCATTGGTAAAAGCAGGGGATGTTGAAGAGGGAATAGCTATGATAGAAGAAGGATTGTCTGCTATCCGCACTTTTGATGAGATAGAGGCTTTTGATAAACGTAATTATGTCTGGGAAACAGGCGCACTATTAGCACTAAGTGATGCTTATTCTGAAAATGATCAAGAAAAAGCGAGGCAGCTTGCTCAGGAAGCTTTAACTATCGCAACTGAACGAGAACTGGTGATCAGAAAAGAAGAAGCACAGAAAATGATAAACAAGCTTCATACTTCTTGAAAATTCTTAAGAACAAAGTTGGGTTTCTCAGCGAATGTATAAAGTCCTGAGTCTAAAAATGATCAGCAGGGGCTAAGTCAAAGCGAAGCTGAGATCCTCTGGAGGACAACTTTGTTGGAACCTATTTCAGTTCTTATTTTCTGGAAGTAACGTGATAAGAGAATCAACTATAGACTTTGATTGCTCCAACTCATCATGAGAGAAGGTGTTTGTAATAGCAATTGAGAATATACCTGCTTCGTTTAATGCTTGAACACCGGATGGGGAATCTTCTATGCCGATAGTTTCTTCAGCAGTACAATTCATGTTTTCAAGTGTTTGCAAATAACTTTCCGGATCAGGTTTACTTTTCTTATACTGTCCCGGAGTGACGATAATAGGAAATAATTCATTAAGATTATGTTGTTTCAAAACTTCTTCAATAAGAACGCTTTCCAAACCAGTTGTAAGCGCAAGTTTAGGTTTCTCTTGAATCTCTCCAATATCCTTTAGTGTTATATTTCCATCCTTGATTGACTGAATAAATTGTAAGGTATCTTCAAAAAAAACAATATTTTTTCTAAAAATTTCAATTGTTGCAGCTATTTTTCGTTTTGTTACTTCGTCTATGAAATCCGATACTTGTCCATCTGAGACAAGAGGTTCTTCTTGTAGAAATGATAATAATGCTCCTTTAATAGATCTTCCGCTAAAATGTTGTTTGTATTGTTCATAGGGAAGATCATAATGGTATGTCTCAAGAACTTTTCGAAATGCTAAAAAGTGAGTGTTTTCAGTGTCAATTAAAACGCCATCAATATCAAAAATAATTCCTTTAATCATGAGGTAAGTATAGCAGAAGTTTCAACGTACCATTGCGGGGTGCAGCAGGGGCTCGTGAACGATGTTAGAACTTTTTACGCACAAAATAGTGATTTCTATATCCCTAACTTAGAATATCAATACAAAAATTTGGGTCAATAAATCCATTTAAGACCTATAAGTGGTAATAATAAATTCAACTGTTCAATAATATTGTATATAGTAATTAATTGTGTTACAATATTTGAATGTCTGAGTTCCATACCTCTTATAAAGTTATTCCTTTTGATGCACAACTGAGAGGTACTACTTCGTTAAATGTAGAACGTATACCATCTTTCAGCATTATATTTTCACGTCAAAAAGGAAAATATCATGCGCTTGCTGATGTCACAGGAACTGTAAGCAACATTGATCAAAGATCTGATAAAACTCTTTCTAATCAGGGAGTTGTTGTTAAAGCATTGAATGCAGTTATCCGAGGAACGGATCAAGAAGGAGGAACAGATATATCAGTCATCAGACGTGGAGAGGCAAGCGACTGGGGTCGTAATAAACCGATAGGCATAACTTTTCACAACCCTGATCAACTTATCACTTATCCTCCTCAATTAAGAGATATGAGCAGGATTGGTCCAGATTCAGCAATAGCTTTACACGACTTGGCTACTGCTGCAACAGGTCGAATCATCTTTGATCCAGAGATATAAGCAGTTGGCGCTTCAATAAAACCTGAATTGTTTTTCTTAAAGGTATAAGTTGATATTGAATGCGTTTTTTAAAAAATATAAGTAAATTGTAAAAAGGTTCGATTCCGTCCGCCGTCAGGCTAGAGTTCGAGGCTAAATTCATAAGCAGGGGCTCGTGACAGACGTTAGAACTTTTTACGCACAAAATACTGGGTTTTATATTCCAAGTTTTTAATGAGGGTCAACATGTACTGCAAGATGTGAAAGATTTGAAAAATGCTCATGCAGCTCATGGTGTACTTGTTCTACAATCGCATGTCCTTGTGTTACTGATAAGTTTGGATTAACACAAATAGTCAACTCAATTGAAAGCATATGCCCAAGCCATCTTGCATGAATACCTCTTACTTCATCTACTTCTTTTACTTTTGAGACAGCATGCTTTACTTGGTGTGCTATGTCAGGATCAACCCCATCTAACAGCCTGGTAAATATTGTACCTGATGATTCCCAGACAGTATGTAAAATTAATATCGTAATAAAAAGTCCAACTAGAGGATCCGCAATTGGGAAACCAAGATATGCCCCAAATGCACCAATCAGAACTGTAAGACTTGTTATTCCATCAATTCTAGCGTGTTTACCGTCAGCGATAAGGGCTTCGCTTTTGATTTCTCTCCCAATTTTTAATCGGTAGAGTGCAACTGCTTCATTGATACCAAATCCAACGAGAGAGGCAATAGCAACAATCCATAAATGTGTAGGTGTATACGGGTGATAAAGGCGTGTTATTGATACATACGCTGCATATATGGCGCTTGCTGTCATAAACAGAAGAACGGCAACGCCTGCCAAATCTTCTGCTTTTCCATACCCATAATTGAAACGAGGGGTTGGTTTTTTTCTTGCAAGAAGAAATGCAATACTTAACGGAATAGCTGTTGCTCCATCGCCGAAATTGTGAATAGTATCTGAAAGAAGCGATACACTGCCTGAAAGCAAAACAACAACTAGCTGAAATAATGCTCCAACAAAAAGGATAATGAATGAAATCATAACCGCACGAAGTCCTTTTTGGGTAGTAAATAGCGTTGCATCTACTGTACCGTGTGTATGACCGTGTTTATCTGAATGTGTATGCGTTTCTTCGTGTTCCATAATTATTTTCCTGGATGATCGGGATGACCATTCTTTACATGATCTGCGTATTCTTCTGCTTCTTGAAGTAAATTGTGTAAATGCTGGTAACTGATCGAATAATACATAATAACACCGTCACGTCTTGGCTGGACAAGGTGTCTTTCTTTGAGATAGGCGAGTTGATGTGATGTAGCAGACTCGGAAATACCAGCAATCTGAGCAAGATCTCGAACACTCAATGATTGTTTATGTAATGCGTAGAGAATTTTTGCTCTGGTCGGATCTGCAAGCGCCTTGAATCCCTTTATGACGATAGAGAATACTTCATTATCAGGCAATGATTTCTTTGCTTTTTGGAGACCTTTTGGATCGATAGACTTACTAGTAGTCATATACTTACCTGCACGAACATGCAGATATATGAATTATAATTCTCTCATCAATAAATGTCAAATGGGAGACTAAAGGTTCGATTCCGGCTGCCGTGAGGCTAGAGTCCGAGGCTAAAATCGTCAGCAGGGGCTAAGTCGAAGCGAAGCGGAGATCCTCTGGAGGACAAGTTTGTTGGAACCTTTTATTTTAGATTCTTTCTATAATTCAGTATGAATTATTTAAGTTTCTTACTGTAATAGCTTAATGCATTGCCTTCAGGAAAACCTTCAAGTTTTCCGTAGAGAGAATACCCCAGCTTTTCATAAAATCCAGATGCTTGCCAGGTAAATGTATCAGTATATGCAATTGTGCATCCTCTTTTTAGAGCTTCATCTTCTGCCATTTTCATAAGTTGCGTTCCATAATCCTGGCCTCTTAAAGTTTCATCTACCCAAAGAGAGTCGATATGCATACCATTCCACAGAAAGGTAACTATAATTCCTGCATACGCTTTACCGTTAGTATCTTTTAGAAAGATGCAGTACTTTTCCCAGGTTCTTTTATGTCCTTGTTTGGCATGATGTGAAAGAAGTCCAGCCGAAAGTGCTTGAAAATCTTCTTCTTTTGGTTCTCCTTCTGTAACTACAAAATGTAAATCACTCATAAAAGAAATTATAACAGAAGTTCCAACGCACCGTTGCGGGCAAGACATTTTTAGGCACAATTCGAAGCTAAAAAGTGCAGCAGGGGCTGAGTCGGAGGGCGGCGGAGATCCTCTGGAGGACAACTTTGTTGGAACCTATTATTTATCTTTGAGGTTGATGGAGGGAGTGCAGGTATAATTAAAAGTTATCAATGTGAGAACTGGAAAGTATTAAGTATTTTGCTTTCTAAGCTACCATCACCTAACTTGTCTATTGATGAAGAAGCCATAATAAGAATATTACCATCCGATATTGCAACTAGCCTGTATACAACCGCACTTTCTCCTTCTAAATTATAGAATTCATAGTCAATCCCGTTTTTAACGATACTATCTCTATTTATTTGTGTATCGCTCAAATTACCTCCACTTTTTTCGTACTCATTTACTTCTTCTTTTGCAGTTTTTGAAGTTTTTTCAACTGATTCAATATCGATAAAATGTGCTGGCCATGAAACTGTTCCTCCTCCATTTGTAGGCCATTTCTTAATATCTGTGGGATCGTAAACTGCGGCATCAGTTGTAACATCTAAACCTTTTTTAAATGTCCATGAAGATGGGTATTGAAAAGAAAAATAATTATTAGGATCAGAGTATGTTTTCCAGCCTGTAATTTGACTAGAATTTGTAATAGTTGGAGCTGGATTTTTTGTTATTGTTTTCCTTGTAGGCGAAGATGCAGCTTTATTATTTTTCTGTTGTACTTTACTTACTTCTTTATAATAGAAACCTCCGCTTATAAGTACTAGTAGTAACAATAACATGCAGGCACGAATAAGTAGCGACTTACTTTTTGAAGGGGTTTTTGGTGGAGGTGGAGTTATAGGAGATATTGATGCTTGGGTCTCTTGTTGATTTAGAATTTCATTTTCCATATTATCAAGTATTTCAGGAAGTCAGAGCTTAATCAAGCATTAATTTGAGGTAGAAAAGCAAAAGATGTTCTTGGATGAGCTTAGCAGGGGCTAAGCAACTTTGTTGGAACGTATTTTTTCAATAATTGAAATAGCCTCTAATAGAGAGTCTTTAATAACATAATCGGCGTATTTTTCAACCTCACCTTTTGGATTGATAGCAATGCTTTTTCCAGAGAATTCAAATCTACTTTTATCACCTGGTGAGTCACCAATTGCGATTGTTTCAGAGGCATCAATGTTAAGTGCCTCAAGCATTTTTTTTGTTTCATAGAGTTTAAAATCTGCATGAGGATAGTCATCTTCGGAAATTCCTTGAATGATATTATCTTTTATCTGTGGTCGAGAACCAATGATATAATCAATTCTCAAAATTTTTTGGTAATGTTGTAATACTGGGAGGATACTTCCAGAAGCAAGAATACTAATAATGCCGTTTTCATGGAGATATGCTAGTAACTCATGTGCTCCAGGCATCAAATAATCTTGTTCATTGAGTTTTTCATCTATTTGTTGCAGTGAAACACCTTTGAGGAGATTTATACTTGCAATTAGTCCTGTCAAACCTTTGGTGACGCCGTTATGGAAATTGAGGTTATTTTGACGGACTTCTTCTTTTTTCCCAGCAATATCAGCAACAACTTCCGACATATCTGCATTTACAAGTGTTCCATCAAAATCAAGAAGTATGGCTTTTATCATGGAGTTATTATATCAAAGATTCTAACGTACCGTTGCGGAGTGCAGCAGGGGCTAAGTGAATTGGTTGGAACCTATTATTTAGAGTCTTTCTTTGCGTCCTCCTGAAATCTCGAGTGGACCATGTTGACCTTCATATTGCATTCTCCATGCAGAGAGTTCTTGCTGTAACAAAGGGTGAGTTAGTATATGAAGAAAAATGTCTCTTTCTGGATCGCCTTTTTCAGCTAATTTTTCTTCTATAAATGGCTGTTGCGATGATACTGTTATTCTTTCTGCTGGAAAAGGGTTTAACAAAACTACCTCAGGCAGTGAATAGGCTTGTTGTGTAGAAACATATTCATTAAGAGGTACAAGACTTTGCATAATGGCATTTTCGGCTTCTGCTGGTCTTTCATGGAGAAATTTTTGAGGAATACCTTGTTTATCTCGATAGAGAAAACCTTCTAAATGTCCTCGTTCCGCGACAAAAGCCCGATCCCTTGGCGGATCAACATTTAATTCCAACAAAAGTGTTCCATAATATGTATAACTCATTACTCGAAAATCATGAACAAGTTTACCCCAAGTATCAGGAAAATGCGGATTACGTACCCAGCTATCAGGTTTTGGTTCCAGCAATCCATATATTGCTTTTGGATTATCTAAGGAAGGGAATTGTAAGCCAATTCTTCTTCCAAGTGCTAATCCAGACTCTTCTCCTGCCTGTTTGCCCAAAATAGCGGCACTTTTATCCAATGGAGTATAAGTATAAACTTTCATATAATAAGTGGAATTATAGAGGAAAAGAAGTGATAAAACAACCTATAATAATTAGCAGGGGCGCACGGACTCGAACCGTGAAAAGCAGTTTTGGAGACTGCTGTGATAACCATTTCACTACACCCCTAAATTATATTTTAGGATTTTTAGATGCTAAAAATTAGCACATAAACCCTAAAACTTGAGTACCGTATATTGTAGCTTATTGTGAACGATTTATCTAGAGGAGTAAGAAAGGAGTCTTATTTTAATTTTTCTACTTCTTTGTGGTCGGTTACTTTGCGGCAATGTTTGCAGAACTTTTTGAGCAACAATTTCTCAGGTGTTTCCATCTTATTTTTTTGTGTGACGTAGTTGCGGTTCTTACAAACCTGACAAACGAGTCCAATTGTTATTCTGTGATCGCCTTTTTTTGCCATATGATTGATAGATTATACACTATTTGAGGCAGGAATGGAATAGAGGACTGATGAGCCGATGATGGGAATCGGACCCATGACCCCGTTCTTACCAAGAACGTGCTCTACCACTGAGCCACATCGGCGCATTATGCCACCTAGTGGCATTTGGTGCTGGGTGAGAGATTTGCACTCCCGTAGGCCGTACGGCCGCCTCGTCTACAGCGAGGTGCGATTGACTACTCCGCCAACCCAGCATATCTTTATTTTACCACGTTTTCTGAGCCGTCTGTCGGATTCGGACCGACGACCTGCTGTTTACAAAACAGCTGCTCTACCGCTGAGCTAAGACGGCAATTTACATAACGTAAATGCAAAGGTATATGCAATTTTATCAGAGAGAAAGAGCTTGAGCAAGGCTTTCTTATGATTTGGGGGGAAAAAATGCTCTTTTGATACGGCATTGGTTGGTATTTTTCCCGAAGTTTACAACTAGGAAGGTTATGTCCTTTGCCTCAGCAAAAAACAAAACGCCCTCGTCTCCTGCATAAGCAGAATACCTCAGAAATGTAGAAGTAGAGAAAAATATAATACAACCAATCCCAGTATCAAAGAGCAACGTAAGTATATTTCTAGGCTTGTGAAAAGTCAAGGTCTTGACAGATATTCTTACCTGTTTGCAAGTTTTCTAGCTGAGAGAGGAAATTATTAAAACCCTAACAATGCCCGTGCAGATGAAATGAGGGTGAGAAGTATTGTTGATAGAGAGAACCCTCCAAGTGGGAAATAGAGAAGAACGACAAGGATAAAAAATCCAATTCCACCGTTGCCAATTGCTAGATATGATTGAGCAGTTTTTTCAGGCAGAAGAAGTGCAAAAAGGCGCGAGCCATCAAGTGGGGGAATGGGAAGAAGATTGAGAATCGCAAGAAGCAAATTCCAATTAATGAATGTGCCCAAAATAAATCCAGCAATTCCTGTATTCATCAGTGCATAGACATTCATGCTCGGGAAAAAGAGATGTGCAATGAGACTTGCTAGGATTGCCAATACAACATTGGTCAGGGGTCCTGCCAGAGAAACAAGTGCGAAGTCTTTGAGCCCGTCTCTCAAGTTAAATGGGTCCACTGGTACTGGTTTGGCGCCGCCGAAGATGAACGTGCCACCAGAACCAAAATAGGTCAGAAGTGGCATAAGAATTGTCATGATAGGATCGATGTGTTTAATCGGATTAAGAGTAAGTCTGCCCAATATCTTTGCTGTCGGATCGCCAAGTCGATAGGCAATATATCCATGCATAATCTCATGAAGGATTGATGAGAAAACAAGGATAAGTATACTAATGATTGCGAGTAGAATTTCCATGAGTGTAGAAAATTTGGATTATTCCCAAAAAGCCTGAGAGTCTTCCGGGCTTGAGATACGCTTGAATATATGATATCATATGTTCCTATGGCAATGAAATGTATGTACTGCGGCAAAGGTGTAATGTATGGACACAATGTGTCTCATTCAAAGCGTCGAACACCAAGGACATTTAAACCAAATTTACACAGTACAAGGGTGAAAACCACAACAGGTTCTATCCGTATTAAGTTGTGCACAAAATGCCTCAGAACAATTAAAAAAATTCAATTACCTGAGCCAGTAGAGACTCCAGCAGAAACAGCTCCACAAGTTGCCGCATAAGATCGGGAATTTTTCAAATTTACTTTACGGAAAGGGGATTAAATCAATAAGTGCTGCATCAAGTCCACCGTCATTCTCCGTAGCATTTGATCCTGATGGATCAGAATTTTCACTCGTATAACTTGCCTCAGACCCACCGGCCATCTCAGCAAATTGGTTATCAAGGTCTGCTTCAGGGATGTCAAATAATCCGCCGATTGCGTCGGATAGTGCATCTCCTGTTGCATTGAGTGGAGGTATCATATTTGGTAATAGTATAGCAATTAAGTGCTTAATTGTCAAGTTCATATAGACCTGTAGTAGTAGATTTTGAGGCTAATTTGGAGTCTTGTAATGAATTATTTATTAAAGAGGTTTTCAAGTATCTCTTTCATTTCAGGATAGCCATTAAGAAAGTCTTTGTAGCTTACAGGATTTTTCCCTTCGACCTGAATTTTATTGTCCGGCAAAAATTTAATAATCATTTCGCGATCTTTTAAAATTGTTTTTGTCCAGACTGTCGGCCACGGATAATATGCATGCACCATATGATTAAATTCTTCTTTTTTTGGTGGATGTGTAAGATCAATATGACCATCTTCTTTGGTTAACAATTTGGTATAAGTAGCGCTAGAGTCATCTTGTGGAATTGGATTTATTTTCCTAGTAACATAGTCTTCAACGATACGAGGTAGGACCTGAGCAGCTTGGGCAAATTTACTTTGCATGAGCCAAGCAAATGTGTCAGATGTCTCAAGTTTGAAGGGAATTTGATGAAGGATAGGACCGTGGTCCATCTTCTCATCCATTTTTATGAATGTTACTCCTGAATCGCGATCACCATTTATGAGAGCAGTTTGGATCGGGGTTGGTCCGCGATATTTTGGTAAGAGTGACGGATGGATATTGATAGCACCATGTGAAGGAATTGAAAGAATGTCATTAGGGATGATCTGTCCGTATGCAGCAACGATAAATAAGTCAGCCTGATATTTTTTTATCTGTTCGATTGTCTCTGCATCAAACGTATGAGGTGTCAGAACGTCTATGAGATGCTCGTTGGCCCATGTTTTTATAGGTGTTGGGGTAAGTTGTTGTTTTCGTCCTGATTTTTGATCTGGAGTTGTAACAACAGCAACAACATCGAAATGAGTAACAAGAGATTTGAGAACTGGGATGACTTCTTTGGGAGTGCCGAAAAAAATAATGTTCATAAATGTGCTAGTTACTACAAATTTTTATTCGAATGAATTCGTTCAAATTCGTAGCTATTTGTATATTAGATCTCTATTTCATCAAACTCAATTTCGCCTTTGTCATTTTTTACTGAATGATAGAGGGGATTTTTTTGTTCAAGAACTCGTTTTGGAAAAAGGACTCCGTTGAGATGATCAACTTCATGCTGAATAATTGTTGCCAGAAACCCATCAAATGTGTCTTCATGTTCAGTACCTGTCTCGTCTTGATACGAGAGAACGACGCCAAATGGTCTTTTAACAACTCCCCAGACATCCTTAAGTGAGAGACATCCTTCCAGCTGTACTCCTTTGTCTTCTTCTGATTTATCTTTTTTCTTTTTTGATTTGGTTTTGGGTTTGGGTTCTTCTTGTGATTTGGGTTTTTCGAATGTACTGTTGATAACAGGATTAATAAATGTTAGTAACGGGGCTTTGGGATCTTGTTTGACGATAAAGAGTTGTAGCGATTTTCCTACCTGAGGTGCAGCAAGGCCAACACCTTCTGGATCTGTCTGACTTATGAGTGTTTGCTCCATCTCTTCAAGGAGTGTTTTGATAGTTTTATCTACTTTTTCGACCGGCTTTGCAGTTTGGGAGAGAACTTGATCCGGCGCCTGAACAATTTTCATAGCTGCAATTATACCTTATTTGGTGTTCTACTGGCTAGTGCGCCATTCTTCCAAGCTTTTTTTGACATCGCTTTCATTTGGATTGAGGTTTTTTAAGACGTAATTGTACGTATCAACTGCT
This sequence comes from Saccharimonadales bacterium (SeqCode), assembly GCA_035479415.1. GTDB lineage: Bacteria > Patescibacteriota > Microgenomatia > Levybacterales > UBA12049 > JACDET01. The sequence goes on from DATIIS010000038.1 coordinate 38,894, forward strand.
TTCTGTTGCATCGCTTGATCAGTAATTTTGCCGTTTTTATCAACAGCAGCTTCATGGTAGAAAAGACCAAGGGCCACATATGCGTCAGTATAATTGGGTTTAAGTTGTATTGTGCCACTCAGAATTTGAATTGCGTGTTGGATATCTCCAGCTTGACCATAGAGAACCCCTTGGTTATAAGAAATTTTTGCGTCCGTTGGAGCAAGAGATTTTGCTGTGTTGATTGCCTGAACAGCTGCCTGAAGATAGGTAGGAGTATCGGCTGTGTCACTTGCTGATAGTGTATACAAAAGTCTGACGCGGTCTTTCCAGTAGACGACATTATTGGGATGGTTGGCTACGACATCATCACTTAGTGCTATTGCATTTTTTGCAAGAAGGGCGGCTTGTGTAGTATTTTTCTGACTATAGAGTCCTGCACTCAATGCTCCTAGATTGATTGCCAATTCATCTTCATACACGGGCTCGTGTGGTTCCATTTGCACAGCTTGTGCGAGTTGTGGATAGGCTTGAGAGAATTGTCCAACTTGATCAAAGTTGTTGCCAAGGGCATAGTTAATATCAGCCTGTCTATACCAGATAAGCCCAATGATCATCCAACAGGCAATTGCGATGAAGATAACGATTGTCGTCCATTGATAGGGATTAACTTGCAGATCACGAGTTTCTTTTGAGGCGGCTTGTGGGAAAGCAAATTGATGTTTGTCGTCAAGAAGTCCGAGGAGCAAAAATACAAAAGCTGGTGCGATAAAGACATAGAGATTGATAATTACGACCGAAAATCCAAAAAAGTCAGTAATAAGGATTGAAAGATATCCGGTGATAATTCCAATTACGATAAGAGTAGTAGGAGTGGATTTAGCGTATGCTTCATAATATGCTTCTTTATCTTTTTTGCCGGATTTGTTAACAAACCATTTTGCACCAAGAAAAAGAAAAATCGCAATAAATCCAAGATATGTCACAAGGCCAAAAAGTCCTGTTGTTGCAAGATAATTAAGATATTCATTGTGTGCCTTGTTGTAAAGATAATCCCATTCAGATGTGAGA
>DATIIS010000039.1:0-2904 GCA_035479415.1 Saccharimonadales bacterium (SeqCode)
CAATCTCTATCCTATTATTGCGCTCTTTCTGATCGTTGTTCTTATCGTGACACGGCTTAAAGGACTTGGGGCAGTTGTAGGGCTTGGGATAAGTCTTGCAGTTATTATCTTCTTTGTTGTGCCACAAATTCTGGCCGGACAAGACCCACTGCTTGCAAGTATTGTTGGCGCACTTATTATCATGGTCGCGACAATGTATCTCGCACATGGCTTCTCTCAAAAAACCAACATCGCACTTATCTCAACTAGTCTTGCGCTTGTTCTGACAGGCATTCTCTCGTATGTTGCTGTCCATCTGACATCTCTCACAGGACTTGGAAGTGAAGATGCAGCAACACTTCAATTTGGACAGACAGCAAGTATCAACTTCCAAGGCCTTCTTCTTGGAGGCATTATCATCGGAAGTCTTGGTGTTCTTGAAGATATTACAACTGGTCTTGCAGCCTCAATTCAGGAATTATCAAAAGCAAATAGCAAACTAAAATTTGGTCAACTTGTCGGCAGTGGCTTAAGAATCGGAAGCGAACACATCGCAGCACTCGTTAATACAATTGTTCTTGCGTATGCAGGGGTCGGACTTCCAATTTTTCTTTTTATTGTCATTAATCCCAATCATCAACCACTCTGGTATATCATCAATAGTGAGCTTATTATGGAAGAAATTGTCAGAACGCTTGCAGGAAGTATCGGACTTATCCTCTCTGTCCCATTGACAGCCATCTTTGCAGCTTGGGCATTTCAACAGAAAGGAAGATAACTATTATGACAACGCTCACTGATCATCTTCTTGAAGAAAATAAAAAAAACAAACACGATCTACGACTTCTGTTGCATCAGATAGAAAATGCTTCAAAAATGATTGCCAGTCATGTCAAAGCATCAGGACTTGTTGATATCATTGGCAAGACTGGAAAAACCAATTCTTTTGGTGAAGAGGTACAAAAACTTGATGAATTTGCAAACAATTCATTGATACATACTCTTCTTACGGGCGGACAAGTTCATGCCATTATTTCAGAAGAAAATAGAGAACCACAGTATGCCAAAAAAGGAAATGATGGAGACTTTATTGTTTGTTTTGACCCACTTGATGGATCAAGCAACATTGATACTAATAGTCCCATTGGCACGATTTTTGGTATTTATCATAAAAAGAATGGCTTATTGCAGCCTGGCCACAAACAAATCGCTGCCGGATATATTATCTATGGATCAAGTGTGATGTTCGTCTATTCAGTCGGATATGATGTCAATGGGTTTACCCTTGATCCTGCAGTTGGAAGCTTTATCCTCTCTCATCCACATATGACAGTCCCCGCCAACGGCAATATTTATTCTATAAATTCAGGTTATGAGAAAAAATTTGATAAAAAATTACGTACCTATTTAGAATCTGTAAAACAAAAAATTGATGTTCATTTCCGATATGTAGGCTCAATGGTGGCGGATCTCCATCGAACGCTCATAAAAGGCGGCATCTTCCTTTACCCTGCCAACGAGACTCGGCCTGATGGCAAACTTCGACTCATGATTGAAGTGAATCCCTTTGGCTTTCTTTTTGAACAAGCGGGCGGAAAAATTGTTGGAAAAGATAACAAAAACCCACTGGACATACTTCCCAAGACTATTCATGATCGTTCTCCTATCATTATTGGCAGCAAAAAAATGGTCGACGAATACCTCACATTTATAAAGTAATTTCTCTCACATAAATCATCCTATATTTAGTGATATAGCTTACTATAACAATCTTTTCCGAACTTTCCATCTCTATATGTAGGCTCAGACCAATCTTTTAAGAAATATTATTTTGTATATGGATTTGTACTGTTTCATCAGTAAGAAAACAAAAAAAATGCGAATTTATTTTTCCTTTTGTATTAGTTTGTTATAGTTATTTTGTTGATGCAATGTGCACTATTTTTCAATCAAAATTAGCCTTTTAAAAGATGAGCATATGAGAAAAGATTGATGCAGAAAGATAAATTAAAAATTCAATACGTCCCAGAGGAAGTAATATATTACTCAACAATAACTTCATAACAAAATAGAAGAGCCATTACAAAGTAACTTTCATCATTTTACAACCTATAATCCAGCAATTCTCTCCTTTTCATTGGCTACATGAATGATGTATAATAAAATAGATTCAGACAACTAAGACAAATTTGCCCGATTGACAAAGCTGCCTCGATTGTAATTCAATAGAAAGGTCTACTACTATGAACGTCCCAACAGTTACGCACAACGGATTATCTTTTATTAATGTTAATAAACCAACAACAGAACAAATGACGTTCCTTAACAAGAACTTCGGCTTTAGTATGTTGCATTTGGAAGATTATCTCTACAAAACTCAGATCCCCAAGATCGAAGTCGATGAAGACTATTCTTTATTTGTGATGGATGTGCCATACATTCAACAATCCAAAGGTAAGACAGGCGCAAACCGCAAGTCCACACCCAATATCCTTTCAGGCCGCATGCCATTCCCCGCACTTCCCCGCTCAGCAAAAAGAAAAAGAATCAATATCGGAGAAGTAGATTTCTTCATCGGCAAAGATTATCTTGTTGTTCTTCATGACGATAGGACTCCACAAATTGATGAACTCTTTGACATGTGCAAGATTACTTCCAAACACCGTGAAGATCTTATGGGAAAAGGCGCAGTTTATCTCCTCTATCGCATTGCAGATATCCTGGTTGACGCATCATTTGGCTATGTTGAAGATATTACAAGTACAATTGACTATATTGATCGCCAACTTGAGGAGACCAGCGGCACAGCACTTATTGAGGATATCTCAGTAACTCGTCGCAATATCGTCGTCTTTGAAACCATGATTAAACCGCTCCTTCCTATCTTCGGTGATCTTGAGAAAAGCAAATATCCTAAACTAAATG
>DATIIS010000040.1:0-25676 GCA_035479415.1 Saccharimonadales bacterium (SeqCode)
ACTTGGCTTTTCGGATTTGTCTGAAGAAAATAATTTGGTCGGGATAAGTCGTCCAAATGTTTCCCTGATACTTCCAAGCATCTCCAGGATCTCATCGATTGAGGTATCAAAAAAGACAATTGTTCCCACGAGAAGTCCTCCGATAAAGACGAGATCAGCGCCAGGTGTCGTGATAATTTCCTGAAGGACAGAGTAGATCGTCTGGCCGACTGTGCCGTTTTTGGTCAATCCAATGAGCGACAGGAAGATAAGCATGTATCCAACAGTGACATTTACTTGGGAGAGGTACATCTTAAGTCTCAGGCAAAGAAAACCGAAGAAAAAGAGCGCAAGTGGAAAAAGAATATCTAGAGAGCCAAATTTGTCATGAGCCCAATTACTGGCGACAAGTGTTGAATCACTTTGGTGGAGAATTGAGATCAAGAAAAGTAAGCCAACGATAAAAAATCCCAAACTAAAAATCGTATAGACCGTTTTTTTCTTTAGTTTGAGTTTTAATGGTTTCTTTCGACTGCTTCTTCTCTTGGGCATATTTTTTATTATATACCACGATGCAAGCAAAGTGTAGCCCAATCAAGAAGGCTATTTGTTATACTTGTAGGATGAGTTATAAAGAGATACTTGGAATTATCGCGATTATTATTGCCTTTGTGAGTTACGTGCCTTACATTCAAGATGTCCTTAACGGCAAGACCAAGCCGCATGCTTTTTCGTGGCTTGTGTATAGCGTTATGACAGGGATTGCTTTTTTTGGGCAGTTGGCAGGTGGTGGAGGAGCAGGTGCTTGGGTAAATGGTTTGACTGCAATTGTTTGTTTCATAATTTTCATTTTTGGACTTATCAAGGGACGCTCAAATATTGCTTTTATTGATTGGTTTAGCCTGACTGGCGCGGGGGTGGCACTTATTTTCTGGTTTGTCACCAAGGGACCGTTGCTATCAGTTATTCTTGTAACGCTGATTGATGCTCTGGGATATTTCCCAACATTTCGAAAGTCATATCACAAGCCTCATGAAGAAACACTCATAACGTACTTATTAAGTAGTCTGAAATATGTCTTTGCGCTTTTTGCGCTAAGTACTTTTTCTGTTGTGACAGTGCTTTTCCCTCTCTATCTTGTGCTTGCAAATTTTGCATTTGTAGTGATGGTGGTGATACGGAAAAAACAATTACGTGTGGGAGAAGCATTTTGATAAGATATTGTTATGGCAGAAGATCAACAATTTTATATCGGACAAAAAGCAGTTATTGAAAAAGATGGGAAAGTCTTGGTCCTCAACGACCCAGTATTTGGTGGCGATTTGCCAGGTGGGAAGATCCAAATTGGTGAGACAGATTTTATAAAGTCATTGCAAAGGGAAGTTCTTGAAGAATCGGGTTTAAATATCTCGATAGGGAGGCCATTTCATACGACTTTTTTTCAAATGCCATTGACCACAAACACACGACATCATAGAAATATTGGAAAAAGAATATATATTATTTACTTTACAGCGAAATATATCTCAGGAGAGATAGTGCTTAGTGATGAGCATGATGGGTATATTTGGGTTGATAAGAAGGATTATCTGGAACGTATACATGATAAGCTCGGCAATACGACAAAAGCACTTGAGGTATATTTTTCCTTGAAGTAAAAGTTTATGTCTAATTATTATTGATGGTTATTCCTTCAATTGTATCTCCTATTTGAATGCTATCCACGACGTCCATGCCGCTTGTGACCACCCCAAAATTTGTGTATTGTCCATTGAGCCATGATGAATCAGATTTGGTGATAAAGAATTGTGAATCATTGTTGATTTGTGGGTTGCTTCCTCGAGCAACACCCAAAGATCCTGTGACAAATGGTTGTGTTGTCTGTTCGGCTGCCATTTGGCCTCCACCTGTTCCATCTCCTTTTGGATCTCCTCCTTGGATTACCCAATCTTCAACCCGGTGAAAGATAAGTCCTTTATAATAATTGGTATCTGCTTTGAGGATAAAGTTTCTGACCGTATTTGGAGCTTGCGCGCCAAAGAGTATGAGATTGATATTGCCTTTTGAGGTTTTGATTGTTGCAGAGATGGATGCTGCAAGTGGTCCCTGAAGTGCATTTTTTGCTTGTTGGTATTGTTCTTGTGACATTTGTGGTTGTTGAGTTTGCTCGCTTTGCGCGCCTTGGGTTTGTGGCTGTTGGTTTTGTTGTGCAAGTTTTTTCATATTAGCTGAAAGTGTCGGTGAAATTACCTGAAATGTACTAGCATCAGGTGGTAGTGTAGGCGCCGCACTTGATTTACTACCATTGAAACCTCCTTCTGTTGTTATTATTATACCCAAGAATACGACGATGATGAGTGAGAAAAGAACTATGTGGAACTTATTCATCGGTTAGAATAGATTTGAAAAATCCATATTTGGCTGCAAATTATTCATCATTCGTCACTGTATCTGTAAGTCGATACAGCTCCTCACTCTTCATAATTTTTGCTCAAATCTGACCAATTCTATCTCGAAAGAGATTTTCCAAATCGATTCTTAGTATAACAAAAAATATCAGTTATTGCGACTTAGATTTGATTCCTTCTTGTTTTTGCTTACAGTTGTTTTATATCCGGTAGTTATATTCGCATTGAGGCCTCTTCTCTGGTACAATTATGCTCATGAAACAAGATCATATTAGAAATTTTGCGATCATTGCGCATATTGATCACGGCAAATCGACACTGTCGGATCGATTGCTTGAGTTGACGCATACGATTGCCAAAGATAAATTGCAGGAGCAGTTTCTTGATCAAAATGTTATCAGCCGAAAAAGAGGAATTACGATTAAATTAGCTCCTGTCAAAATGAATTACAAAAAAGGTGAGACAGACTATCAGTTAAATTTGATTGATACGCCAGGCCATGTCGATTTTTCATACGAAGTTTCCCGGACACTTGCAGCATGTGAAGGTGCAGTCCTCCTCGTTGATGCTACACAGGGAATTCAGGCTCAGACTGTTGCTCATTATCAAGTTGCCAAGAAAGAAGGCCTTGTCATGATCCCTGTTATTAACAAAATTGATTTACCAAATGCACAGACTGATGCTGTTGTTAAAGAGCTTGTGAATTTTGGTTTTGCTCGGGAAGAGATTCTTTTTATCTCTGCCAAAACAGGTGAGAATGTCAAGAATTTACTCGAGACTATTGTAGACAAAATCCCACCTCCCAAAGGAAAAGAGCATGCGACACTTCGAGCGCTTATTTTTGATGCTGTTTATGATGAATATCGCGGAGTTATCGCGTATGTCAGAATCGTTGATGGCAAGATAAATAAAGGCGAACAGATTCAGTTCTATCAGAATAGTATGAAAACCAATCTTGTAGAGGTCGGGGTCTTTACTCCATTTCTTAAAGAAACAGAAGGACTCTCAACAGGAGAAATTGGGTATCTGGTAGGAGGCATTAAAGATATCCGCCAATGTAGAGTTGGTGACACAATTACAACAAGTGATTCGGCAACTACAACTGATTTTCAGGCATTGCCTGGTTATAAAACTCCTCTGCCAATGGTCTTTTTCGGGATGTATCCACGAACTGCTGATGATTATTTAGATCTTAAAGAAGCGCTTGGTAAATTGGCGCTCAATGACACCTCACTTACTTATACTGATGAATATTCGGCATACTTGGGAAGTGGTTTTCGGGTTGGGTTCCTGGGACTTCTCCATGCAGATATTGTCAAAGAAAGACTCAAGCAGGAGTTTGGTTTGGATTTGCTACTGACCATGCCACAAGTGCTGTATGAACAACGTGGAGATGAGATGTATGAGCCATATATGCTTCTCAATGTCTATGTCCCAGCAGATTATGTCGGAAACGTCATGTCTGTCTGTCAAAAGAAAAAAGGATTTCTTCTTGATATGCAATATCATGAAGCATTTGTTGTGCTCTCGTATGAGATGCCCTATTCGATGTTTATCCGTGGTTTAGCAGGAGAAATTAAGTCTGTGACTGCAGGCTATGGAAGTATTGATTATGAACTCTCAGATTACAAGCAAGCAGATTTGGTGAAGCTTGAGATCATGATCAATGGCAATCCAATTGATGTCTTATCTGAGTTAGTTTATAAGGATGAAGCTATCTATGTAGCCCGCGTCAAAGCAGAGAAGTTGAAGGAATCACTTGATAGACAACAGTTCCGTCAAATTATCCAGGCAACTGTTAATAATCAAATTGTTGCTCGAGAGGAGCTTTCTCCTTATCGTAAAGATGTTCTTGCCAAAATGTCTGGTGGAGATAGAACTCGAAAAGATAAGCTTCTTGAAGCTCAGAAAAAAGGGAAGAAACGTATGATTAATGCAGGCAAAGTGGAACTTTCTCAGCAGGCACTCTTCTCGATGATTTCGGATAATAAGTAATCTCAGAATCATAAACTCCTCTGACAATCTTAACTCCGTTCGGTTCTCCAAAATTTATTAAAAATCCGAGTTTGAATTCTGAGTTTTCAGGTTAGAGCATGAAGAAGATCAATCCTCCGCCAAGGATCAGAAGCATTGCTCCAAGTCCAAGTCCGATTGCAAGTCCTGTTGAACCAGTTGGTGGCATTGTTGGAGTTGGGTTGGTAGCCCCACTTCCACTTGCGACTGCACTTTGGTTGACAGTGATTGTTTGTGCACAACTTGCACTTGAACTACTGACATTATTATTGTTGTCGGTCAAGATAGCCGATGCTGCATATGTTCCAGGGTTGTTGTATGTGTGAGATGCCTGGACATTGACTGTTGCTGTGCCAATTCCTCCAGCTTGAGTTACATCACTAACTTGTCCATCACCGAAGTTGAATGAGACTTTGCTTATTGTACCTGTTGAAGATGTGCCATTTGCTGTAAAGGTAACAGAGTATGGTGCTTCTCCAGTTGTTGCACGGTCAACCGTCAAGTTGCTACACGTCGGAGGCGTTCCACCTGTAGATGTTGGCCCAGGACTTGGGATAGCTGTCGGTGAGATTGCTACTGTGGGAGTTGGTGATATAGCTGTTGTTGGTGATGGAGCTGCAGTTGTTGGTGATGGTGAAATTGAAGGCACAGGAGTTGGAGTTCCTGAAGGGATAGCCTCAGTTGGGCCTGCTCCACCAATCGCAATTGTTGCAGGTGTTGCACTTGAAAGGACATTTTCGCTCGCTTGGTCGTTTGAGCCGATTGAAAGCACTTGGGTACTTGCTGTATAGGTAACAAGTGTTGGTGTTCCTGCTGGAGTATTCTTAATGGCTGTAAAGGTAACTGTTGCTGCTGTTACTTTTTGCTGAATTGCCTTCGTCGGATCAGGACCAACAGAAAGTGTTACGTCAATTTTGCCTGGTGAGTAGACTGGTCCTTCAAGAACAGAAGGGAAGGCTGTGGTATTGGGAGAAAATGCGTTGGCAGATGCAGTTGCAAGAACTGATGGATCATATTGAATTTCAAGTTTTACGAAAGAGACTAAATTTTTTCCTGGATCGACGGTAATATCAAGTGGTACAGAATCTCCTACATTTTTCTGAATAGGTGCTGCTGCTGAAGATACAGGATTGAATGCCAAATTGGTGGATTGCGCTGCTTTACTACTAGTATTTGACTGCTGTTGGAGCAGAAAAACAGTAACTGGGATGCCGACAAGAAGAATGACTACGAATCCAATGAGAAAAAGTTTTCTTCCAGTAAATTTCATACAAATACACCCGTTACAAACCGAACGGTAATTTTATCGTATATGAATAATAAAGTCCGTGTCAAGCATTAAGAGAATTAATAAATAAAAAAATATAGGTTATTGACGGGAGTAATTTTCTATTGTATACTTTAGCATACTAAAGAAAAGAGTGATAACACATCTTCAATTAATTTGATATGGCAACCAAAACACAATACAAACCACTTTTCGACAATGTTCTTATAAAGCCAGTTCAGGCAGATACTAAAAGCGCGGGTGGAATTTACCTCCCAGAAAACGTCAAAGAAAAACCACAACTTGGTGAAGTTGTTGCTGTCGGACCGGGCAAAACGCACCCACATGGTGAAGTGACCAAAATGGTTGTCAAAGTTGGTGACAAAGTTCTTTACACCAAATGGGGTGGCAATGAAGTCAAAGTCGGAAATGAAGAATGGAAAATCGTAAAGCAAGATGATATACTCGCAATCATTGGGTAGTTTGAAAGGAATATTATGGCAAAACAATTACAATTCGGAGAAGAAGCAAGACAATCACTCGTAAAAGGCGTTAACACGCTTGCTAAAGCTGTTATCACAACCCTTGGTCCAAAAGGCCGCAATGTCGCTCTTGAGAAGAAATGGGGCGCACCAACTGTCGTTCATGATGGTGTAACTGTTGCAAAAGAGATTGAACTTAAAGATCCATTTGAAAATATGGGTGTTCAGCTCGCTAAAGAAGCAGCAAGTAAGACCAATGACAACGCAGGAGACGGCACAACCACAGCAACAGTCCTCGCACAAGCAATCGTCAATGAAGGTATGAAATATGTCACAGCTGGCGCCAATCCAATGATTCTTCGCGAAGGTATTAACAAAGCAGTTGCGGCAGTTATCGCTGAAGTCCAAAAGATGGCACGACCAGTCAAAGATGAAGATGTCGTCCGTGTTGCCACAATCTCAGCACAAGACGAGCTCATCGGATCACTTATCGCAGATGCTCTTACCAAAGTTGGCAAAGATGGCGTTGTCACTGTTGAAGAAGGCCGTACGATGGAAATGACTGTTGATTATAAAGAAGGTATGGAATTTGATAAAGGATATGTTTCTGCTTACTTTGCTACCAACACAGACAAGATGGAAGCTGAAATTGAAGATCCATACATTTTGATTACAGATAAAAAGATCTCCGCACTTAACGAATTCCTTCCATTCCTCGAAAATCTTGTCAAAGTAACCAAGAATTTCGTCATCATTGCTGATGATATCGAAGGTGAAGCACTCGCTGCACTTATCGTTAACAGACTTAAAGGCTCATTCAACTCAGTTGCGATCAAGGCTCCTGGATTTGGTGACAGACGAAAAGAAATGCTTGAAGATATCGCCATCCTAACTGGTGGAACAGTTATCTCAGATGACACAGGACGAACACTTGAGAGTGTCACTGTTGATGATTGTGGACGAGCTGACAAAGTTTGGGCTGACAAAGAAAACACTCGAATTATCGGTGGAAAAGGCGATAAGAAAGCACTCGCTGCACGAATCTCACAATTACGTCGCGCAATTGAAGCCACCAAATCAGACTTTGACAGAGAGAAATTACAGGAAAGACTCGCCAAATTAGCTGGTGGAGTCGCAGTTATCAACGTCGGTGCAGCAACCGAAGTTGAAATGAAAGAGAAAAAAGAGCGGGTCAATGACGCAGTTGCCGCGACCAAAGCTGCTCTTGAAGAAGGAATCGTTTCAGGTGGAGGAGTAACACTTCTTAAAGCACGACAAGTGCTCCCAGCAATCAAAGATCAACTCACAATTGAAGATCAAAAAATTGGTGTCGATATCCTTTACTCAGCACTTGAGCAGCCGATAAGGTGGATTGTCAAAAATGCAGGAGAAGATGATGGTTGGGTCATCAAATCAATCGAAGAGCAATCAAAAGCAAGCAAAAAAGATGTTGATTTTGGATTTAATGCACTGACTGGTGGATTTGAATCAATGATCAAAGCAGGAATTGTCGATCCAGCCAAAGTAACACGAAGTGCAGTTCAAAATGCAGCAAGTGTCGGAACAATGGTCTTAACGACAGAATGTCTTATCGCTGATCTTCCAGAAAAAGATGCGTCCGGTGGTGGTGGAATGCCAGGAGGCATGCCTGGTGGAATGGGTGGGATGTACTAAAGAATCTCAAAACGCAAATTTCAAAGCTCAAAACTATCCGCTTAAGAGGCGGATTTTTTGTATAAGTATAGTTTTTATTAATGAAAGATATTAAAGAAGCAATAAAGCTGCACGAAATTAATTCAGTTTTAATTCCAGGAGCAATTTTCTTCTATGGATTAAATCTAATTTATCGTAACCTTGGAAATTTTTTCTCAAGTGATATCAGTATAGGCGCAATAATTATTTTTTTACTTTTATCTTATGGAGCTGGAAATCTTGTACAAGGAATTGGTAATTTAATTGAGCTTTATCTTATAGAAGGAATATTTGGCGATTTAAGAAAGTTAAAATCTAATAAAAAAGTTGAGAAGGACATGCTTCAAGTTTTTAAGAATCGAAAAAAATTATGTAGGGGAGTTGCTTCAAGTCTTTTGATTTTATTAATTTTAGCTCTGATCAATAGTATATTTAGTGTAATCAGTATTTATACATTTTTATTTTTAGTAGCTATTTTTAGTCTCTTTTGGTATATGAGGAAATTTGAAAGTAATGAACTAGGTCTTTAGGCCTGTGTACTCTTCCCAGTCCCCAGGAGCTCTTGGGACTTTTTGAGGATTTCTCTCCAATTTCCCACTTTGATGAACATGAGCATGTATGCCTGTGCTTCTTTCACATCAAAGAACCAGGTCAGGAAGAGGTATAGCGCGAGTCCAAAAAGACTTGAAATACCTGTCAGCATGATGAGATTGATCGTGCGTGTGGTGTCAAAGACGAGCTGGTCTAGGAGCTTGATCGGGATGTAGAGTGCAAAGGCAGTGAGAAATGATGAGATGAAGAATTTGGACCATGAGACAAAAAGAAGTCGTTTGCCAAATCCCCCAACTCGCTTCTCCAAAAGTAAAAAGAGTGAGACTAGCTGGAAAAGACTCGCAATTGAGAAAGCAAGACCAAGACTTTGCACACCCATATGGCCAAAGACGATAAATGAATAGGCGAGGATGATCAGAATTCCGGTTGAGATGCCGCCAATGATAAGTGGTATTTTGGTATCGTGGAGGGCATAGAAAGCCCGTAGAACCAGCGTAATCAATGCCTGTGCAAAGATCGAGATACTAAAAAGAGCAAGAGTCTGTCCTGTTGCAACAGTTGCTGGCCAGTCGAATTTGCTTGCACCAAAGACAAGACGGACGAGTGGGATACGAAGGATGAGGAAAAGTACAGAGACTGGAAGAACGAGGTACAGCATCTGATTGAAGCTGTTGATAAAGGTTGTTTTGAATTCTTCTGGTTTGTCTTTTTCACGCGAGAGAATTGGGAAAGCTGCTTGAGCTATGGTTTGGCCAAAAAGTGCAACTGGTGCAAACGCGAGAGTCTGGGCAAAGTCAAAAATAACATTCATTCTCCCTGGATCATTAAGAAATGAGATAAATGAGCCAATCCCAATCGTCCCGAGCTGGAAAATAATGACAGAGACTGTACGCGGCCACATGAGTCTGCCAATTTTTTTGACACCTTCTGATTTGATATATGACATGTCCGGCCGGAAATGAAAGCCAACTTTTCTCGCAAGTGGCACCTGGGCTGCGATAAAGATAATGGCTCCAAAGATCACACCAATTGCTGCAGAATAGATACCCACACTTGGTGCAAAGACCAGAACGCCAATGATAATTCCAAGGTTATAAAGTGCTGCTGCGATACCTGGGACAAAGAAATGATTGTATGACTGAAGAAGTGCTGTAAAGAATGTCGCGACAATGAAAAGGAGCTGTCCGATGATAATAATTCTCATAAGATTTGCCATAAGGATCATTTGTTGTGGAGTGAAGTTGGAGCCGAGGTTGAAAATCTGCAATATGTCTTGTGCAAAAATCATGAGAAATATCGAGAGGACCAAAAAGACTGAAAAACCAATTGCAAGAAGTGTTGATGCCATCTTGTGGGCTTCTTTTTCTTTGCCTTTGGCAAGATAATCAGAGAAAACTGGGATAAATGCCGATGAGAGAGCTGCAGCGATTGTAAGTTGAAAGACTGTGTCTGGAAGTTGTGTTGAGTAAAGATAAATACCAAGGACGTTGGATGCGCCGAAAATCCCAACGAGAAGTCGTTGTCTGATTAGTCCCAGGACTTGGGAGATAATGACGGTCACCATGATCACAAACGCCGCAGAGAGGATGTTGGTCTGTCTACGAGTCAAGAGATCAAGGCTTTTTGACAAAAATTTGTTAGTCATACCTTGGATAACAGTTACATTTAACAATCCACAATCAACTGTCCTAAAGGTGAGTTAAGGGTTAGCGTAGCATGATCTAGTAGTCAATTGTTAATTGTTAAAGGTAAATTGTTGACCTTATCTTGTTTTTTAAAGTATATCATGCTAAAATGGCAAAATGCCAATATTAAAACACGCAAAGAAAAAACTAAAGCAGGATAAAAAGCGTAGCATAAAAAATAAGAAAATAAAAGATACCTTTAAACTCCTGGTCAAAAAAGCAAAAGCTGAGAAATCAGCCGAATCCTTGAGCCTGGCATTTAGTGCTGTTGATAAAGCTGCAAAGAAAAATATCTTGAACAAAAATAAAGCAGCTCGAATGAAGTCTGCGCTTTCCAAGCAAATGAGCTCAGATGCCACACCAGCTGCAACATCAGCTAAAAAAGCTGCACCTAAAAAAGAATCAAAACCAAAAGCTACCAAAGCATCTGCTGCAAAGGCTACGAAATCTACTGGGGCAAAAAAGACAAAGCCCTCCTCTAAGAAATAATTTTCAATTTACAATTCTCAATTTTCATTGAATGAATCAATGATATAATGTTTACAAATTGATTTATTGGAACATTGATTGAAAATTGGAAATTAAAAATTTAAAATTATAACTATGGTAGATATAAATCGTATTAGAGCAAACCCACAGGACATCCAAAAAGCCGCGGCTGCAAAAGGCGTTACGGTTGATATTGATAAAGTAATTGAGCTTGATGATCAGTTCCAAAGTCTCCAAAGAGAGGTCCAGAAACTTCGCGAAGAGCGAAATTCATTTTCCAAAAAGATTACAGGCAAACCTACTCCAGAACAAGCTGAAGAAGGTAAAAAGATAAAGGAAGAGCTTGATAAAAGAGAGACTATATTTGCTGCAGTTCAGGTTGAATTTTTGACCTTACTCCAAAGTATTCCAAATCCTTCCAAACCTGATGTCAAAGTCGGAAAAGATGATAGCGAAAATGAAGTCATCAAAACAGTTGGTACACCTACCAAGTTCGACTTCAAACCCAAAGATCATCTCGAGCTAGGAGAGCTTCTGGATATTATCGATGTCAAACAAGCAGCAGTTGTTTCAGGATCACGATTCTATTATCTCAAAAATGACGGCGTGCTTTTGGAATTTGCTCTCAAACAATTTGCTTTTGAGACATTGATAAAAGAAGGATTCACTCCTATCCTCCCGCCAGTTATTGTCAAAAAGGAAATAATGGATAAGTTAGGCTATACCCAAATGGGTGAGGCAGAGGATATCTATACTACTGAAAATGGTGACTTATATCTGGTCGGGACGGCAGAGCAATCAATTGTGCCATATCACATGAATGATGTTCTAAAGAGAGAAGATTTGCCAAAAAGGTATGTAGGTTTCTCAACTGCTTTTCGTCGTGAAGCAGGAGCATATGGAAAAGATACACGAGGAATTATACGAGTTCATCAATTTGATAAGACAGAGATGGTTTCTTTTGTAGCAGAAGGAGATGATGACCGCGAACATGAATTTATGCTTGGAATTGAAGAAAAATTCATGCAGCAGTTAGGAATTCCTTATCAAGTTATTAGAGTATGTACAGGAGATTTGGGTTTCAATGCAGCTCGTAAATATGATATTGAAGCATGGGTCCCAACACAAGAAAAATACCGAGAACTGACATCTACATCTACCGTTACAGATTTTCAATCGCGCCGTCTCAACATGAAATATCAAGATGGTAATGAGAAAAAATACTTGCAGGTTCTTAATGGAACAGCTTTTTCTACAAGACCACTTGTTGCTATCCTAGAAAATTATCAACAAGAAGATGGATCAGTTATTGTCCCTGAAGTTTTACGTAAATACATGGGTAAAGATGTCATCAAACCTCGATAATTTTTACAGATTTTTAGCCTCCAGAATTACTCACGTTGACCAGTGATTTTATCTGAAATACCAGTCTAATCGCTATATTTTGAAGCAGGCAAAATTTCTTGACAAATAAACCTTTTCGCGGCACTATAAATATATCCTTACAAAAGAAGGGGGTGATTGTTCATGCCAGTAAAGAAAACAGCAGCAAAGAAAAAGACAGCAGTAAAAAAGGTTGTTAAAAAGACAGCTGCAAAAAAGAAAAAGAAGTAACGTATAACACGTTACCAACTGATCAATTGGTAAAAACCCCTGCCCAACAGTAGGGGTTTTTTTTGTGGCTAACTTATGGTAAAATCTACGCGAATCGAGAATACTCATTATGCATGAATTTCGTTTTGGCTTTGGAAGGGAGGAGCGAGAAGCTTTGCCACAATTTCCCACAACGGAACGTTCGGAAGCGGAAAGAGAGGTATTTGAGCAAGAAATGGCCTTATGGCGAGAACTTGTTTCAAGCGGTGAATGGAGAGAGTATGAGATTGGACTTCCAACAGTTATTGGTTATGTACCTCCAGAAGAACGTGAATTTTATAGTACCGTTGTAAAGCCACATAATCTTTGGACTATTCCTCTCCGAGGTCAAACAGAAAGTGGATTAATCTATTTTAATGAAACAAAAAACAACGAAAAACGGTTAGCTCTCTTACATGAAAAAATGCCAGGAGTCATGCAACTTGTAGCAGAAGATATGGAATTTTTAGGAGATCAGAATTTAGTAGTTGATATGATACTCATGCAAAGAGCCAACGTTCCAGCTAAAGAATTCTATGGGCAACTCGATTTACATATTGATCCTTTTTCTTATGTAGTTAATGACTTTAGACCTACAGAATTTTATAAAGGTACCGCGAGAGGAAGATATCTTGACTCTTCTTTTGGTGAAGTGGCGTTACTCCCTCAAAGAAAATTGGTGATGACTTCAGCTCCTGAGTATGCCATTGTTAGAAAAGGACCACTTGCTCCTCATCAAAGTCATGTGTTCAACAGACGAGAAGTTCTCTTTGGGAAGAAGCGTACTCGCACCCATGGTGCTTTTCTTGTTACGGATCTTACTCTAGTCGCTTGAGAAAAGTGAGCTTCATTTCAAAGCTGAAATATGGTAAGATAAGATACTTATGTTAGGCGTGCTTAATAAATTATTTGACTCCAACAAACGTGAAATCAACGCTCTCTTACCAATTGTCGCCAAAATCAACGCAGAAGAAGAAAACGTTAAAAAATTAAAAGACAAAGATTTTTCTAAAAAGACAGAAGAATTTAAGAAACGCCTTGCAGATGGTGAGAAATTGATGGATCTGTTACCTGTTGCATTTGCTCTTGTCCGCGAAGCCTCACGCCGTTCTCTTAATATGCGTCAATTTGACCAACAGATGATGGGCGGAATTACCCTTGCTCAAGGAAAAATTGCAGAACAAAAAACAGGTGAAGGAAAGACATTGACTGCGGTTTCGGCATTATATTTGCACAGTCTTATGGGCAAAGGCGCACATTTGGTGACAGTTAACGATTATCTTGCTCGTCGTGATGCTGGATGGATGGGACCTGTCTTTCATATGCTTGGTGTCAGTGTCGCAGCAATGATCAATGAGCAGTCCTTTCTCTACGATCCAGAATTCATCAATTCAGATGCGACAGACTATCGTCTCCTGCATCTCAAGCCAGTCAGCCGCAAACAAGCGTATGATGCAGACGTGACGTATGGAATTAATTCGGAATTTGGCTTTGACTATCTCCGTGACAATATGGCACAAGATATGGCAAGTCTTGTTCAGCGCGGATATTATTTTGCAATTGTTGATGAGGTTGACTCTGTTCTTATTGATGAAGCGCGTACCCCTCATATTATTTCAGCACCTGATGAGTCACCATCTCAGAAATATTATGAGTATGCGCAGGTTGTTGATAAATTAGTCCCTGATACTGATTATAAGATTGATGAGAAATTCCGAACAGCTCATCTCACAGATCATGGGATCGGAAAGATTGAGAAATTGTATGGCATAAAAGATATTTACGAAAAAGATTTTGACACGGTTTATCATCTAGAAGCAGCACTTAAAGCACGAGCATTGTTCCATCGTGAAAAAGAATATATCGTGAAGGACAATCAAGTTATTTTGGTAGATGAGTTTACCGGCCGACTACTTGAAGGACGCCGACTTTCAGAAGGAATTCATCAGGCAATTGAAGCCAAGGAAGGAGTTCCAATTCAACGTGAATCCAAAACTCTTGCAACTGTCTCTCTTCAGAACTACTTCCGTATGTATGAGAGACTTTCAGGTATGACCGGAACTGCGGTGACTGAAGCAGAGGAGTTCAGAAAGATTTACAATCTTGATGTTGTCGTTATCCCAACATATAGACCTGTTAAAAGAATTGATTATGCTGATGCAGTTTATAAGACGGGACGCGCAAAATATACAGCAGTTGTGAACTCAATTGTAGAAGCTCATACAAAAGGCCAGCCAGTACTTGTCGGTACGACATCAATTGATAAGAATGAAATCGTTGCAGAGCTTTTGAGAAGACGAAAAATTCCTCACGAAGTACTCAATGCAAAAAATCATTTGAGAGAAGCAGAAATTATCTCCAATGCAGGGAAAAAAGGTGCAGTTACTGTTGCCACCAACATGGCAGGTCGAGGAGTTGATATTGTGCTTGGTGGAGAAACTCCCAAACGAGAAGATGGTACAACTGATCAGAAATCTCCTGAATACAAGCAGTGGCAAAAGGAACATGATGAAGTTTTGGAATTGGGTGGACTGTATGTCATTGGTACAGAACGTCATGAGTCAAGACGTATCGACAATCAGCTCCGTGGACGATCTGGTCGTCAGGGAGATCCAGGTGCATCACGATTTTTTGTCGCACTTGATGATGAGATCATGAGACTTTTTGGAGGCGACAGAATTGCAGGTCTTATGACACGGTTTAACATGCCTGAGGATGTGCCACTTGAGCATCCACTTGTGACCCGCTCGATAGAAAATGCACAGGTCAAAGTTGAAGGATTTAATTTCGATACCCGAAAGCATTTGGTGGAATACGATGATGTATTGAATAAGCAGCGTGAGATTGTTTATGGCCGCCGCCGTAAAGTCCTTGAAAGTCCAATGGACGAGACAAGTGACTTAAAAGAAACAATGCGTGACAAAATTCATAGCTCTATAGAGAGTCTTGTAGATCTCGCTTTTGCCAATCAAACGATGACAGGTGAGACGCTCAATGAAGAGATAGTTGATGCATTCAACACAATTATTCCTTTTGATGATGCATCCAAATCGCAATTAATCAAACAACTTGAGGGAGCTCATGAAGCGGATCAAAAGATTGAATTCCTTAAGAAAATCGCTGATGATCTTTATGATAATAGAGAAAAGCAATTGGGACCACAATTTATGAGACAGCTTGAGAAATTTGTGATGCTTTCAGTCATTGATAACCTCTGGACCAATCACCTGGATGCAATTGATAACTTACGTGGAGGAATTGGCCTTCGTGGCTACGCGCAGCGTGATCCATTGGTGGAGTATAAAAATGAAGCCTTTAGAATGTTTGAACAACTCGTCTTCGCAATTGATGATGAGATTGTCCATAGAATTTACAAAATTCAGGTCCAACAACCCAATGCACAAGCAGGTATCACACATATTCATACAGATGGAAGCACTCACGCAGGTCCAGCTCATCCAGAAGCAATTCCAGTCACACAGCCGCGGAAGATAGTGACCAATACACCTGAAAGTGAGATCTCAGAAGATACAAAGAAAAAAAGCCGTCCTCAAGAGGACTCCCTCGCCTCTAAGAGGCTCGGTCGAAATGACCCCTGTTGGTGCGGCAGCGGAAAGAAGTGGAAATTTTGTCACTATCCTCAGAAAAATCTATGATTTGATTGATTTATCAATTTAAATTAAATTACCCATGAGGTAAGGGGAAGATATAATAAGTAGCTCAAAGAGCATCAACTTTACTAAAATTCATAGAAACGTTTTTTTAAAAATTCTCTCTTTTTCCCACATTTATAACTTTCCGTCACCATATGATATTAAATCTTGCACCATTCTCAGAGGCTGATATGATATATCAATCCGATCTTTAATATTTCATAGAAGTAATTTCTACTTTATGACAATTGAGTGTATAAATATTTCAGCATCAGGAAGATATTGATTATAGTTATATGTCCATGCATTATAACTAAACATATAATAATAGCCATTTTTAATTGTCGCTAATCCAAGCGTTTCCGGAACATACCCATTCTGTGCTGGAAGCTGATACTGGATTGTATGGAATGTCTGTCCATGAATGGTTATATTTGACTCGTTAATAATAGTATCGTTTTGAAGTTGCGTTAATTTTACATAGGATATTTGGGTATTTAGATCAGATGTAGCAGGTATAGGGTATTGAACTGTAAAATCTACATTTCCATCTGGGTTTGCAAATGTTGCCTGTTTTGAATTTGTAAACTGCTTTGAAATTGTCCAATTCTCAGGGCATTTTAATGTAAGCGTATATGCTGTATCTTCCAGTAAAAATGAATTCCCATTTTGCATTCCACATGGAACAAGTTTGATGATTTTATTCACAACGGGAGTTGGTGATGAGTGGGTTTTTGATAGAGCATTCAGAGTGCTTTTAGGAATAATCAACGAGAATCCAAAAATGAAAAGCATGTATAAAATAGTAATAATACATTGAAAAAGCAGCAGTTCTGCTATCAGGATTCCTGCAATTTTTAAACTACTTCGATTTGATGGATTATTATTACGTTCATCAATAACTATTGTTTTTGGAAGAGAGTCATGCCACCCCTGGGGGTTTTTAGAAAACAAAAAGGAAAATGTATCGAAAGGAATACAACGGCAAAGAGTACGGAGCAATGTTATATAAAGTGTAAGAGGTTGACCGCTTTCTCTTATTACTCTTGTATGCGTAATAAATTTTGCAGGACTTTTTCCCCAGAGACCTTCTGACAGTGTGTAATACAAGATAAAAATAACAAAATTCAAAATAGAATAATAGATAAAACTTACGAAATTTATTTGTGGAATTTTGTGAAGGATAATAATATAAACGAAAGTGAGGAAATATAATATAACCAGTTGAAAAAGTAAATCTATTAAAAAATTAAGATAACGTTTTGGCTGAGAAGCAGGAATACTTATCTGAGAAGATGAAGATGGTTGGTTAACTAAAGGCATTTGCTGTTCAGAAGACACAATAGTATTCGTTGTTGGTATTACGGGAGTTAGTGTTTGTTGTTCATTAACCTGAGCCATAATATTATCTTTACATACTCAGTATGGTCAGTCAATAAAAGCCTTTTGTGTGGTACCCTATATTGATGAAACTTCAAAAAATGCCACTATCCTCAAGTGGGCTGATATAGCAGTCCAATACTTAAAACTACTGATAGATAAAAGTAAAAATAGTTAGTAATCCAAGTATGGTAGTAATTATGTATACAATAAAGTATTGCTTCCATCGGTTAAATAATAAGAAAGAAAAGTAATAACCAAGCATGATTACTCCTATTATTAGCAGCAAATACCCTGTAAAAACAAAATGCCATGATTCAGAGGCTTTATTCAGCCCTGGAAAAAGTTTCCATAAGTTCCATCTCGATAAAAGGACTAGCAAATCAATAAGAAAAAATAAAGTAAAATAAGTAACTTTTTCAGCGTTTTCTATTCCTCTTTCCCTAAGAGATCGGATGACTGTAGGCATTATAAGAAAAAAAGATACGTAAATAAAAAATGGAAGAGCAATTAAGTAAAAGAAAATCACCGAAAGTCCTCCGTGGCTGAAAATAGCAAAGGGTGCTCCTATAAGAAAGCCTAATGTTGATATCCCAATAAAAACTATTATGGTAATAAATGCACAATAGAGGAGTGTTGAAAAAGTAATCGTTATTTTTTGTTGATCTATCTGATTCATAGGTTCATCTTTACATATCTATAATGGTTAATATCCATCTCTATAAACGCCAGGAGTTCGTTTTTTAAGATGGCTTCTTATTTATTATGTGTTGCAAAAATTTGTTTGAGAGCGGAATCTCCTGCTAACGATTGATCGTTCTTCTGTGAACCCCAACTATATGTATAATCAAAACCAGAAGTTGACAACACACTTGCCCAGGTAGTTAATAATTGTTTTTCCTCAGATGCTGAAGGCATAAGATAAGAACCGCCTCCATCATCAACCCACGAACCTCCACCAAATGTTTGATAAACAGGTACAACGTCAGCGGTTGGTACGCCTGCTGCTGTTACTGCCGTCATATTTCTGTTAACAATAGTAAAGTCACACCCGTTATAATCTGTTCGGCATGGGTAGGCATCAATCCCAAAATAGTCAATATCAGAATTTGCAGGGTTGTAGGTGTTCATATAGGTAGGTGTTTTTGATGAAGACATATTCATAAGCACAATAAATGTTTTCGCACCAGGATCATTTTTGTGTATCCAATCGGATTCAGCTTTAAGATTAGTAGCAGGACAAAGCGTTTTATATTTCCCTGTTGGATCAGGTTCATCATATAAGAAAAAGCCAAAAATTTTTGCATTACCCACATATGGTTGTATTATTGAAGTAAAATTTGAGTCAGCTCCATTGCACGAATTGACATACACAAGACCTTTTGCCCCTGCTGGCAAGCTATTTACCTCACTGATGCTTCCAACATCGGCGAGATTAAAGCCAGCAACGCCTGGTGCATAAGTACTTCCTGAGAAATTGCCATTGGCGGTATAATGCAAGCTTGTTTTTGGACCGAGTGTGGAGCTTGTGGGGGGAGTGGTTGTTCCTGTTGAAGGATTTGTTGATGTTCCAGGAGATGGATTGAGTGAAGATGTAGGTGATATGCAAGGATTTATCGATGGCGTTCCTGATGGTGGTACTATTGATGGTCCTGAAGATGGAGACGGTGTTCCTCCGGGATTGGGTAGCGTAATTGTTCCACCAAATAATTGCTGTAATAGTTGCAATAAGAATTGTAATAACAGAAGAATTAAATTGCTGATTGTACCTTTTACATGCTTATGAGATTTGAATGTATGTACTGAGCTGGTGCTTATGGTTGAAGTACAAGGATTTTGTGTGGGCGCAGCTGTCAAAGTAGTAGATGGAACTTTGGTTGGCGTTTTGACTGAGCCTGAGGGGGGAATTGTTGCGCAAGGAGGTTGAGCGTTTCCTCCGACACAAAAGAGCGTTGGTGTAATTGCAGTCGGTGCGGGGTTTGTGGCAGTTGTTGGAGTAAGGTTATTCCCTCCAGAGCTGGTTAATGTGACTGTAAAAAGATCACTCAGGTCTATAGCTGATGCAGCATTGCCAAGAAATGGACTGACACCAAAGATTTCTTCCATTGTCCTAAGCGTTGAAGCATGACTATAAGCAATTGTGTTTGAATAATTTTTCTTGGCAAATTGAGATATCACAATAAATCCGATTGGATTGTTTGCTCCTCCATCTTCATCCCAAGTAATTATAATAACTCCTCCATTTTTATACGCCGATGAATTCATAATCATCGGGACTTCTTTGGAGAGCCATGTATCTCCCTGTTGAACCGTGCCGTTGTGCATATCATCATTGACGTTGGGTGTAATGAAGTTATAACGTGCCACTGTATTGTTGGCCAAATTTGTTGCAAGTTCACTAAACGGTCGCTCATGTGAGATACAATTAGAAGAGTTTGGATTATTATTGTTAGTAACATCGGTGAAGTACGAGAAAGGTATATGATTCACATCAGCTCCTGAGAAATCGAGGATACAACTTGTCCCATTAGTATCTTCAGCATATTCTTTCCATGGAATTCCCGCTGCATCAAGAAGTTTGCTTAAATGAGGTCCGTTATAGCTACAGCCTGAATCGGTAGGTTTACAATCTGAAGTTCCAACAACGGGTGATCCTGCTTCAAGACTGACATAATTTGGTGCGCTTGGATGCACGCCTCCATTGCGGTAGTTTTCCGCATGTGCGCCCATCGGCAGTAATGTGTTGGTTATATAAGGTGCTGCGGATCCTTTGACTGCCGACCAGTCATGATTTTCCATAAGGATAATAAATACTGTTTTGATAGGGCTAGCTGCATTTACATGTTGTGTCGCCAGAGGGGACAGTAAAAAAGTTAAAAGTAAAAATGGTATAAAGAGTAACTTTTTTTTCATAATTTATTCACTTAATTTAACTGTTGTTCCTACTACTGATTTCAAAACTGAATGTGTGCTGTCAGGAGATATCACTGAAGCTGATATGATTTTTACATCGGTTGTTCCGGGATGTTTTGCTTTAAATTCCATCTCTGCAATATGGTAATCTCCTCGTACTGAGTTATATCGTGTCTGTGGTGGTAACGTTAATGAATATGTTATTAGCCCTGATGTCTCATCAACATTTTGAGTAACAACTTTGGCGTTATAGAACGCATCATCGGGTTTGATCGATACAAATCGTAAAACAGAAGGATCATATTGAATAACAAATTGTACTCCTGTCGCTCTATTATTGTTTGTGTTTATAGAGACATCTATGTCAATATTTCCTTCAGAATCAGGCTGCGCTGGATTTGGGAAAAGCTGAAAAACTGTCTGAGGCACAGAGGGTGGGAGAGTTGGAGTAGTCATAACTTGTTGTGCAGTATGTTGGTTTATTTGCTCGTTATTATTTTTCGTCAGCCTAAAAATGATAATGGCAACTGGAATTAGAACTAGTATTATAATTAATAAAATTTTGCGATACATAAAAAATTTATTTTATTTCAGTTTGAAGCCATAAGGAGCATCTTGTCAAGATTTAATATAAATATCTACTTTCCTTATATGTTTTTTACTCATTTCACCAAAACGGAAATTAGCTGTAATATGTTAAGCTGCTAATTCTAGTTTGATCCTATTTGCTTGCTCAACTTTTTCTTTCATAGCTTCCTGATATTCTTTTCTTTTGAATCTGAGACCTGTTTTACTATTGTATTCCGAAAACTTTATCATATCTTCGATATGTCCAGTCCAGTCACCATAATGCATACGTGTTATTTGTGTAGTTGGAGCCTGTGTATTTCGTCTAAAGATTCCAGGGGACTCTTTTGATTTTTTTTCATCAATTACTTGGGAGATATCTTCAGGATCGTCAGATAATTGTAACTTTGTCCATTTTAAGAAATTAGTTTGGTCAATAACTTTTCCAGTTTTTCCATCTTTTTCTTCTGTAACGTATTCACGCTCTCCTTTATCATTGTTTGATGTTTCAAAGATTGAAAATTCACTGTCTCGCCCCCACAACTTCGGATTGCTCTCTATTATTTTTTCTCCTAAATCTTGCAGTGATTTAATTTCCTCCGGAGGAGTTTGTTCTGTTACTTCGGCCCCTGTTTCATTCATACTGCTATCAGCTTAAGTTTTTATTTAACTATTGTCAACTTTTCCTACTCAAGTTTATGCGATTTTCTATTTTAAGATACATCTAGGATTTTTTCTGATGTTCATATTTTGTTTGATCTCTAAGGAAAATAGGAGTAGAATATCCCATAACATAACTAATACTGATTTAAATATGTAGAATATCAATTGCTGTCTTATCTCATAAGGAAGGAGAGATATGCCAAGACCTGAAGGAGAAGAGGAAGGACCACAATGGCCTTCTAGAAGAGGATGGAGTCCACGAAGAGACGGAGGACAACAGGCAAGAGAAGCGGAGGCATCCGAGGATACTGCTGTTTCTTCAAATGCAGATTTGGCAAGTAAGAAAGATCCAGAGGAAGCACCACGATTAACCACATCCCCTGGAGGGAGACAGGTGGCTTGGAAAGCAGATACGGGAGCAAGAGGAAGCGCTCAGGTACAAGCAAGAGCTCCTGCATTGCCTGAAGCGCAAGGGGGAAGTCCCCCAGCAAGTGGGAGCGGAGCCCCAGGAGCGGGGAGAAGCGCAAGTGAAAGAGGAGGAGCGTCTGATGCACCAAGGCCACCGGCCCCACCATTAGGTGCAGGCGTAGGAAGAGGAAGGAGAGTAGGAAATGCTCAAGCAAGAGATGCGTCACGACCAGCTGAACCTGTAGCTGGAGTGACGGAAGGATTGGGGAATCCCGTAGCTGGAGCGGCAGGCTGGGGAAGTGGAGGTGCGGCACATGGATTAGTAGGAGAGCCAGGTCTACCAGGGGCAAATACTCAGAGTGCGTCAGGTGAGCCGTTGATCAGAGATGATGATTTACTCGGGAGTGGAAAGGCACAACAAAAAGGACGGGAGCAAGCAGATCCGAGACCGCCAGCAGTGTTTCAACCGGGACCAGTCGGACCAACAGCCGGCGCGCCGGGGCACTTCGCAGGAGCAAGACCAGTGACAGATGGGATGAGTCTTAATCCAGCAGCAGGATTAAAAGGACATTTTGATGAAGGGGTAGCGTTACCTGGAAGTGGAGAGATAAGTTTAGCTGGAAGACCAGACACTTTAGCTTCAGGAGGACCATCTCATTTTGAAGGCGCAAGCATAGGAGGATTGGCAACAGGAGGAGCAGGATGGGGAAGCCCGCAGACACCTGAAGAAGCAAGAAGAGCACGAAAGAGAGAAGAAAGGAAACAAAAACAAGCAGCACAAAGAGAACAAGCAAGAGCATCACAATCAGAGGCAGTAGCTAGAGCATCAGAGACAGCAGCAAATTATCCGCAAGTGACAGCAGGGACAGATTTCCGAACAGCAGCAGCAAGACAAGTAACATTTCAGATACCAGGAGAAGGTGTACAATCACGCGCTGAACAAGCCACAAGTCAAGAAAGAGAAGAAGAAGCAGAAGCATTATCAACAGGTGAAGCAGCGACTCAAGCATTTGCTGAGGAAGCAGCAAGAAGAGTAGCAGAGATAGCAAGGCAGATACCAGATCATCCAGGGGTAGGAAAAGATAGGGCACAAGCGCCGAGATTGGATGTATCAAGAGGAGAAGTGATAGTAGATGCTGGAGAGTTAACTGCCCCCAGAGGTCCAGCTCCTGCATTACCAGGAGTGCGAGTAAGAGCTGATGGAACTACTGCAGCACAAGTACAAGTCAGAGGACAAGGAGGAGAAGGACAGGAAGGCTCTAGCGCAAAACAGGCAGGAAGTGCACAAGAACAAGGAGCTCCAGAGGCTCAATCAGCTGGAGCACCTCCTCTTCCACCGAGAGGCAGACCTTCTACTGCGGAAGGGGCTGAAGAACCAGAAGGAGAGCCTGATGCAAGAGCAATATCTAGCGAAGAGATACCTCGTAATAGAGCAGTTAATCTACTTAGTCAATTGCGTGATCAAATTTTTCGTGGGGATTTAGCAGGAGGGATATATCTTTCATCTATGAGAAGATTATCTGCCCAAAATGGGATTAGCTCATTCCATGCATATCTTATTTATAAAGCTCTGGAGAGTGAAGGATTGATTAGTATAATTGATGGTAAAATTATTGTTTTAGTAGAGGCGGAAAGAGAAGAATCATCAAGTGTTATGGGGGTTGTACGCAGATTGTACAATCAGATTCAAAGTGGGGAATTACATATAGGAGATAAACTACCTTCATTAAAAGAATTAAGAAAGGTTGATGGCCTTGATCATCAAGAAGCTCAAATTGTTAGCTTTATACTTGAAAGCTATGGAAGGACTACAAGCGTAGAGAGTCATGGAACATTTGTAGGTAACAAGGATGATTTTGATAGATCAGGCCTTTACTCTGGAGATAGAGTTGATCCTGCAACACTTCAATTGAGGCAATATCTAAAGAGTTTAGAGAGAGAGGAAGAACTTTCACATATTAGAGCAACACAGGTGGAGACGTCTGTAAATCCAAAAGATCAAGGAGAGACAGAAGCTGTCCAAGTAGAAACATCTATAAGAAAAGAAAGTAGAATTGAAGAAGAAGTTCCTAGAGAAGTTACAACCAGTGATCAAGAGTTACCAATTTATCCCGATTCTCCACTTGGAATTGCAGTAACATATTTGATTTCTACTGGAGATACAAGAGGTAGCAGAACTATCGCAAAACAAATTGGAATAAGTAGGGGAACTGTAATAAATGCACGCAGATTAATTGAAGAAGAGCGCGGTAATTTAGATGAGATATTAGGAGAAGTTCAAGTTGATTCAGTGGATCTTAGCCAAGCCCCAGAAACACTCTTAAAGCTTACCGTTCAGCATCTACTTAGCAGCCGTGATCGAGGGAGTGTTAGATCTATTGCAAGAGGACTTGGCGTCAGTACTGGAACGGTAGTAGATGCCCGAACTATTATTAGGAATCCTGCAAGACTTGCTGCTTTTGCACAAGGAGATTTAACAACTCGAGAAGTGCTAGAAGGTGATTTTAGTGGCGAAATTTCTGAAGAAGATTCATAGTTTGTAGTTAGTTATAATTTTTTATATGCATGCATTGTTCGCTGAATGACTGTGTAGAGTGAAAGAAGTGTGATAAATACAAATGTGATCTCAGCAACGTTAAATCCTGCAAAGTTGGCGTTTGGCAGTAGAATATAGAGCAGAAGCCCGATAAAAATAAGAACAAGTCTTTCAGATCTCTCAATCAGTCCCATCGCAAAACTCACTTTTGGATTTGCGAGTTCTCCACGAGACCTGATGTAGCTTGTAAGATAGGCGAAAAGAAGAAATGGTGCAACAATTTCCCATCTGACAATCCCTGAAAAAGCAAAGGCTGTTATGATAAGGAAATCAGAGACTCGATCAAGCGTTGAATCAAGAAATCCTCCAAAGGCACTGACTTTATGATATTTTCTAGCGACCATTCCATCGATGAGGTCAAAACCGTTTCCGATAAAGATAATAAGTGCCACAATCTCATAGTGCCATAGCAAGAAGACAAAAAATAAGAGAGGTGGTATACTTCCTATTAGAGTAAGCGCGTTAGGATCTACTTTGGATAAGCGGTCAACAATCGGATGTAAATAAAATTCAATTGAGGATTTTTTACTACTCAACATAAGTTAGATACTAGGTTATAGGTACTAGGTTACAGGAAAGTTTTAATTTAAACTATCACCTGTTACCTAACACCTATTACCTTAAAAATATGAAAGGTTCTCGTTATAAAATCGATCTCCACACCCACTCTATCATATCACAGGATGGTGGCATAACTGCGTCTCAGTATGAAAAAATTTTGGCGTCAGGAGAACTGGATTGCCTCGCAATAACAGACCATAATGAAACTAGTTTTGCTCGCATCATGCAGAAGAAATTGGGAGATAGAATTATTATTGGTGAGGAAATTGCAACTAAACAAGGTGAGATCATAGGTCTCTATTTGACCGAAACAATTCCGGGGGGAATTAGCATTGATGAAGCAATTGCGAGTATCAAACATCAGGGTGGAATTGTCTATGTGCCTCATCCATTTGAAAAGTTCCGCAAAGGACTCCAAGCACATGTTATGACTCGGATTGCTGCTGACATCGATATTGTTGAAGTATTTAATGGACGAGGAAGATTTCGTGGGAAGCCCGACATGGCAGTGCAATTTGCTCAAAAGAATTCTATACCACAAGCGGCAAGTAGTGATGCTCATGGAGTAAAGGGATTGGGATATGCGTCTTGTGAGCTGACAGAATTTCCCAATCGTCAGACGCTTACAGATCTTTTAACATCTGCAATACTTGATAAAACATACGCTCCATTTTATACATTTTTCTATCCTCTGCTTAATAGAATTAAGAACAATGTTGTGTTGGTGGGAGAAAAT
>DATIIS010000041.1:0-74708 GCA_035479415.1 Saccharimonadales bacterium (SeqCode)
TCTTTATTCGAATAACGTACCATGCCATGCAGAGTAGGAATATCAACTGATATATTTCGTGATGGAGGAACTTGTTCTCTGTGCTTTAGAAGATAGTCTGTTACTGCCGTTCGGTAATCAAACTGTGTTTGATTTGTTTCAGGTGCTTTTCTGAAGTGACTTAAGAAATGACGGGGAGCTAGAGCACGTAAACGTTGAATACCTTTATTGTTTGGTTGAGATATCGCGGTGTCTTCAGGTGTACTTTGTCTATCTTTTATTTCGTCAGTCATACCATTATTTTACATAATTTGGCTGCTAATTAAAAAGAGCTTTAAACAGAAGATTTTATCGTAAGTTATTTAATGGGAGCAACTTTGACAGCGTCACCCTTTTTGAAACCATATTGTTTGGCAAGGCCGGCGTTGATCTCAAGCGTCTGATTATCTGGAGCAGCAGGAGTATAAATTGGGAGATTATCATTTCCATTTTTTGGAGCCGGGGTATTTGGGATGATATCAACAATTTTGTTGTCGTTGATAAAGATCATATCAAGTGGAAATTTCATATCTTTCATCCAAAAAGGATATTTTTGAGCGGTTTTAAAAATAAAAAGCATGCCACTATTTTTTGGCATTGAGCCACGTCCTGAAAGGCCTTGTTGTTGTTGAGCTGAGGTCGTTGCGACTTCTACTGAGAAATCTTGTTTGTCTATTGTGACTGTGGTTTTGGGAAGAGGGGAAGTTTTGTTTAGCTGGAATAACACAATTCCGCTAACGATAAGAAGTAAAACGATAAAGCCGATGATAATTTTATTAAGACTCATAACTATGTATTATAGTTCATCGAGCAGTTTTATCAATGTGGTGGTTGATTTGTCAGAGACAGGAGTTGTGACATCTATAACTTCTGCATGTACCAATTTCGCAGAACGTTCTTTATAATGTCTTTTCATGTCACCACTTGTTGTTGCGATTATAGCAGGTTTTAGTGCAATTACCAGCTCATCATACATGTGCGCGTCTATATCAGGCGTCAACATTACGACATAATCAACTGATGCAAGTGCAGAGAGTATCTTTGCGCGATCATCTTGTGAATTGATAGGTCGTTTGGGGCCTTTGGATTTGGTAATTGTCTGGTCTGATTCAAGAAAAACGATGAGAATATCTCCATGCTTCTTTGCCTCTTCAAGAAAAACAATATGACCAATATGAAGAATATCAAAACAACCACCAACCACAACAATACGTTTATTCTGTTGATGAAGCTCAGTGCTAATTTTATTGATTTTTTGAATACTTAAAATAGTTCCCATTAATTTTCAATTTTTAATTTTCAATTCTCAATGAATTTCCAATCAATCAATTTTTAAATGTTTGAAACATTAAGAAATTGTTATTTGATTGAAAATTTTAAATTGTAAATTGAAAATTAGGTTTTTGTTCCTCGTAAGTACTTTGCTTGCCATGGTTGGTAGTCTGATGTGAATTTGTCATAAATTATTACTTTGCCATCTTTTTTAACGGTTCGAGTGAAGTAGACATTGGCGCCATTGGCTGCGAAATCAACTTGTTTTATTTGTCCATTTGGAAGCGTTGGATCATCTGTATATTCAGGTGAGGGTGCAGGAGAAGTTGATTCCACAACTGGCGTTGAGATACTAACAAGACGTCCATCTTTTGTGCCATAGAGCGCAAAGGTAAGACTATCATTTGTTAGATCAAGTTCTGTTTGAATAAGTAGTGCATGTCCAGTATCATTTTTAAATTTTAGATCAACAGTTGGGGTATAAATAGCTGCATCAATTCCAGGCCCAGCATCCTGTTCATAATATCCTACTCGATATGCATGTTGATGGCGCTCGACAATTGGGAGGCCTGCATTAAGCGCTGCCCGGAACATCGTCGTTGAGACTTGGCAGACTCCACCTCCATCGCCCAATGTTGTTTTACCGTTCTCTATTACATATGCTTGCTTATATCCAGAGAGAGCTGAAATGTCTCCAACTGTCTGATCAAAGGAGAAGACTTCGCCTGGCTTGATGATAATGCCATTGAGTCTGCTTGCAGCAAGTGAGATATTGTAAATTCTATCTGAAGTTGATCCTGCAAAAAGCGATGTACCTTCTGCAACTTCTTCTTTAATGCCCATTTTGTTTGCAACATCATTGGCATCTGCTGCATGAATTGTTTTGACGGGCAAAGAAAGAGTAAGTTGTTGAGGTCTTGATATAAGGACCGAATCCTTCATCGTATTGATAATCTCGCTTTTGAGTGTATCTTCATCAAGCATTTTCCCATCAGTTCCCAATTGAAATGTTGTGACTTTCCCATTTTGGAAGGTAAAAAGCGGTTGGACTGGCTTGACGTCTATTTGCTGTGCGAGAGGCGTAAGGATTTTATTAAGTTTCTGTTCTGAATAATGATATGCTGGTGGGAAATTGATCGTATTGCTATATGCTTGAAGCATAAGGCTCATGTTGGTGATTGCATTATTGCCTGATCTTCCAACTGTCATAGCTTGCGTCGCAAGGAGGTCGGAGTCATACCCAAATCCAATAGCTTTGGCAGATACAGTCGCAATCGCTTGATCAGATCGAAGAGTAATTGCGGTATGTTGTAGCATGGTATTTTTTGCATCAAAATAATTTTTTACATCCTCAGCTTTCTTCCCACTGAAATTAACTCCACTTACAAAAACTCCATCATAGATGCGGTCGGTATGCATTTGTTTGTAAAAGAGATAAAGGAAACTTACAAAAAAAAGAAGCCCTAAGATGCTACCAAGTGTGAACCAAAAGACTGTTTTACCGAAGAGTTTGAAATGCTTTTTCTCTAGATGTACCTTTTTGTGCGCAAGGTGCTTTTTGAGTTTTTTTGTAATGACGTTATAATGAGATAGGATTGCCATGAGCTCCGAAGGTAATTATACTATAAGAATAATAGCATACTATGGATGAAAATGTCGTTTATAATCCTCCAACCCAAAATGACCCAGCTGCTCCTCCAGTAGGTACGCCTCCTGCACCTGGCAGTGTGCCTCCAGCAACACCTGGAGCCTCCGGCCCCATTGATCCAGCAGCTCCAACGCCGGTTGATCCCAATGCTCCTGCAACAGAAACGACAGATGATCAAGCCGATGGAACAGAGGAAGAAGTTGAAGAAGAATCACCACCCCCAGGAGGTTTCTTGGGTGGAGGGCTTCTTAAAAAAGTTCTTATCGGACTTGGGGCTGTTGTCCTTCTTATCATTATTATTCTTATTTTGATTCCCAAAGGTCAGCCTGACAAACCCGTAACGCTTCAATGGTGGGGACTTTGGGAAGATGCAAGTACCATGCAGCCGCTTATTATTGATTTTAAAAAAACTCATCCAAATGTAACAATTCAATACATTAAACAAGATCCAACACAGTATCAGCAGCAACTTACCACAAGAATTCAAAACGGCAATGGGCCTGACATTTTTACCTTTCATAATACCTGGCTTCCAATGCTCAACGGAGATCTCTCTCCACTTCCCTCAAGCGTTATTACTCCTGGGGAGTTCAAACAAACCTATTATCCTATCATGCAGCAAGATCTCACTCAAAATGGTGGATTGTATGGGATTCCGATGGAAGGTGATACTCTGGCACTTTTTGTAAACCCGTCTCTTTTTGAAGATGCAGGAGTTCAGGTGCCAACAAATTGGGATCAATTCGTCAAAGCAGCAGCACAACTTACGGTTAAAGATAAAAACACTGGCAAAATAAAGACGGCAGGCGCAGCACTTGGTACATATGACAATATCAATCATGCTTCTGATATCGTTTCGCTTCTTTTCCTTCAGCAAGGAGTAAAGATGAGTAATTTTGGTACGTCAGCTACCAATCAGGCTGATGCTCTGCAGTTCTATACTTCATTCGCAACCGGTTCCAATGCTGTATGGGATGGGACACTTGATAATTCACTGCTCTCGTTTAGTAAAGGGAATCTGGCTATGTATTTTGGATATTCATGGGATGTTTTTCAAATTCAGCAACTAAATCCAAATTTACAATTTAAAATTTACTCAGTTCCTGCCAATCAAGGTGTGAAGACAACCGTTGCTAGTTATTGGGTAACAGGTGTATCTGCAAAGAGCCCAAATCAGACAGAAGCAATGGAATTTATGAAATTTCTGGCGCAAAAATCAACAGCTCAGGAATTTTATTCAGAAACAGCAAAAGTCAGAGCATTTGGTGAGCCATATGCCAGGAAAGATTTGCAGCAGAGCCTCAAAGAAAATCAATTGGTCTATCCATTTGTTAGCCAGCTTGATAATGCAGGATCAACCTATTTCTCAAGTCATACCAATGATGGGCAGACAGGGATAAATACCCAAATGGATACCTATTTACAGACGGCGATAAATTCGATTACCAATGGTGGCAATTCAGCGCAATCTGTTACAGAAGATTTAGATAATGGTTTTTCGCAGGTACTTCAGAAATATGGCCAACAGCAATAAGGATGTGACGACGAATCCTGCCAAGAGAGCTATCCTACGGACAATACTTTATAGCGATATTTTTTCTTTCCCACTCACACGTGATGAACTGTGGAAATTTCTTATGAGTGAAAAAGAAATTTCGCACAATGAGTTTCTTAGAAACCTAAACCTTCTTCCTCAGATCATTTCAAAAGATGGTTATTATTGCCTCAAAAATCGCACACAAATTATCTCCCAACGAAAAAAGAATCTCTCAGAAGTCACAAAGAAAATGGAACGTGCACGAGATATCTCAGCTAAACTTTCTGTTATTCCATCAGTATTGTTTATTGGGATAAGCGGAGGATTGGCGGTTGGCGATGCTCGAGAACATGATGATATAGATTTTGTGGTTATAACGAAAAAAAATACACTTTTTACAACACGACTACTATTGTTGTTACTCCTTCAGTTACTTGGAGTTAGAAGAGCTCGCACACAAAAAAAAGCGAAAGATAAAATTTGTCTCAATCTCCTTTTTGATGAGACATCTCTCTCGTGGTTTGAGATTGGTCATGATAGTTATCTGGCACGTGAAATTGCACAAATACTACCATTGTTTGAAAGAGAGGATACTTACCATAAATTCCTTTTGGCCAATAAATGGATTTTAAAATTTTTGCCAAACGCTTTGCAGAGCTCACAGGAATTATATATATCTCAAAAAGCAAGAGAGACAGTAATTGAAGACATTATTTTTACGCGTTTTGTCGAGTCACTTTTGCGGAGTCTACAGACAAAATGGATGAAGAGGCACCAAACTCGCGAAGTAGTTAAAAAGAACCTTCTAGCGTTTCATCCAAACGACTATAGGGCGATTACGCTTAGGCGATTAAGGCTAAAACTGCGGCAATTCGGTTTATTGACAAAGTTTTGAATATTAATTATACTGGCTCAGACTTACGAAGCAGGTGCATATTTCTCGAAAATTTCGTAGCTTTGCAAGTCTTTTTTATTATGAACGGAAAGAAAGTTTACCTGACGAAAAAAGGGTTTGAAGATCTTAAGAAAGAGTATGATGAGATGCTCAACAAAAAAAGGCCTGAAGTAGTCGAACGACTTTCCGCAGCTCGTGAAATGGGCGATCTTTCAGAAAACGCTGAATACACCGCAGCAAGAGAAGAGCTCGCCTTTATTGATGGGAGACTTGAGGAATTAGAAGAATTACTCAAACAAGCAGAATTAATTAGTGATGATAATCACAAAACTCAATCTGTTGATCTTGGATCAGAAGTTGCTGTAAAGATTGGTGGCAAGGATGAGACATTTACCGTTGTTGGTGAGTGGGAAGCAGATCCTATTGAGAAAAAAATCTCTCACGAGTCTCCACTTGGGAAAGCTCTTCTTGGAAAAGCAGTTGGTGATGAAGTTCATGTTGAAGCTCCTGCAGGCACAATGACCTACAAAATCGTCTCCATAAAATAAGGTTTAATTCTCATGCATGATACAAAAATTGGAATTATTGTACGAACGGATCTAGCCGTATGGCAGAAATTAAATGTTACGGCTTTTTTGTCTTCAGGTATTGCCGCAAATTCTCCTGAAAGTATTGGTGAGAAGTACGAAGATGCTTCAGGAAATACGTATTTGAGCATTTTTGGTCAGCCAGTATTTGTCTACATGGCAACAAAAGAAGAACTTAAGCGAACTCGAACACGTGCACTGAGTCGAGAAGTCCCAATTGGACTGTATACTAAAGAAATGTTCTCAACTGGTGATGATGTTGAAAATAGAGCAGCTGTTAAAACAGTCAGAGCAGACGAGCTTGATATTGTAGGGATTGCCCTTCGAGCAGATAGGAAGACATTTGATAAGATTGTGAATGGCCTCAACTTGCATTCATAGGCTGCTCTGAAAACATTTTGCCGGGATGTAAGATTAATTTTGAATCAAACAGCTTGACAAGAAGATATAACATAGTTTATAACCTAATATATGAACGAGAGAGAGAGTTCACCAATGCCACATTCACGGAGACCAGGGCAAGGAGATGCCTCAAGAGAGCCAGGATTGCCAATGCCACATTCACGGAGACCAGTAAGAAGAGTGAAACCCCAATGATTTTCTAAGCTTTTAGAACAGATTCAATCATTGACCCATTTAGCCTGAAGAAGTATAATTCAAGATACTGCAATGGATGCTGCGATTGAAAAAATAAAGAAGTATGTGCGGGCTGCAAATTACTTGTCTGTCGCACAAATTTACCTCCAAGATAACTTCCTCCTTGAGAGACCTCTCACATCAGATGATATCAAGCCACGACTCGCGGGCCACTGGGGAACATGTCCTGGTATTAATTTTGTCTATGCGCATCTGAATTATTTGGTGAAAAAGCACAAACAGTCTACCCTTTTTGTCTGTGGACCAGGGCATGGAATGTCTGCACTGCAATCAAATGTTTTTTTAGAAGGAACACTTGAAAAGTATTACGAAAAAGCAAAGCGCAATGACAAGGGAATTGCTTATATCTCAAAAATGTACACCTGGCCCTATGGTTTCTCTAGTCATGTAAGCCCTGAAATACCTGGTGCTATCCTCGAGGGTGGAGAATTAGGGTATTCATTGGGTCTTGCATACGGAGCTATTATGGACAATCCTGATCTGCTTGCCGCATGTCTCATCGGCGATGGAGAGGCAGAGACAGGTGCTATCGCTGCTGCATGGCATCTTAACAAATTGATTGATCCTGCAACTAACGGCGCAGTGCTTCCTATTCTTCATGCAAATGGGTATAGAATTTCTGGACCAACAATTTTTGGCCGCATGAGTAACAAAGAAATGGAAGAATTATTTAGCGGTTATGGGTATGAGCCATTCTTTGTCGAAGACGGAGAGGAAGATCTAGATGAACAAATGGTTAGAACTCTTGAAATATGCTATCAACGGATTAAACAAATCCAAAAAGAAGCACGAGGGAAAAATCCGCCAAGTAGGCCTCGTTTCCCGATGATTGTCATGCGGACTCCAAAAGGCATGACAACTATTAAAGAAATACATGGACAAAAAATTGAAGGTACTATTCTCTCTCATCAAGTAGTTATGCCAACAGTTCGCAATGATGATACAGAACTTAAAGCTCTTGAGGAATGGATGAAGTCATACCATTTTGAAGAACTTTTTGATAAGAAAAAAGGGTTCAGTAAAGACATCTTGGATCTTATCCCAGACGAAGATTTGCTTATCGGTAATAATCCTCATGTTTTTGGTAAGACGTACAAGCCTCTTGTATTACCAGATGGTAAAAAATTGGCAAAAAAAGTTGAGAAGCCTGGTGAAATCCAATCCAATGCAATGCGTATGGCAGGAGTCTTTCTGAGAGAAGTTTTTGCCTTAAATAAGAAGACAAACAATATCCGTTTGATGTCACCTGATGAGACCTATTCCAATAGACTTGATAATGTCTTTGAAGTGACAGGTCGTGGTTGGGTTTGGCCACATGATCCAAGCGATCGCGATATCACTCGTGATGGAAAAGTAATGGAAATGCTCTCAGAACACAATATGCAGGCTCTCTCATCAGGATACGTACTGACTGGAAGACATGCAGCATTTACTACTTATGAAGCATTTGCACAAATTATCGCGAGTATGGCACATATGCATCAGAAATTCTTGAAGTATTGGCTTCGAATGCCATGGCGAAAAGATATCCCATCATTAAATTATCTTTTGACCTCAACAGTCTGGAGACAAGAGCGTGATGGATACTCTCACCAAAATCCAGGATTCATCTCAGGCATGCTTGAGAAACATAATGATTTTATCAAGACCTATTTCCCTGTAGATGACAATAGTATGCTCGCAGTTCTTGAGGAGGCGTTTGCATCAAAAAATCAGATAAATCTCATTACAGCAAATAAAACTCCTGAGCCTCGTTGGCTGACATACGAAAATGCAAAAGAGTCGCTCAAAAAAGGGCTGTCCACCTGGGATTTTGCCAGTGATGAGAATCCACATATTGTGCTTGTTGGTATTGGCGACTACATGACACGAGAAGCACTTGCAGCAATTGAGCTTATTAAACACGATGCTCCTGAAATCCGCATGAGATTTGTCAATATTTTGCGTTTGCAGGCCGCTTGTTCATGTGAAGATGTATTTCATCCTCAAATTCCAGACCCAGAGAAGTACTTTACTGTAGACAAGCCCGTAATTATCAATTTTCATGGCTATCCTGAAGCAATGCAGAGCATATTATTTAAAGCAAAAAATCCACAGCGTTTTTCTGTTCATGGATATGAAGAATGGGGAAGCACCACAACACCATTTGATTTGTTAGTACGCAACAAAACTGACCGCTATCATCTAGCAATTGAAATCGCAGAAACAATGGAGAAAGTTGGAGTAATCACAGAAGAAAAGAAACAATCAGTAATCGACATCTACCAAAAAGCGCTGAAAGATCATTATGATTACATTACTCGAGTTGGTGCTGAACCAGTGGAGATTGAAAATTGGCAATGGAATGGAATTTCTACCAAATCTATTGGTGTTTCAGAAATTAAGCATGCTGATATTCTCAAGAATTCCAGAACTATTGCCTTCATTGGTCTTTCAGATGATCCTACACGTCACAGTCATATCGTTGCCAAGACTTTTCAGAAAAAAGGCTATCGTATCATTCCAGTCAATCCCAATGTCTCAGAAGTGTTGGGTGAGAAATCATATGCGAAGCTTTCTGATATACCCAAAGACATCCATATCGATATTGTCGATATCTTCCGTAAGAAATCTCAGGTGACGACTCACATGGCAGAAGTTGTTGAGCGAGGCGGGATCAGTACTGTTTGGCTTGCTGAAGGAGTTCAGAGTCGTGAAGCAGAAGACTTTGCTGAGGATTATGGACTGACACTTATCGCCAATTTTTGCATCCTCGAGGCATATAAGGAAATTAAGTAAGTATTGATTTGTTCAAAAAGAGAAATTATCTTGCAAACGGGTTTTAACAATGATAATATCGTAGGTAATTAACCTATGGATCAGCCAAAGCTCATCAAAAAAGATCTTTCTAAATTAAAGCCTGCTCCCAATCTCCTTGATTACGACAAAACATACAAAGATTTTACCTGGGAAAAAGCTGAGAAAGAACTTGTGGATCTCTTTGATGATGGCACACTTAATATCTCCTACAATTGTATAGACCGTCATGCAACGGGCAATAATAAAGATAAGACAGCACTTCTTTTTGAAGGCGCAAAAGGCGAGAAAGAATCATATACCTTTGGAGAACTCAAAACTCAAACTGACAAGTTTGCAAATGTTTTGGTCTCAAACAATGTCCAAAAAGGAGATCGCGTCTTTGTTTTTCTTCCTTCAATTCCAGAACGATATGTTGTATTTTTTGGAATTCTTAAAATGGGTGCTATCGTCGGGACGCTTTTTGCTGCATTTCAGGAGATAGCACTTCGTGATAGGCTCTCTGACAGCGGCGCAACAGTTGTCATAACTAACGCTGCTCTTTATCCACGCATTGAAAAAATCCGAAAGGAACTGCCTGATCTTAAAAAAGTGATTATTGTCAATCGGGGTTCAGATGAAATGCCAGAAGGCGCAGGTTTAGTTTCATACAACGACGAAATGAAGAAGGCAAGTTCTGATTTTGAAATTGCTCACATGAAGAAGGACGACTATTCATATATGCTTTATACCTCAGGAACGACAGGCAAACCCAAAGGTGTTATGCATATGCATGGAGATGTTCTTCAAGCTATGGTGACGACCAAATACGTTTTGGATTTGCATGAGGATGATATCTACTGGTGTACAGCAGACTTGGGTTGGGTCACAGGTGTTGTCTATGCGGCTCTTGGTCCATGGGGGCTTGGTGTGACACAAGTCTTGTATGAAGGGCGATTTAGTCCTGAGAATTGGTATACGGTATTGCAGGATTACAAAGTGACTGTGTGGTATTCTGCACCGACTGCGATTCGTCTCTTGATGGGATCAACAGTTGCACCCAAAGACTATGATTTGTCACATCTTAGATTTCTTGCAAGTGTTGGAGAGCCTCTCAACCCTGAAGCTATTTGGTGGGCGCTTGAGAAATTTGGTCTTCCATTTCACGACACCTGGTGGCAAACAGAGCAGGGTGGTATCACGATCCCCAACTACGCAGTGATGGATATCAAGCCAGGATCTATGGGCAAGCCTCTTCCTGGAGTCGTTGCTGCAATTGTCGATGACAGTGGAAAAGAGTTAAGCGATCATGAAGAAGGGAATTTGGCGCTTCTTGCATCAACTGTTTCATCTCTTATGAAGACGATTTGGAAAAATGAAGAGAAGTTCAAGTCCTATTTCATGGGCAAATGGTATATCTCAGGCGATCGCGCAATGCGAGATAAAGATGGATACTACTGGTTCATTGGACGTGCTGATGATGTCATCAATACCTCAGGTGAGAGAGTTGGGCCGTTTGAAGTTGAGAGTGCGCTTGTTGAGTATCCTGACGTCGTTGAGGCAGGTGTCATCGGCAAACCAGACTCTGTCCGCGGCGAGATCATTAAAGCATTTGTCGTCGTCAAAGATGGAGTTGAAAAGAACGATGAATTGAAAGAAAAATTGCAGGCACATGTCAAAAAGCATCTCGCAGGGCATGCTTATCCGCGGGAGATTGAGTTTATCGATAAGTTACCAAAGACCAGATCTGGAAAAATCATGAGAAGAATCCTCAAAGCAAAAGAGCTCGGCCTCCCAATTGGTGATACCTCGACACTTGAAGATTATTAAATCTGTTATAATCCGCTTATGAAAACAAGTTTGATACATTTTATTATCACAGGCGGAACAATTGATTCGTTTTATGACACAACTCGTGATACAGTCGTACCCAATAAACAATCCGTTCTTCCCAGTTATATTTCCAGTTTAAAGCTATTTGATGAAAAGATAAAATTTACTACTATTTGTATGAAAGATAGTAGAGAGCTCAATAATGAGGATAGAAAAAATCTTTTAAAGGAGTTGGAAATTACAACAGCCAAAAAAATTATTATTACACACGGTACATATACCATGCCTGATACTGCACGATTTATTAAAGTAAATTTGAAACGTGCGGATCAGACTATTATTCTTACTGCATCGATGATACCACTTAATGGTTTTAATATGTCTGATGCACCGTTTAATCTTGGATACGCTTTCGCAAAAGTACAAGATCTTAATCCGGGTGTCTATGCTTGTATGAACGGTCATGTATTTGATCCAGAAGAGATCGTAAAGAATATTAAAGAAGGAAAATTTGAATCAATTTTCACAAAATAATATGTTAGTAAAAAATATCTCTGCAATTCTCATCTGGTCTGAAGATTTTCGTCGACTTGCGGATTGGTATAAAGAAAAATTAGACCTGGAAGTTTTGGAAGAACTTGACCACCCAGAAGATACAGGAGTTGGGTTTCAAGTTGGGGATGCCTATCTCTGGATTGGACAACATTCAGAAGTGAAAGGGAAGAATAAGGATATACATCGACATATGTTTAATTTTGTCGTTGACTCGGTTTCAGAGACGTATGAAGAATTAAAGAAAAGAGATGTGAAGTTTCTGGCAAAGCCTTTCAAAGCTCCTACAATGGACAGATATTTCGCCACATTTTATGATCTGGACAATAACCTCGTCCAGTTAAGTGGTGGTAAATAGATATTCACTTGTTATAATGTCTAGATGAGTTGGTTTGTTTTTGCGCTTGTCTACGTATTCCTCGCATCCATTGGAAATATCTTACGTAAAGTTCTGATGCGTGATGACAGAACAGATATTGTCGGATCTTCAATCATTTTTCAATGGGTTGGGACGCTTATTTGTGCTGTTATTGCTTTCTGGCATGGGTTTCATATGCCTCCTGTACGTGAATATCCATTAAATTATTTTCTTACGGCATCGCTGTGGGGATTTGCCACCCTGGCACTTTATAAGGCATATAAATATATAGAAGCATCAGAAGTAACAATACTCATAGCATTGGAATCGGTAGTAACAATTATTACTGCAATGTCTCTTCTGCATGAAACATTTACTCTTGTAAATGCCATCGGCACAATTTTGATTATTTTTGCGGTTATGTATATGTCTCAAGTATCTGGCAATTTTAAGTTCAATAAAGGTGTTCTGTATGCTCTTGTGTATAGTCTGTTGGCAGGAGTTGCAATCGTTAATGATACCTTCAATCTAAAACATGCTGATATATTCTCATATATGGTTGTTGGTTTTTTCCTTCCCGGCTTTTTTATCTTTATTATTAATCCGAAAATTATCACAAAAATGAAGCCGTTATTTCAACCAGTAGTTTTTGCAAAAAACGCAGTATCTACTTTATTTATTACTCTTGCCGCTAATTCCTTTTATCTTGCGATAGCAAATGGAGGAGAAGCTTCTCAAGTGAATACAATTGCTCAAGCAGCCGTTGTGGTGACGGTATTATTTTCAATTGTTGCACTGAAAGAACGCGATCATTTACTCAAGAAATTTGTATGTGCAATTCTTGTAACAATTGGTGTATTATTATTGCGCTAGCTTATGCAAATTCATAAAGATTTTGATCTGTCTCAAGTACTCTGGTTCAGAATTGGAGGAAAAGCAAAATATTTTTTGCAATGTTCAACACGTGAGGATATCCTCAAAGCTCTTGATTTTGTTGAAGAGCATCACCCACAAAGAATATTTATCTGTGGACTTGGCTCCAATCTCATTTTTACTGATGACTATTTCGATGGAGTAGTTATTCAAATTATTGCAGGTGATAAGCCACAAATACGCTTTCTAGGTTCAAAAGTGACAGCATTTGGTGGGGAGACACTTGATACACTCATCCAACTTTCTCTCAATCATGAGTTGCAAGGACTTGAATGGGCAGGAGGTCTTCCTGGAACTGTGGGAGCAGGAGTCAGGGGCAATGTTGGCGCGTTTGGTGGGGAAATAAAAGACC
This sequence comes from Saccharimonadales bacterium (SeqCode), assembly GCA_035479415.1. Classification (GTDB taxonomy): domain Bacteria; phylum Patescibacteriota; class Microgenomatia; order Levybacterales; family UBA12049; genus JACDET01. The sequence goes on from DATIIS010000041.1 coordinate 13,418, forward strand.
GACTGATTGCCGCAGAAGTTTTGGAATTTGATGATAAAAATATTGATGTCTTGGAAATGAAAAATGAAAATTTCCATTTCTCGTATCGTCATAGCGTCGTTAAAGAAAAGAGAAATATGATTGTGACATTTGCTCAATTTGAACTCACGCCTGCAGGTCGAGAAGAAGTTATTAAGGCCCGTGCCACCTACGCTGCAAATAAAGAGTATCGCCGGACCCATCATCCCATCGAATATCCCAACTGTGGATCGGTATTCAAAAATATCAAAAAGCCCGAGGAGGTCTCAAAGATTGTGACAGTCTGGCCAGATATCCGGGATCTGGTAAAAAACAAATGGCATGGGAAAGTCTCTATGGGATATGTTATCAATCGGCTTGGATTTCCTGGATATAAAATTGGTGGTGCAGAAGTTTCAACCAAGCACTCAAATTTTATCAATAACATGGGTGGCGCGACGGCAAAAGACGTCTTAACAATTATCAAACGGATTCAAGAGATGACATCTGAGACATTTGCTGTAACACCGGAAGTGGAAGTTGAGATAGTGAAATGATTTTGTTACAATGGCTTAATCATTATGATATTCGTTTCATTTAATTCAAAGAACACAAAGAAGCCTCTCAGCTGAGGGATTTTCTTTGTGCTTTTAACAACGGAATACCCCTCACAAGAGGGGTTTTTTTGTGGGAATGTTACTCTTATGCCTGAAACTTTTGTATCCAGTTCACAAATGTTACATGATGCTGTCGCTGAATATCAGTATATTACTCCTGACGGTGGGTCTGTCTGGTGTCCATATATTGTAAATGGTGGGCGTCGACTACCAAATCCGTCAACTGATTTTTTGAATAGACCAGGCGCAGGTAAAGTTAGAGCGGTGGAATTTCAAAAAGCCGCTCAGTATGCGTATGAGCAAGTCATGCTTGAAGGAGTAGGTTATTTGCCCAGTATTGCAGAAGCGATACGATTACGATTGGTTAATGGTAGCTTGCCAGATGATAATTACAATTATACCGGTGTTGATTGTTCAGCACTTGTTACGAGTGTCGTTCAACCGCTCGTTGCGCAGAGTGGAAAAGATTTATTTGATCAATTAATTATTCCCAATGATGGTGCTACACCTGGATATACTGGTGGACTCAGTGCTAATGAATTTACCAGAAAGTTTCGTGGACATAATCAACCACTTCGTGCTGTTAATGTATCTCGACTTGCTGCAAATAGTGTCAGTGTTAGGGGAGATCTTCAACCCGGTGATCTTGCAGTCTACACTCCAACCAATCCTCAATCGCTACGTCATGTCTCGGTTGTCCTTGACGCGGATGGAGGAGATCATGTGACGTTAGCGCATTCCGGACGAAGAGATCCGGCGGCAATAGGAGGAGTAGAAATTTTTACCCTCCCACGAAAAAAAGTTTTTGATAGAGAACGTATACACGGTCAAAGAGGTACGATGGAGATTCGTCGACTCAATGCATTAGCATCTTAATTCGATGAGGTGAGATTAAAAATGATATAATCATAAGCATATGTTCTGGGCAGATAAATTATTACAAAAAAGAAACAAAAAGAAAGAAGTCGTCAGTGATGCATGGACACCTTCTGGAATTGTCCATATGGGAGGTCTTAAAGGACCAGTTATCCATGATGTGCTTTATAAAGTTCTGAAAGAACAGAAGAAAGATGTGAAGTATATTTTTGGTTTTGATGACTTTGATCCAATTGATGGGCTCCCTACAAATCTTCATGAATCACATAATGAGTACATGGGGATACCGACCTTTATCGCTCCTTCTCCTGACGGGGAAGGAACCTTTGCAGAATTTTATGGAAATAAGATGAGGCACATGTTTAACGTACTTGGAATTGAAGCTGAGATTTATCTCGCATCTGAGAATTATAAAAATGGAGTTTATAACGAAGGCATAAAAATTATGCTTGATAATGTCCAAAAAGTTCGTGAAGTGTACGAAACAATGTACAAAAAACCTGTAAAAGAAAGTTGGTATCCACTGCAGGTTATCTGTCCAAAATGCGGAAAATTAGGAACAACAAAAGTAACTGATTGGGATGGGAAAGAAGTAACCTTTACCTGTATGCCTGATATTGTGACGTGGGCAAAAGGATGTGGCACGACAGGGAAGATCTCACCATTTGATGGTAATGCAAAAATGCCTTGGAAACCTGAGTGGTCAGTAAAATGGTATACATTTCAAGTAACAATTGAATGGGCAGGGAAGGATCATATGTCAGCAGGTGGCTCATTTGAAATTGCTTCCAATATCTTAAAAGAGGTATTCAACCAAGAACATCCAATGGGGATAGGATATGAATTTTTTCTCTGGAATGGGAAAAAGATGTCCTCATCTAAAGGATTGGGATTAACAGCAGAAGATCTTCTTGAAGTATTGCCGCCTCAAGTTGCTAGATTTTTAATGATCAAAACAGAACCGACTCGTGCTGTCGAATTTAATCCTGTTGGGACTGGTATTATTCCAAAGTTATATGATGAATATCAAAAAGCGGCAGATGCATATTTTGCCACCGAAGCATCAAGAGAAAAAGGTGATGAGGATCTAGCACGAGCATTTGAATTATCACAAATTGGGAACGTAAAAAAAGTGCCAACGAATCGTTTTTCAGTTCTTGCTCAATGGGTGCAGATGCCCAATATGCAAAAAAAGATTGAAGAAGAAGGACTCGAAGAGTGGGCAAAATATGCAAAAGTATATGTTGAGAAATATGCACCCGATTCAGAAAAATTTCTTATTCAAAAAGAATTACCTGATGCCTCAAAGGACTTAAATGATACACAAAGAGAATTGTTGAAAAAAATTGCATCAGAGTTGTGGAATGTGACAGACGCAGAAGAATTTCAGACACAAATTTATGAATTCGGAAAAGAACTTGGACTTAATGGAAAAGAAACATTTGCTGCAATTTATAAAGTATTAATCGGAAAAGATCACGGGCCAAAAGCAGCGTGGTTAATTCTGTCATTAGATAAAGAGTTTGTAAAGAAGAGATTTCTTGAAATAACTACCCCAACACTTTTATAAAAATAAGCCCTGCAGCAATGATTACTGCTGCCAAAAGTTTTTGCTTAAGATTCTTTTCTTTAAAAAAGAGATAGCCCAAAATAATTGTGAAAATAACGCTCGCGTTCCTGATGGCAATTGCATAGGACGCAAAGCTGTCTTGTAATGCAATATCATATAAAAGCGTATAACCGGCGACAACAGATCCAAGAACAAAGAATTGTTTCCAATATTTTTTAAGCTCTTTCAAATCATTTCTAGCTTTTATTATAGTTATTAAAAAGAGTGCTAGGGAAATAGTCAAATAATTAACTGCTGCATAAACATATGCATTTGCTGCAGAAACCCCAACTTTATCTAAGACACTTCCTATACCAAGTGACAGAAAAACAATAGACATCATTTGTGCCCCTTTGTTATTTTTGATATGGTGGAATGGTTCAAATAAGCCTTCTTTTGCAAGATCTAATTTCAGAGTATAAATACCAATAAGAAGCAGCAAAATTCCTATAACGCCGAAAATATTTGGAAGTTCTTTTAAAAATATAGCACTAACTATCAATGTAATGACAGGTGCGAGACTCAACAGTGGTAGGACAAACGATACTTCTTCCTCTTTGATGGCTTTATAATAGAAAATTGTTTCCAAAGGTGTGCAGATAAAACAAATAAATGCGATTGCAAACCAAAATTGTGGTGTGAGATGGTGCAATGGAGCAGCAAGTGATGGAGAGAAAATAAACGGTATGAAAAAGAATGGAAGTGCAAATGCACGTACAGCAAAACCAAGAATATAGCTATTGTTTTTTCCGATAATCATTTTCTCAAGAATTCCTCTGAAGGAATAAATGACAGCTGATGCAAGAGCGAAAAAGAACCACATGGTTTATTATATCATTATTATTTTAATGAAGGTGTTTACCTATCGCGTCTGGAAGGTGAGTTGTAGATATTTAACAAAACAAAAAGAAATATATGAATTTCTAAAGATTTTTAAGATTTAATCTATTTAAAAAAGTTGAGGACTTCCTTATGTAAAATTCCGTTCGTTGCAATTATAGAATTTGTTGATTGCGTTATAGGATTGCCTTGAACATCAGTTATTTCCCCCCCCGCTTCTTCAACAATTAATGAAATTGCGGCTATATCCCATATTTTTACATTCATTTCTATGACAATGTCTACTTTGCCTTCTGCTAATAGGTGGTAATTCCAAAAATCGCCAAAATTTCTTTTTCCTTGAACAGAGTCACTTAATAAAAATAAATTATCGACAAAATTGTTTTTCTTAAAATGCGTTAAGCCACCAAAACACATAAAGGCATACTGCAATTCTTTCATTTGTGATACATATATTTTCTCCCCATTGAGATATGCTCCTTTGCCCTTTTCCGCAGTAATACATTCATCAAATGCAGGCGCATTTGAGATCCCCATAATAATTTCATTTTTATGCCATAACGCTACTTGTGTTGCATAGGTAGGTATTTTTCGCATGAAATTTTTTGTTCCATCTATAGGGTCAATTATCCACAGAAAATCAGATTGTGTTATACTTTTGCCTGTTTCTTCACCTAAGATGCCATGATCGGGAAAATTTTCTTTAATGATTTTTATAATAATATCTTCTGCCTCTTTATCTGCTACTGTTACTGGCGACTGGTCTTTTTTTAAAGTTGCTCTTATTTTTTCAGAGGCATAATATTGGATAATTGCTTCTGCTTTCTTTGCTGCTTCTAGACCAACTTCCAAAAATGTTTTTGTCATAGTATTGATTATATAGCAAAATGAAATTTGCGTTAGTAGGTATTTTAATTTGTGCTTTCCAATTGCCTTATGCTAATATGAAAGATACCCTTTCTCATCCATGAAGAAATTTGCTTTGGTCTTTATCATTTCATTTATCTTAGCGCTTGGGATTTTTTTAGGAGTACAATATTATATAAATATTCATTCGGAAAAAGGAGCTCTACAGGTCACTTCAAGTCCTCAAAGCAAAGTATATATTAATGGTAGTTATATCGGACAAACACCTCTTTGTAAATGCGAAGCAACTGATATGATCGTACCTGGTGAATATACGATTCGTGTTGTGCCTGTTGGGAGTTCTTTCCAAGAGTTTCAAGAAAAGATTACTATTTCACAAGGAGTCCTAACAGTTGTTGATCGGAAATTTGGATCCAATGGTCAGTCAGAAGGAAGTATTATCTCTCTGACACCTCTTGAGAATAAGAATGCAGCGCAGCTTGTTGTTGTTTCCTTTCCACAAGGTGCAAAAGTTCTTCTTGATGATCAAGGGATAGGGACAACTCCGCTTTCATCTACAAATCCCACCATATCTGATCATGATCTAAAAATTGATAAAGATGGTTATAATGAAAAAGAGATTCGTATCAGAACACCTCAAGGATATAAATTGACAGTTGCTGCATATCTGAGTACGAGTACAACGAGTCTCTCAGTTCCAACAGCATCAAGTTCGGCATCTACAAGTCCTGATAGTACAACTCCTGCGAGTCCCACTCCGACAACAATGAGCAGTGTAACCATTCTTGATTCTCCGATTGGGTATGTTCATCTCCGCGCGGGTCCATCGCTTTCTGCCGCTGAAGTAGGTCAAGCAACATCAGGCAAGACATATCCGCTCATTGATGTACAAGCTGGTTGGTATGAAATAACTGTCAGTGATGGGACAACGGGATGGATTAGCGCTCAGTATGGACAGAAGAATTAAGTTTTAGTTACTGGGTGATAAAGTAATTGAGGATAACAACAATAATTGTCCAGATAACAACAGATCCAAGAAGAGATTTGTCAGAAAAAAGAACTCGTTCAGGACTTTCTCCTTCATGTTTTTCATAAATTCTTTGTAAATATCGCATGATTCCGTAGACCACAGGGATGATCGTGATCATAAGCCATTTGCGTTGTAAATAGGTACCTAGTGCTTCTGCTGGCAAGAGTGTGAAGTTGAACTGTAATCCTCCTGGATTTTCCAAGAATGTAAAAAGTGAATATGAGATAAAGGTTGATGTCGCAAATAACGAAAGATAGACATCAAGTAAATGATCAGTGTAATGAGAAAGTGTTTTTCTTGTTGGGAGTTGTATACCTGTTTGGTGAGAAAGGAGAGTAATCTCAGATCTACGTTTTCCTATGGCAAGAAAGAGTGAAAGCGAGATAACTGTTAAGAAAAGCCATGCTGAGATATGTGAGTTGGTGATAACTTCTCCGGCAAAAACTCTTAGTATATATCCTGCAGCAAGAGTCAAAATGTCGATAATCTCGATATGTTTGAGGTACATAGAGTAAAGAAGATGCATAATGAAATAAATAACAGTGATACCGAAAAATCCTGGCTCAATAAGATAACTAATGGTAATTGAGCCGAATGCGAGGACGATTGCCAGGACTACTGCCACATTTATTGAAACATCCTTATGCGCAAGTGGGCGGAATTTTTTGAATGGATGAATTCGATCTTTCTCTACATCGAAAATATCATTTACTATATAAATAGAACTTGATAATGCACAAAAGACAAGAAATCCATAGGAAACTTTCAATAATGTTAGTGGATCAAAAAGGTGATTGTTGAACAAAAGAACCCCAAAAATAGCAAAGTTCTTAATCCACTGACGCGGACGGAGCAGGCGAATAATATCACGAAGTGAGTTTTTCATTTTTCTTGTTTTTGTTTGTTAGCGAGTGTAAAAAGAGCAACGCGCCGCCTGTAATTGCAATGACCATAAGAATAGCAAATACCTTGCTTCGGCTTTCTAATAAAAATGAAAGCAATCCTAATATACCAGAGATGACCCAATAAAACAATGCGATTTGCCTTTGTGAATAGCCTAGCTTGAGAAGGATATGATGGAGATGCTTCCGGTCGCCTCGAAAAGGGGATTTTTTGGATAAGATCCTTCTTGCGATAGTAAACATAAAATCAACAAGTGGTACTCCCATCACAAGAAGTGCTGTTGCTAATTTTGCACTTGTGAGAATTGAGGCGATTCCAAGAAGAAGGTAGAGAGCTGTTGCTCCAAATCCAGGGAAAATTTTTGCAGGATAGAAATTGAAGATAAGAAATCCGAGAGCAGTGCCAGCGATAATAAAGGAAAGTTGTGCATCAATAAATCCTCCATGTCCAGCGGGATTGAGTTTAAAACTTAGAATGCCGATAACAATTGCAGATATAGCAACAATTCCCGGCATCTGTCCGTCAACTCCTTTGCTCCAATTAAGCATGTTCATAACCCAGATAAGCCAGAGAACTGATATGATATCAGATAAAAGAAGTGAAAAATGAAGGGAAGGAATGGTGATAAGTCTGATCATATCGAAATGGAGGACTCCACCACCAAACGGATTGGTAATAAAGTGTATGCTAATACCGCTCGTAACAACAATAATCGCACTGAGGATTTGAATAAGAGCGCGAGAATAAGGAGAGATATCTTTTGACTGAGCATTGAATTTATCATCAATAATTCCAATCGCAAGTACTAAGAACGCTCCTAGAAATATTGCTATAGTTATCTGATTAAATGGAAGGAAAAAGAAACTTGTTACTAACGCTCCAAGATAAAGTGGGATACCTCCGCCGCGAGGAACTGGTCTTGTATGGATAATAGCAGGATGTTTGTGTAATTTGGGATCATCAATAAGTTTCAATTTTTTAATGAGAGGAATTGCCAAAAAGGTGAGCAACGTAGTTACCGCAAGTGCAGTAATAAAAGGTAATAAGCCAACAGATAAAAATAAAGGCATAAATACTATTATAGAACGAGTTGTAATGTGCGAACAACAAAAATAAATGACAACAGAGATGCAAGAAGGGTTGTAATGCCGATAATTCGAGAGACAAGCGGCATAGTTGTGTAGAGTTTTCTCAAAAGAATATAGTTAAAAAGAAAAAAAAGTGAAGTTATAGCAAGTGGCAAAATAAATTCATAATTCGCGCCAAGCCTATCTTCTCCCCAAGGTAATTGATTAAAAAGCGGAATAGATGGAGGAAGCCGCAAGAAAAAAAGAGCCAAAAATCCAGCTTGAAAAAGTAGTAAAATAAATGCAAAAGTCATTCCCCAGCGGATAATTTTGTCGGCTTTAACGAGATTAGAAACTCCGTTCATAAATAATAGCTCCTGGTATATCGTAACGCATTATATAAAGTGGTAGCGCAAACGGCAAGGGTTGAATTTCTTTGAGAGCAATAATATATTTCGGTTTGCTCTTATCAATTGCAATTTGTGTTTCAACAAGCGCGTTGTTCTGTAAGATATGATAAGCAACTGTATACTTGCCAGGAGGTAATTTATGAGAGAGAGCATAGATCTGGGCATTATTCCCCCAAATGAATATGTTATCAGATGGTTTGATACTTTTATTAATAAATGTCGCAACAGCATAATCTCGCGGTACATTAGTATCAAAAAAGGATTGATATGTTTGGACACTTTCTTCGTTGGTAAGGAACCTAACTGCGTTTGGATAATAAAGATATGCTTTGACGAAATTAAACTGAAATTGATAAATAAGAAGTAATAGAACACTTGCAAGAATTGCAAAAAGTCTGAGACGAGTTTGATGTGTATGTGTTGTAAAAAGAAGTCCAATAAATAAACAAAAGCTTGGAAGAAGCACTAGCACATAGTGGGTATAAGGTCTCTCTGAAAAGTATGCATTGTATACCGAAAAGATAAGCCACAGAATGATAAAAAGAGCTGGCTTTGAAAAGAGAGCTCGTTTCATAAAAATTGCATATAATGCTGCTAATAAAATAACAGTTTTTATAAAAAGAAGGCCTTGAGGTATCCCTAGAAGGCCATTTTGCCAGCCAACATAACTTACATTACCTGAGAAAGTAGATTGAAAGAAAATTGTGAAAGCATGATTGGCTGCAAAATAAATAACAGTAAGAATAAAAGGAGCAACAAATCCCAAAAGGAAATATCTAAACCAAGATTTTTTATTAGTAACATTTATCTCACGAATGAGTGCGTTTTTTACGATTGTCCATGACATTTTTTTGGGAAGATTTATCAAAATAAAGAAGCAAACAAATGTCGCCATATCAAATATCGCAACTATCTTAAAAAGAAACGCAATACCAAGAAGAATTCCTGTCCAAAAAAGTATTATTTTTGATGAAGATTTGATAAGATGTTTGGGATCATCTGCATGTTTATTTACAAGATGGTAGACAAGAAGACCTCCTAGGATAATAGGCAACAGAATAAAATCTTCAGCATTGGCTATGTTGCTTTCAAGGAGAGGTGTTCCTAGAAGTAGGACGTACAGAACTGTTATGATTATACTGACACGTGGTTTATTTAGTACTTTCTCAGATAGGATAAAAAAGGCGATAATTGAAAGAATTCCTGCGAGTATTGAATATATCTTAACTGTAGGCTGATCTCCTCCTGCGAGTGCATACACAACATAGAGAAGTGGAGGCTTGTTATCCCAGATGTCCCGATAAAGAAGATGTCCATGGTCCATTGATTGTCCTACCACTTCATAAATGCCTTCATCTCCATACCAATACGGCTCGATGATAGATGGAAATCTGAGAAAGAAAAAGAGTGTGCAAAGGATGATAATCCACCAGAGTATTTTTGTCTTTTCTAATTTTGCAAGCAGGTTCATACTAGACTTTATCAGTCACTTTATATTCTAAACGTTTTCCAAACATAAGTTGAGTATGAGAAATAAGTGCTGGAAGTGCTGAAAGGAAAAATCCAACAAATGGCATCATAAGAAATTCAAAGGGAAAAATAATTTTGCGATAGAGTGGAAGATGTTTGTTGGTTGGACGATTTTTATAATCAATAAAAAGCATAGCAAGAAGTGCAGCAAGAGCAATACTAAGGATAGATCCTGCAAGTTGAGGAAGGCTAAATCCTAGAGATGTTCGCGAATAGACTGGGTTGATGAAAGCCATGACGTTCGCTGCGATGGTGACGATAAACCAATATGACGGCCAAAGAATATGGTCAAGAAGGACATTGAGCATAAGAACGGTTTTTCTAAAGAATGGTACATCTGGAACTGTCAGCCACCATTTGATAAAGAGTGGGTTATCAGAAACTCCCCATGACCAACGGCGTTCCTGATGATATTTGTTTTTGAGACTGCTTATATATGTTGATGATTGAGCGGCGTCCATTGAGGTTTTAAGATAAATTGGATCGACCCAAATATTGCCTTTTTTATTGTAGAATGCCTTAAAGAAAATTCGATAATCTTCAGGGATAACATCAACATCCCAGAAATCGACATCTTTAATGAGTTTTATAGACAGTGAATAGGTAGCATGAGTAAGAAGTCTATCTCCTTGAGTAAGAAGAGCCATTCGGTAGAGATTGCCGAAGAATGATGTGATGCGAGTTGGTGCAGGGACTTCCCAAATATTGTTATGAAAGACAATTGCTGATTGCCAGAATTTGTTATAACGCTTTGAGTCAGTTAAGAATTTGTATGAAAGATAAGCAAAGTATTGGCGATCAAAAATAGAATCCGCATCAACTGATGAAATCGTTGCATAGTTTGGATCAAGTGGGCCATCTTCAAAGAGTTTTTTATAGGCAACTCGTCCAGCAAACGCTTCGTTGGATGATTTTCCTTTGACCTCGCCTGGGACATCAGGATGATATGTCGCAAAGATGCTTCCGAAGACACTTTTATATTGTTTAATTAAAATATCTCCTCTTTCTTTTGCCTCAGTTTCCCTTTCTTCCATTGCAAGAACGATATGGAGTTGTTTGGGAGGGAAAGTCTGAAGAGCAAGTACATCAAGTGTCTTTCGTATCTTTTCGACAGTCTCCTTGTAGTTAAGAATGATGAGGACATGATGTACGTCTTTCACATGAGGGAGGGCTTGGGCTTTTTTATTCCAATCTTCATTCTCGGCAGCCTTTATTCTTTTTGACGCTATAGTTGCAGTAAATACCAAGGAAAAAGATTTATACAACCAGTACACATCAAAGAAAAGAATAAAATAGGCAAGCTGTGTTGGTATAAAAAGTGATCCCCACAGAGGTGAAAGTATCAGCATCCATGCGAGAAAGCCTGGAAGAATTTCGAGCGATCTTCTTGTTTTTACTGGGTAACGGTTAAATAAATTTTCAAAAAATGTTGTCATACGATAGGTAAGCGTTTACTTTTTTAGGCGTGTGAACATAGTATAAACATTTTTGTCAGTCTGTTCCACTAGTTCTTCATAGGTTACCCCTTTGCAGGCGGCGATAAAACGTGCAGTGAGTATAGCATACTTCGGTTCATTCCTTTTCCCGCGGTGAGGGATAGGAGTCAGGTATGGCGCATCTGTTTCAATTACAATCCTGTCAAGTGGTGTAAGCCGCGCAAGTTCTGACAACTCTACAGTCTCGCCTGGCGCAAGCCCTTTGTAGGTACTATTGCCATCAAAGCCAATAGAAAAACCAAGATCTAGCGCATCGTTGAGCACTTCCTTGGTGCCTGCAAAACAATGGAACATACCTGGATTTGCTTGTAATAAATGTCTATTCTCTTTAAGAGTTTTGATGACATCTTCTCCTGCATGTCGATTATGAATCTGCAAAGGGAGTCCTACTTGGTGAGCAAGCTCAATTTGTTTGATGAAAATTTCTTTTTGCAATTTGGGCTCAACTATGCCGTTGGATTTGTATTCAAAATAATCCATACCGATCTCACCAATAGCCAAGACCTTGGGATGTTTGGTGAGTTTTTCAAGTTCTTCGAGCCAGAGATCTTCATTGTCAGTAATCGTTTTGTGAGATTGCTCCCCTTTACTCTCAATGGTATACGCGTTTTCTCCTTTTTCAACAACATATGGATCTGTTGCTATTTTATCTGCATGATGTGGATGAACCCCGACAATTGCAAAAAGTCTCTCATACTTCTCTGCGAATTCAACTGCCTTTTTGCTTGAAGAGATCTGTGTTCCTGTATTTATAATAGTAGTGATCCCTTCTTCAAAGGCATCTTTAATTACTTGATCATAATCATTTTCAAATGCTTTGAATTGGAGATGGCAATGGACATCGATCATATAAGTATTTTATTAAGTTCTTCGTACGTTGAAAACTCGTATTCTGAATTAAATTTTCGTAGTTCATCAAAACTATAAAATAGCTCATTCTCTTTTGGTAAAAAAAGTGCATTGTCGCATCCCGCAGCTTTTCCCATAAGCATATCTCCACGGGAGTCTCCAATTGAGAGGGTTTCTTTTAGGGAGACGTCAAGTCTCTTAATTGTTGCAAAGATTGCTTCAGGGTCAGGTTTTGCATTGGCTACATCATTATTTGTAATGATTGTTTGAAAGTATTTTTTAAGTCCTGTCTGCTCGAGCATCATTTCGATATACCATCTTCTGGCAAAACTAATGAGTCCCAGTTTTACATTATTTTTTTGTAGCATCTCAAGGGTTTCAATAACTCCGGGGAAGAGAGGCACATCAACAAATAATGTTCTTATACCTTCAAAATAATAGTTCCGAAATTCTTCAGCTGAAGAGAGATTAAACTTTGCGGCAAGTGCTTCTTCTGTTCTGCCAAAGCACGAAGAAGCGATTTCTTTTGTGGATAAATGAATGTCATATTTTTTGAGTGCATAATCATACGCTTTTGCAAAAAAACTGAGGTCATTTGCGAGAGTGCCGTCAAAATCAAAAAGAATAGCTTGATATCTCATACACGAGGGAATAAAGGTTTCTCACTTTTTATCTTCGGACCTTTGAATTGTTCAAGGATTTTTTCAGATGTCTCTGGTAAGAAAGGAGCAATTTGTCGTGCAATTTTTCTTAACAGATCAATTTCTTCTTGTACTACATGTTTTAGTTTTTCAGGATTATCTTTGATGAGCCATGGACTATTATAATTAATATGCTGGTCAAGTACTTGCAAATGTCCAATCCAAATATTTTGTAACACATTATTAAATCGAAATTCTTTAAATGCTTCTGTAACTTCTGGTGAGTATATTTTTTCAAATGGTACAGGCTCTTCTTTATTAAAAGTAAAACCCGAATTCTCAGCAAGCTTCGCTATTCTTGAAGCCGCATTACCCAGTCCGTTTGAAAGGTCAGCATTGTACGCAATTTTAAATTTTTCTTCAGAGAAATCACCGTCCGAAAATGGTGAAAAATATTTGAGACAGTAAAATCTGAGTGCGTCTGCACCGTATTTATCAATTATTTCAATTGGATCGATAACATTTCCAAGTGTTTTGGACATCTTTTGTCCGTTTACTGTGAAATACTCATGAACAAAGATCTTTTTTGCAGGTTTTAGTTTGGCAGAAAGTAAAAATGCTGGCCAATAAATAGCATGAAAACGGATAATTCCTTTGCCAATTACTTGTACGTCTGCTGGCCACCATTTCTCATATGTTTTATCATCCCAGCCAAATCCTATTCCGCTTTGATAGATATTAAGTGCATCAAACCAGACATACATACGCTGTGAGTCATCTCCAGGGACAGGAACTCCCCAGTTTTTGGCGCGTTCATTACTTCTTGAGATACTAATATCCTCAAGCCCTTTTTTGAGGAATGCGAGTACTTCATTTTTTCTAAAATCGGGAACAATTTGAAGTTGGTTTGATTCAATGAGCTCAAGGATAGCTTCGGTATAGTTTGATAGTTTAAAGAAATAATTTTCTTCTTCAACTTCCTCAAGTGGTTTGCCTGGGTGCTCATAACACTCTCCTTTTTCATCGAGTTCTTCTCTCGTGTAAAAAAGTTCACAACCGACACAATAGAGGCCTTTATATTTCTTTTTATAAATATCGCCATTTTTTTGACAAAGTTCCCACAATTTTTGAGAAGACGTAAAGTGTTGCTGACTACTTCCCTTTTGCCAGATGTCAAATTCTGTATTGAGAGCTTTTACTAAATTTTCAAATAGGACATTATTTTTATCGACGAATTCCTGAACTGGTTCGCCTGCTTTTTCTGCTGCTTGGACATTTTTGATTGCATTTTCATCTCCTCCACAAAGAAGTCGCACGTCATCTCCAAGGAGTTTGTGATAACGCGCTACAGTATCTGATTGAATAAACTCAAGCGCATGACCGATGTGTGGTTTGGCGTTGACATAAGGAATTGCATTGGTGATATAAAATTTTGACATAAGTTCATAAATTGTAACATATAAAGAGCGTAAATGCGAGGCTAATTAGTCTCTGCGGTTGGTCAAAAATAGTTCAAGAGTTACAAAAAGCGCAACTAGTAATATAAGAAAAAAGAGATTGGTGAGGTGAGTCAATCGGAAAATGAAATAAATGACTACAAAGCTTGTAACCAATATCCCCTGTGCCTTACTTTTGAATATATATGATGTAATTGAAAAAAAGAATGCTATTAGGAGAGTGAAGAAAAGAATGAGGCTTGGAATTTGAATGAATTTATCAAGTGAGAATGGAAGATTAAAATCCAATTGGCTAAGGCTGAGTCCTGTATTTGGCGGGACAAAATAAATAAGACTTGCAAGAGCAAGCAAGCTTAGGATTCCTATAATTAATAATAATAATGGTCTCTTATGATGTCTCATGAGCCAAACCCGGGGAGATGAAGAATATCATAGCCGATAAGTTGTAAGAAGACAAAAGAGAAGATAAGGAAAAGAAGACCAATAATAGCAGCGATAAGTTGTTCACGTCCTTGATTGAGTTGTTCAGGATTGCCACGAGAAACCATAAGCTGATATCCCGCTCTCATAATAAGAAGAAGTGCGATACCACCTGAGACACTTAATAGGACAGCAAAGATTTTTCTAATAAATCCTTGTGGATTGGTAGAAAAACTACCAAGAGCAGTATCAAAAGTCACACATTGACCATTGGACCATTGTTGACATGGTGGAGAAGGAGGAGGAGGAAGTGTTGGCGCCTCTGTTGGGACAATTGGCATACAGTCTGCTCCTGGTACTTGTTGATTAAAAACATCATGACTGAGATTTTTACCGGTTTTACATACTTTTCCCTCACCTTTGCAATCAAATGTTTGTTTTTGATCAGAGCCATTGTCTCCAGAGCCTTTACTGATACAATTCAATTTTGAATTATCACCACTACAGGTACATGTTGTATTATTAACACATTTTACGCCTCCTGGAGAACTCGCGTCATTTTCGCAAACATCTTCTCTGTTGGTACAAGCCCCACTTTTACTATTATCCAAACATGTCCATCCATTGTTACCATTACCGGCTTTCCCAGGAGTTTTACATTTACAGCTCTCCTGACAATCAATTCCCTTTACTGTTTGATTAAAAACATCATGACTGAGGTTTGGTCCTGTTGCACATACTTTAGCAGTACCGCAGGCAAATGATTGTTTTTGATTTCCAGTGACTGAAGAGCAATTGATTGTTTTTTTGTCAGCACTACAGCTACATTTTATATTTGTTTGACATTCTACACCTACATATCTTGTAAAGGTGGGGGGTGGACAGCCATTCCTTGCAGCGGCACCGCTACAACTTGATGGGTTGGACACTCTCTTAATCTCGTTTTTGGCATTTGGAACACATGCCATCTCTTGGTTCGGGCAATATTCATGGAATTTATTATCAGCGCTGTGATAGCCATTTTTATTAGTGCCTGCTGTATTTGGATTATCACAGGTAACATCTATTATGGTATCGGCTGCATATATCAGGTTGAAAGGAGAATGTGATGGAAGATATAGGAACAGAAGAACAAAGAAACTAAAAGCAGTAACAATAAAATAATATTTTCTCACCTATTTAGCATTGCAAAAAAAAGATGGAAAAGCAAGACAGTTTCTTCATAAAAAAGTTTTTTCATTTTTGTATTCTTGACAAGATCTAGCACTCATGTTATATTATTGCTAATCCGATTTGCCCAAAGGATTATAAGCAAGTTCGAACTATTGCATATGCATAATTTAACGCAGCGGCAAGTGGAGATCCTTCGAAGCGTTATCGAAGAATATATCGAAACAGCCGAACCGGTAGGGTCCGAAACAATTGAAAAGAAACATAACTTGAGCGCTAGTCCAGCGACTATCAGAAATGAAATGGTCAAATTGTCAGACTATGGCTATTTGAAAAAACCACATTCTTCAGCTGGACGCATTCCGACAGCAACTGGGATGAAGTTCTACGTTCGAGAGCTCATGAAAGAAAAAGAACTCTCAACTGTTGAAGAAGTTGCGCTTAAAGAGAAAGTTTGGGATTATCGGGAAAAGATGCAGAGATTTCTCAAAGAGACGACACGTTCACTCGCTGAGAAGACCAATACTCTTGCAGTTGCAACAACTGATGATGGAGAGTTATATTGCTCAGGATATGCAAATATTCTCGAGATGCCAGAGTTCTTTGATATAGATGTGACCAAGACTCTTCTTGAGGCACTGGACGAATATGATAGTTTTGGAAGTATCTTTGCCAATACAAATGACGAAGAAGATATTCATGTATTGATTGAAGATGAACTAGGTGGACGATTGCGTGGACCATATGGATTCATTTTCACTGAGTACACGACACCACTAAATGTACGAGGAAGAATTGGTGTTCTTGGTCCAGCAAGACTGAGATACACATCAATTATTCCAACTGTTAGATATTTTGCAGAACTGATTAACAGTAGTGCCAAGGGTTGGTAATTCGTCATCCTGGTAAGCGAAGCGCATCCAGGATCTCTGTAGATTCTGGACAAGCCAGAATGACAAGTTTATAATTTAAAAATGACAAAACAGAAAGATCCAAATGATGAGCAATTAGAAGCTGAAGAAGAGACAACTGCTACTGATGACAGTGAGGTTGTTGATGAGCTTGAAGAATTGAAGCAACAAATTGGGGACTTTGAAAACAAATATCGAAGAGCACTCGCAGATTATCAAAATCTACAGAAGAGAACCCAAGAAGAAAAAGGGGAATGGATCAGATCTGCAAATAGAGATTTGCTCTTGAGAATTTTGACAGTTTTGGATACACTAATGTTGGCACAACAGCATACACAGGATAAAAATATCCAAGTAACTGTTCAACAATTTCTTGATGTATTAAAATCTGAAGGGGCAGTTAAAATTGATGCAGTTGGAAAGAAATTTGATCCAAATACAATGGAAGCAATTGCAACAGATGCAGGTGAGGAAGGAATAGTTCTGGAAGAATTGCGTATAGGTTTTATGATGAATGATAAATTATTGCGAGCAGCGCAAGTAAAAGTAGGAAAGGAATAACTATGGGAAAAATAATAGGTATTGATTTAGGAACAACAAATTCATGTGTAGCCGTCATGGAAGGTGGAGCACCAAAAGTGATCCATTCAGCTGAAGGTCGTAACACAATTCCATCAGTTGTCGATCCAAAGACACATGTTGTGGGTGATGTGGCGAAAAGACAGCTTGTCCTCAAAGCAAAAGAAACACTTTTCTCTATCAAGAGACTCATGGGTAAGAAGTTCAGTGATCCAACAGTTAAGGAAGACATGAAGTGGCTTCCATACACGATTAAAGCAGGACGGGACGATATGGCTGTAGTTGAAGTTGATGGAAAAACATACACTCCTCAAGAAGTCAGTGCAATGATTCTCCAAAAGATCAAATCCGATGCAGAGGCATATCTTGGTGACAAAGTTACTCAAGCTGTTATTACTGTTCCTGCATACTTTGATGACAGTGAAAGGCAAGCAACCAAACAAGCAGGAGAGATCGCAGGACTTGAAGTTTTGCGAATCATCAACGAACCAACTGCAGCTGCATTAGCTTACGGTTTGGACAAGAAGAACGCGCACACAATAGCAGTTTACGACTTGGGTGGTGGAACATTTGATATCTCAATTCTTGAGCTTGGTGAAGGTGTTTACGAGGTCAAATCTACCAATGGTGATACACATCTTGGTGGAGATGATTTTGATAAGAAAATTATTGATTACCTTGCTGAAGAGTTCCAAAAAGAAAACAATATTGATTTAAGAAAAGATCCACAAGCACTACAGCGTTTGAAAGAATCAGCTGAAAAAGCAAAGATTGAGCTCTCTACGTCACAAGAAGCACAAATCAATCAACCATTTATCACACAAGGCAAAGACGGTCCACTTCATTTGACAATGACATTGACTCGTTCCAAAATGGAGCAAATTGTTGATGGATTGATCCAGGATTCACTTAAGCCAGTTGAAAAAGCACTTAAAGATGCAGGCAAGAAAGTTAATGAGATTGACGAGGTTATTTTGGTCGGTGGAATGACTCGTATGCCAAAAATTGTTGAGGTTGTCAGCAAATTCTTCGGCAAAGAACCAAATCGCTCAGTCAATCCTGATGAAGTTGTTGCAATTGGAGCAGCAGTCCAAGCTGGAGTCTTAGGTGGCGAGGTCAAGGATGTGTTACTTTTGGATGTGACACCTCTGACACTTGGTCTTGAGACACTCGGTGGTGTTTCAACTCCACTTATTGAGCGCAATACAACTATTCCAACTTCCAAGTCACAGGTCTTTTCAACTGCTGCAGACAATCAAACCCAAGTTGAAATTAATGTCTTACAAGGAGAGCGACCAATGGCAGCTGACAACAAGTCACTTGGGCGATTTATTCTTGATGGTATCCCACCAGCCCCTCGTGGAGTTCCACAGGTTGAGGTGACATTTGATATCGATGCAAGTGGTATCGTGAGCGTAAAAGCTAAAGATAAAGCCTCAGGTAAAGAACAAAGTATCAAGATTACTGGGAGTACAGGACTTTCCAAAGAAGAAGTTGAAAAGATGACCAAAGATGCTGAAATGCATGCAAAAGAAGACGAGGAAAAGAAAGAAAAGATTGAAGCACGCAACCACGCAGATGCACTTATCTTTACTGCTGAAAAATCATTGAAGGATGCTGGAGATAAAGTGCCTGCAGAGATTAAGACAGACGTTGAGGAAAAGATAAAAACATTGAAGGATACTTTGGATAGTGGTAGTAAAGAGGATATTGAAGCTAAGACCAAAGAACTCTCAGATACGCTTCAAAAGATCGGTGAAGCCGCATACCAGCAAGGACAGCAAGCACAATCTCAAGAAGAAATTGAAAAAGAAGAAAAAGATGGTACTACTGAAGACTCATCTTCTGAAGAGAAGAAAGATGACAAACCTGTTGAAGGTGAAGTCGTAGAATAGATCACCACACTGTTATCAAGAATTGCTGAAAAATAATCACCTGTAGTGCCTGCAAAAGAAGGAATATCATAAATTGTTTTGAAGAGAGTTTGAAATTTTCTGTAACAATATTTGCAACAGACAAGATAACCAACGGAACAAATGGCAGCCAAATTCTTCCTGTCTCTGCTCTGACCGATCCACTCACATCAAGAAGGAGAAGCATAAGAGAAAATGAGATAAAGAGACTATTTTCACTTTTTCTGGTGGAATATGTTTTTTTATAAAGAGCATAAAGCATAAAAAAGAAGAGAGAAGAAACAGCAATTCCTGTAAAGAGGAAAAAGTCATAGAGATTGCCAAAAATCCAAACCCAATAATTTCTCGTATTCTGTGCGCCTTCATGAAACTGCATAATTTGCTGAGACATTGTAATGTAATTGAGGTGGTAAAAAAGAAAAAGGACAAAAGGAGGAATAAGTAGCCCGATCGCAAAGCTGCCTGCTTCTTTAAACGGTAAGTGGTGGTAACTAATTTTTTTGATTTGCTTAAAAAAATAAAGAAGTGCAAACAAAAGAATCAGCGGCAGATAGGTAAGGCTGAATGTGAGTCCAATAAAAAGAATCAATCCTGAAAGAAAATAATAAATCAGCTTATCAGTGTATATGCCTTTGAGAACATAATAAAGTGACCAGACGGTAAAAAGTGGAAGGAAGATATCATTTAGCGGAGTAAAAAGAAGCACATTTGGAACGAATAAAAATAAGAAAGCAGATCGTGTGGCTGTTTTTTCTCCGTACAGTACTTTTGCTGAAAAGTAGAGAGGGATAATCGTTATGTATGAAAGAAGGGCGATAATAAAACCTGAAATAATCGCGCTGAGCCGTTGTGAATCACTTAATCCTTTCCAAATAAGAGCAACGTCTGTATGATGAGGCGTCATTTTGGCAACGAGAGGGAACAATACATGCCCGAAGGTCGCAATCCAATCAATAAAGGTAAAAAGTAAAACCGCTCCTGGTGGATGGAATTTAGGATATAAGGAATATTTGTAAAGGTTGCTTGTGAAAGACTGTAGAAAGACTGGAATCGGTTGGCTGTGGAGCGAAACAGTAAAGTAGCCGCTAATGAAGGGATTGATGGTGCGATGAATAATAACACTAAGGCCTGAACGGCTTGATGCAAGGAGCGCAATCTGCAATAAAAATCCTACAATAATAAGTGTGGTCAGCATGAGCGCAGTATTTTTAGGCCATGATTTTTTTTCATAACCATAGAAAAGAAATATCATAAGAGCAACAAGCGGTAGAGGTAGAAGTGTTTTTAATGAAAATGGTGTTGGCATATATCCCCATCTCCAATCAGGAGGATAAGGAAGTGGGCCACGAAGGAATGGAGAAAGATTAATTGCTATTGCGATAATAAAAAGAAGTGAAAAAATGCTAACTATGATGAAAGGCTTGCTGCTTACTTTTTTCATTACGTATGCTTCATTGTAATAAATCGTAGTAGGTACCGCAATGAGAGAGGAAATAGTTAGCAGAACATGACTTGAAATGCTATAATAGCTAGTATTATATAATATATAGTATGGCAGACAATAAAGATTATTACGACATTTTAGGAGTTGGGAAGAATGCATCAGCATCTGAGATCAAAAGCGCTTATCGTAAATTGGCACTACAATATCATCCAGATCGCAACAAATCAAAAGAAGCTGAAGAGAAATTTAAAGAAGTAACCAGAGCGTATGAAGTTCTCTCAAATGAAGAGAAAAAGAAAGCATATGATCAATTCGGTCATTCTGCATATGAACAAGGTGCAGGCCAACAAGGTCCATTTGGTGGATCGGGCGGTCCATTTGGAGGGTTTGGTGGACAACAAGGCCCATTTAGTTATACCTATACTTCCAATGGTCAAGGGTTTGATTTTGGTGGAGGAGTTGATCCTTTTGATATCTTCGAGCAATTTTTTGGTGGCGCTTCTCCTTTCGGACAACAAGCAAGACGTCCAGCATATGCGATAACGATTAGTTTTAAAGAAGCAGTTCATGGAGTAGAAAAAGAAGTTACGATTGAGGGCAAAAAACAAAAAATAAAGATCCCAGCTGGTGTTGATCGAGGTTCACGGATCAGATTTGATAAGTATGATGTTGTTGTTGATGTAACTCCTGACAGTAAATTTGCCCGTGAAGATAGCAACATTATTACAGAAGAAAGCATCTCCTATGCTGATGCTGCGTTGGGAAAAGAGTTATCGGTTGAGACAATTGATGGAGAAGTTAAGATCCGTATTCCAGCAGGAACTCAACCAAATACATTGATACGTCTTTCCGGGCGCGGTGTTAAAAGGATTCGTGGCGGCGGGCGAGGAGATCACTATGTAAAAATTAAAGTTGAGGTGCCTAAGAAATTAACACATCGTCAAAAAGAACTTCTTGAAGAACTCCAGAAAGAAGAAGCAGGTGATTCCTCAGATCATAAAAAAGGCAAAGGCTGGTTCTAATGTTTCATCATTGCTATTTGATTTTCTCTCCGGTTGTTTGGTACAGTTAAAGTATGCACTGTGCTGCCAACGAAATTGCGACCGATCTTGGATGTTTCCCTAATGATCCTGTAGGCTTTGTGCAGAAATTTTATGGAGTTGGCCTTGGGTTTGTGGCTGGAATTGCACTACTTGCACTGATTTGGGGAGGCTATTCAATTATGACATCACGTGGTGATCCTTACCGTGTTAATATCGGCAAAAGTTATATCTTTTATGCAATTGCGGGGTTGCTTCTCGCGATCTTTGGCTATGTTTTTATCCAGACAGTGATTGTAGATATCCTACATGTGCCTGGATTTAGTTAAAGAAGAATATGAAAAAAATTCTGCCCATTATTATTGGTTTGGTCTTTTTATTTACAGCTCTTATTCATCCTGTAAGTACATTTGCGCAAATCCCCGGACAAGTCGCGGGCCCTACCCCTACCGATTCTCGTTGGGTTATTGATCCAGAAGTAACATTTATTGGGAAGAATGCACGTCGATCAGGTGATTTTCTTGACTGGACGCTTCAAAATTATAACTGGGTTTGTGTCAAGCAAATCAATAATGGCCAATGTGACAACTCAAACAATCCTATCGCAAAATATTGGTCACTTATTGTTCTTTATATCGTTGTCCCGATGCTTTTCCTTGTTATCCTTGTGACTTCAATGGTTATTATTATCACACGTGGTAAGAGTTTGACCATCATGCGTTTTATCCCCCGATTTATAGCTGTTGTTCTTCTTATTGTCTTTTCCTATTCATTGCTACAGTTTTTCTATCAATTTACTGATTTGATACAAGGATTTTTCCTGCGGTCTGACATCAAGAATCCTTGTCCGCCAAATTGTATCTCAGATAAAGATCTTTTGTATGTGGGATGGGATTATACCAATTTCGTTGGCTTGCGTTTGCTTGGAGATAAGTATGCGGAATCAGCCTTTATCTCGTTATTACTTACCAAATTAACTGCGCTTACATACTTCGTGATGGTATTTCTGCTTTTGGTACGAAAGATTATTTTGTGGTTCTTTATCATTGTCTCTCCAATTTTCCCAATCCTCCTTTTGTATTATCCTGTGCGTAACACTGGAAAGATCTGGATTGGTGAATTTTTTAGATGGCTTCTTTACGCACCTCTTTTTGCTATTTTTCTTAATGGATTGGTGTATCTCTGGCGTAATCAGATCCCTCTTGTCTTTAACAATCCCAATATCGGGAATGCTTCAGCAATTGAGTATCCAACTGCTGTAAATATCCTTTTGGGTGGACCAAAACAGATAGTTTCACCGACTAACAGTGTCAATTTGGTTGAGACATTTGCGCTCTACGTTGTCTCACTTATTATGTTGTGGATTGTGATTCTTTTGCCGTGGATACTTCTTCAGATTTTTCTTGATTATGCTCAGAATTTTGCACCTGGGGATACAGCTGTTATGAAGACTCTTGTCAATATGGCTGGCCGTGGTGGAGGTGGTGGACCAAGTCCATCTCCTGATAAAGGTGGTGCTGCTATCAGTTTGCCGTTTGCTAAGAAATTCTCTGTACCGATTGATCTCAAACCAGGCCCAACTGGTGCCGCAAAAGAGCTCAAGATTGATAATGCATCTGTTGCGACTGCCAACTTCACACAACCTGCATTTATTCCAACTGCAGCTATCAATAGCGCCTCTGTGAATGCACAAGTTCTTAACACTGCAAATATAAAGATTCCAAACATGCGAGACATTGCTAAATTTGATATTGCTTACAATTCTCAGGATACCTCACGACAACAAGAAGTAAGTCGTTACTCAGAGCAGCTTGTAAGAATCGCCAACCCAGTAGTTGTTACCAATACGGTTGAGAGAACTCAGATCGAAAAAGTTCGTGAGACCATTAGACAAAATAGTGAACGTGGCAATAATGTTGCAAGTTCAATTATGAATGCAGCAAATAGTGTCTCGCGAAATAACATAAAAGCATCAACAAGCGATATCAAAAATGTACTTTCTCAAATTGCCAATCCTGCATCAACTTCAACAAATACATCATCTGTTGTAAGTCGTGACAAGCTTTCCAAACTTCATGACACTCTACAAAAGCAAAGTAAAGAAAATAACAATCAGCTCGCTTCTAGCTTATTATCAGTTAGTCAGAAATCGTCAACATCAGATATTGAAAAGATACGTGATCAACTTAAAATTGCAGCTTCACAAGGAGATAAGACTGCATCATCAGTTATCTCTACAATTAATAACGCATCACAAAAGACTCAAGAAGATACACAAGTACGTTCTGTTCTTAATCAAATTGCCAACCCCGCATCTATTACCAATACGGCCGAACGTGAGAAATTTACCAAATTACATGATGCACTTCAGAAGGAAAGTAGAGAGAATCACAGTTCTCTTGCTTCCTCAATTTTGCAAGTTAGTGATAGTACTTCAGTAAAAGAGCTTGATAAGATTCGGGAGCAATTGTCACAGTCCAAAGAAAGTACTGTGGTTCAGTCTGTAAACAATGTTATGCAGCAAAATCAATCTACGACACATGTCAAAAGTGTTCTACAAGAAGTTGCTAATCCAAACTCTACCTCATCCAATGTCATTAATAAAGAGAAAGTCAACAAGCTTCATGAGACACTACAGAAGGCAAGTACACAGGGCAATCAGCTTGCATCCTCAATTCTTAAAGTAAATGAAAAGACGACAACTGCAGAGATTGAAGCATTGCAGCAAAAAATTCAAGATGCAAAAATGAAAGGTGAGCCACTTGCAGCAGAACTATCAGCAATATCAAAGCAGACAACACAGTCAGCTTTGCCTTCAGTAAACCGTGTCCAAACTGTTAGTAAAGAAGATTACCAAGCAGTTAAAGATATGTGGAAACAGAACTATCAGAATTTGGAAGTTCCACAAGGAATTGCTGGTACTCGTGCTGATTGGATTAAGGATGATATCGGTAGTATCGATGAGACAATTGCACTTCTTTCATCTACTGATCAAGACAAAGTTCAACAAGGTATGGATCAAGTCTCCAACCTTCTGCCTTTCCTTCTCGTTGGTGGATTCTCACAATCTGAAATTGTTGATTACTTAAAAGCCAAACAAGAAGCTGCGAAGGAAGTTTCAAAGACGATGGCTGTTGAGGAAGAAGATAAAGTAAGTGTCTCATCAACTCATGCGACCCATGCAGAAAAAACTATGGCAGCGACTATGACTGAGGAAGCACCTGTTGTAAGACAAGCTCAAATAGTAACTCCATCAACTTCATCCGATGAAGATGAGGGAGAAAGTCCATTGAGCAATATCTCGACGACAAATATCACTAACTCAACGACATACACACAGCCTGAGATCTCAAATGAGATATTGAATATGGTAAATGTAAAGATACCAAAGCTTCGAGATATCGCACAGTATGAATCACATTCAATCAGAAAAGATACAACAAAGATGGCTGAGGTTGAGAATATAAAGAGTGTCTTGGGTAACATCGCAGATCCTGCAAAGATCTCAGATCCTGCAACACGCGAGAAATTTGAGAAAGTTCGGGAGAAACTTCTTAGTGAACAACAAAAAGGCAATCCAACAGCAAGTCTTCTTTTGACTGCTGCACAGAGAGCAGAAAGTAAAACATCTGAAAGAACAAAGTCAGTTCTTTCACAGATCGCGGATCCAACACTTGCAAAAGCTGAGGCTGACAAGAAACGATTTACAGAACTTCATGAATCATTGACCAAAGCAAGTCGTGAGGGCAATCAACTAGCAACAGCAATTCTCGCAACCAAACAATCAACACCAGCTTCTGAAATTGATAAACTGAAATCAAAGATTCAAGAAGCCAAAGATAAAGGTGATACTGTCACAGCTTCTCTGTTGACTGACTTGGGAACAACAGAACTTCCAGACAACAATACAGTACAGCCTGCTGAAAAAGAAGATTATGATGAAGTCGAAAAGCTATGGGAAGAGAATTACAGAACACTTCCTGTCCCAGCTGAATATGGAAGTGACAGAAGTGCTTGGGTAGCTGCTGATACAAAATACGTTGAGGAGACAATCTCACTTCTCGAATCTAAAGATACGATAAAACAACAAGAGGGACAAAAACGAGTCTCAGATATTATGCCTATGTTGTTACTTGGTGGATTCTCGACAACCGAAATTCTTGGATATCTCAAAGCAAAATTGGCAGCTGGAACAAATGTGCTCGTTGAACTTCAGAAAGAAGAAGAAAATAAGGTGACAGTTGATACCAAAACCACAGTTCAAGCAAATGATAAAACCTTAAAAGCTGAAGAAGCATCAGCGCCAAATGAGGATAAAAAGAGTTAATAAGAGGCACGCGGCAGATTCGTATTGAAGTACTTGTTCTTTTTTAAGAATTAGTATTTAATAGAAAGAGGTACTATGTTTGGAAATATTTTCAATCAAAATCAGAAAAAGGACCAGGCTGATCCTAATGGACAGCCAACAAATACAATGACAGCTGCTCCAGACCAGCAGTCTTCTCAGACTGCCGCACCAGGAGGAGCTCCTCAAGATACACCAACACCACCTCCATCAGATCAAGGTGCACCCAATCCTTATGGTGGATCACCTGATGGGTCTCAGACTCCGCCTCCAGGTCAAGATACTCCAATGAATGCGAACGATCAACAAACACCATCACCCGATGGGACAGCTCAAGATCCCAATGCAGCTCTTCAGCCTGATGGACAAGCTCCAAGCCAAGGTACTGGTGCTCCAGACAGTACAGGAGGCAACAACGGTCAACAAGTTGATATGAATGCTCTTTCTCATCTTGATCCAAGAACAGCACAAACACTGACTCGCTCACAAGAAGAAACACGTCGAATCAAACAGCAAAACATTGAGCCTGAACAGCTTCTTCTGGGGCTTTTATATGACGAGCAAATTTATAATATGCTTCATGATCAAGGAGCAGATGGCGGTCAGCTTACCAAAGAAATTCAAACAGATGAGAAAATGGGTACCTATCAAGGCCAACCAACTCTTTCCAAAATTTCTCAAGAAGTATTTGATCAGGCATATCGTGATTCAAAGATGCGAGGAGCAAATTTTATCACACCTGAGGATGTCTTGATTGTTCTTTTTTCGCCTAATTACAAAACATCTCAATATCTTCAGAAACACAACCTTAAAAAAGAGACAATGGTTGAGAAATTCTCAAAGAATGCCAACACCAATTATGGTAAAAGAACAGTTCTTGAGAAGTATGGAATTGATCTGACAGAAGAGGCGCGAGCTGGTAAATTGGATCCGATTGCTGGACGTGACAAAGAAATTGATCGTATGATTCATGTGCTTCTTCGAAGAACAAAGAATAATCCGATTATCATTGGTGAGCCTGGAGTTGGTAAAACAGCAATTGTTGAAGGACTCGCTCAAAAAATTGTTCAAGGGAGTGTTCCAAAAGAATTGCAAGATAAAAGGATTTTCCAACTTGATGTGGCATCGCTTGTTGCCGGTGCAAGCCATCGTGGAGAATTTGAAGAGCGCATGCGAGGAGTGATTAATGAGGTTCTCGGATCCAACAACAGAATTATTTTGTTCATTGATGAAATTCATGCCTTGATGGGAACAGGTGAAGAAGGTATGAATGCTGCCAATATCATCAAACCTCATCTTGCTCGAGGACACTTCCAATTGATTGGTGCGACAACAACAGTTGAGTATCGGAAGAATTTTGAAAAAGATAAAGCATTTGAGAGACGTTTCCAGCCGGTTACTTGTGAGGAACCAAGTGAGGAAAATGCATACGAAATGCTCAAGATCATAAGACCTAAGTACGAGAAGTTTCATAATGTTTCGTTACCAGATGATGCTCTCAAAGAATGTGTAAAGCTATCAAAGAAATATATTGGTGAGAGGTACCTTCCAGATAAGGCCATTGATTTACTTGACGAGGCATGTTCTGAAGTAAAGCTTCAAATTGCTGGAGGCACTAGAACAAGTGGTGAGGCAGCCGTTAAAAAGGCTGATATCGAAAAAGTAGTTAGTGCTTGGACTGGTATCCCGATTACCAAATTAACAGAAGATGAGAGTGCCAAGCTTCTCAAATTAGAAGATCGTATCCATCAGCGATTGGTTGATCAGCAAGAAGCAGTTGTAGCTGTATCTGAAGCAGTACGTCGTGGAAGAATTGGACTTGCGGCTGCAAATAGACCAATTGCTTCATTTATTTTTCTGGGACCGACCGGTGTCGGTAAAACTGAACTTGCCAAAACACTTGCTGAGCTTCTTTTTGGTCGGGATGATGCCATGGCACGTCTTGATATGTCCGAGTACATGGAAAAACATGAAGTTGCCAAATTGATCGGTGCCCCTCCAGGATATGTCGGTTATGAAGAAGGTGGACAGTTGACTGAAGCAGTTCGAAAAAAACCATATTCAATTGTTCTTATGGATGAAATCGAAAAAGCTCATCCGGACGTATTTAACATCTTACTTCAGCTTCTTGAAGATGGTCGTTTGACTGATAACAAAGGTAACACAATCTCATTTAAGAACACAATTGTTATCTGTACTTCCAACATCGGTAGTACAACTATTCAGCAACATTTGAGTCAAATTGATCCAAAAGCAAAACGCTCTTCTGAAGATATGGAAAAAAGCTTTAAGGAATTGCAAGGAATTGTCCGTGATGAATTAACCAAATTCTTGCGACCTGAGGTGCTTAATCGTTTTGATGAGGTAGTTATCTTCAAACCTCTTGCGCCAGAACATATGGCTGGTATCGCAAGACTCGGTATCGCAAAGACTGCCAAACTTCTTAAAGAGCAAGGATATACATTGCAAATTACCGAACACGCAATTGCACAGCTTGCAAAAGATGGATACGATCCGGTCTATGGTGCACGGCCTCTTCGAAGACTTATCCAGACTGCAATTGAAAATCCAATCGCACTCGCAATCATCTCAAAGAAATTTGTACCAGGAGATACAATTGTTATTGATTACAGCGATAACACCAATGAATTCTTCTTTACCAAATCAGGCGGTGTTGCAGATGTTGCGCCAATGACTGATGAGCAATTCCGAACATTCCTAGTTCAGCTTAACAATCCGGAAAATGTTTCCAATGTCACAGATAGACAACGATATATGGAAGTACATGATCTGGTCCAAAAAGGCAAAGTTGAAAATAACAAAACAGCCTCATCTATCATGGAAGTGACTGCAGCAACAGATATTGCTCAAATTCAGACAATTCGAAAAGAACTTGATATTGCCAAAGGTAAAGGAGACGCTATGAGCCAAGCGATATTGGATTTGGCTGCAAGTGTGGCACATCAAATCCAAGCAACTATTATGCTACAGCACATTCTCCTTGAGATAATTCATCCAGATGATATCATCCAGCCGGCAAAGAAGCTCCGCTTCATGCAGTTGCATAACAAAGTACAAGAAGAAAGTCAGAGACAAAATGCTTTGGCGCTCAAGATCATGGCTGTGACGGAAAATACTCCAGCCAATGCAATTGATGAGTTGATGGAAGAACTTAGAACTGGCAGCGCCAATGGTGATGATCTCGCGACAGAAATTCTCTCAGCAGTTAATATAGAAATTACTGAAGAAGCAGAAGCAATCCATCAAGCAAGTCCTCTTACCAAATACAAAAAAGTAATGCAGCAGCTTATCAATCCTTTGTATCTTGCAGATCCTGAGGACAAAACCAAATTTACTCGGGTCTATGACAAGATTACTGAGGCCAACAAAGAAGGAAATCCAATTGCTGCATCAATTCTTTCCCTTACAGATATCACATCAGATTCAGATATCGAGCAATTAAAAGGTCAACTCGAGCAAGCAAAAGGTCATGGAGACGGACTTGCTAAAGAGATCTTGGATGTGATCACTGAAGCAATCCAGAAAGAGCCGATCAGGAATTTGAAGAAGACACTTCTTCTCATCTCCAATCCTGTTGCGATACAAGATTCACAGGAACGAGAGCAATACGCCCAACTTAAAACCAAAGTATCTGAAGCCTCACAAAAAGGTAATGAACTTGCAACAGCTGCACTTGCAGTTAAAGAGACAACAACTGATGATGAGATGAATCACATAATGGATGAGTTGAACAATGCCAAAGCAAAGAATGATGAGATTGCGATGATGATTGATGCGCTTGTTGGTACTGTTGCAGCACCTGCTACACCACCAGCTGCTCCTGCTGCAGATCAAGCACCAGCAGCTCCATCTCAAAACGTACAACAGCCATCTCCACAAGTTGACGTATCAACTCAAGCACCAAGTGCACCAGCTCCAACTGGCACAACCATGCCAACTCCACCACAACAAAATAATAGTGGTCTTTTTACACCACCGCCACCACCAGCTCAGTCTGCGTTCTCAGCACCAGCTCCATCAGGAGTTGACTCAGCCCCTACCGGCGCTGCAGTCGGTGGAAATGGTTCAATGATGCAACCACAGCAAAATGCATATAATTTTTCAGGAATTCCAGCAAGTGCACGACCGATAAATTATATTGCCCCACAAAGTAGACAGGAAGAAATAGAATAAGATAAAAAGTTGACAAATTCCTACCTTTATATTATCCTATAGCCGTTATGACGGAAAGAAGGTCCGAACATCCACAACGTCCTGGTGGTCCTGATTTGGAAAAAATGCGAGCAGGACTTCAAGAGTTAGTAAAAATACGTCTTGATCTTGGTACAGGTTCAGGGAGAATTCCTTTAGGAAGTTCTCCTACTTTGCCTCCATCAATATTTACAGCTTCATCATCGCCTCTGCGTGAAGCTATGATATCACCTGGCTTACATTTAGGTGAACCCGCACCTCAGCTAGAAATAGCTGATCCTGACGTATTAGGGGCAAGAATAGAGGAAATTCTCCAGAGTGGATTCTCTGAAAGAGTTAGTAAAGACTTAGAAAGTATTGCTCCTCAACATGTTGTTGAAAGTATTGGTATGGTTCTCATCCTGCGTGATAACGGCGTCGGTACAGGTGATCAACAACAATATTTTCAGTTGCGGGAAGCCTTGAACGTTCGTGGAAATGCGTTGAGAACATCTGGACCTAGAGATCCAGAGGAAATAGCGAGAGTGGAAGGTGTGAAAGCTGCTTTAGACGCTTTTATGGGACGTGTCGAGGGAGAAGGTATCCCGCACAATGCTCGCTTTCCGTTTTAGTCCGATAAGCTTCAATATTCGGCAAAAAAAGACACCCGGTTTGAAGTCTCATTGTAATTTCCCATCCTAGCTCATATACTAGATGTATAGCCACTCTGTGTGTGGTTATTTCGTTATGAATTACGTTATCCTGCCTGTTATTTTTTTACGATTTTGGTTCCTGGATAGCCCTGTCGCGTTATTTAAATTTTTTGTCTCACTTAACAGTGCATTCTTCCGTTCATTTTCTCTACCACTTCTTCTTCGAACCTATTTCAAACCTCTCAAAAATGAATATCGACCAGGTCTCGTCAAATTCTCAATTGCGATGGGAATTTTCGTCAAGACATTTTTTATCATTACGGATCTGTTGATACTGATCTTTCTTCTTTTTGTTGAGATAAGTATCTTTATCGCGTATGTCTTATTTCCATTTGCAACGCTAGCATTGCTCTTTCTTTAATATGTTCGTATTTGTAAAGTTTTATCATTTTTATCGGACCGCACTCGTAAGAAGTATCAGGCTTATTGTCTTTATGCTTCTTCTTGCACTTATTCTTTTTCAAATAAGCCATGATAGCACGCCTAAATTTGCAGTCTTCTTATTTAATATCGTTGTTATGATTGAGGTCTTCTTCCATTACAAAATAAGCCGTGTGATACCGACCAAAGAAGTTGCAAAAAATAAAAAAGAGACAATGTATGACTCATTTACGATGCAAGCACTTTACGGATTTGTGACTGAGCCTGATACAGCTGGAGTTATCAAGCGTCTTATCAAGTATCCTCAGGTCAAATTAATTATGGAGAAAGCCAATATTACCAACAAAGAACTTGTCTTTAGTGATATCTCCAAAGATATCCTCGCTGATAGCGCTTTTGAAACAGCTCAGACTTTCAAAGGGAAATTTGTAACAACGCTTGATGTCTTTATCGCATATCTCTTTCTTATTGAGAAGGACACCAAATTATTCTTCGCCAAACAACTCAAGACTGCAGATATCTACAACATCATGTATTGGGTGAGACAGACCATGCCTGAAGAAGAAAATCCCAAACCTTGGCGAGTCAACTTCACAGGTGAGGGAGTTGGTGAAGCACTTGTGACTGGTTGGACGCCAGAGACGAAGAAGTATACTGTGCAATTTACCAATTATGCATTGAGAGATGAGCCTCTCATAGGAGGTCGAGAAAAAGAATTTGGAACGATGCTTGAAGCACTGACCAAAGTCGAGAATAACAATGTTCTCCTCGTCGGTGATATCGGTGCAGGCAAAGAGAATTTGGTTAAAGCGCTTGCTTATCATAGTTTTGAGGGTAATTTGGGAGGCTGGCTCAACTACAAAAAAGTTCTTCAACTGCTCGTTGGTGCGCTCACAGCAGGAGCAGGTAACAGAAGTGATCTAGAAGCTCGTCTTCAAGATGTCATTGCTGAGGTGTCTCATGCAGAAAATGTTATTCTCTATATCCCAGATTTTCAAAATATTTTGGGTGCATCATCATATGGACTTGATCTTTCAGGAGCACTTCTTCCATATCTCAAAGGTGGAGGGATGCCCATGATCGCGACCATGTCTACGGGCGCATACAAGACATACATGGAGAAAAATCCTCTCAAAGAAGTCTTCGAAGTCATCTCACTTGCCGAGCCAGAACAAGACAATGCTATCCAAATGGTTCTTGGAGAAGCTGCAAAGATTGAGAAAAAATATTCAGTGATACTGAGTTACCGCTCGATTATCAGCGCAGTTGAGTTATCCGAGCGCTTTTTCCAGGATGAGGTACTTCCAGGAAGTGCAGTTGCGCTTCTTGAAGATGTGGCCAATATCGTCTCGCGTATGCCTGATCGAAAAGCCTATGAGCGAACTCGTCACAAGATGGTGCTTGAAGAGGATGTGGTTAAGAAAGTTGAGGAGACAAGTCATATCGCAATTGCACTTCCGAGCGGAAATGAGATACAAGTACTTCTACATTTGGAAGACAAATTGCATGAGCGAGTGATTGCACAAGATGATGCGGTCAAAGCAGTTAGTGAGGCGATGCGAAGGCTCAGATCTGGTATGTCTACAAGCGAGAGACCTATTTCATTTCTTTTCCTAGGCCCGACTGGTGTGGGTAAGACAGAGACAGCCAAATCTCTCGCAGACTTTTATTATGGCGGCGAGAAAAATATGATCAGGCTCGATATGAGTGAGTATACTGATGAGAATGGTCTCAAGCGACTTTTGGGTGCGCCTCCTGGAGAAGGAAATGAGAGAGGAGAATTGACAGACAAAGTGCATGACAATCCAGCAGCACTTATCCTTCTTGACGAGTTTGAGAAGGCCAATCCCAAAATTCACAATCTGTTCCTTCAGGTCTTCGATGATGGTCGTTTGACAGATAACAAAGGCAATACTGTCTCCTTCCGCAATGCGATCATCATCGCGACATCCAATGCTGGATCAGAGTTTATAAGAGAACAAATGGAAAAGGGGACAAAGATTGATAGCAAGTTCCAGCATCAACTTCTTGATCAATTACAAACGCAAGGCATTTTCAAACCTGAACTTCTCAATCGTTTTGATGATGTCGTTATTTTCAAACCTCTCGGCTCAGAACAGGTGACACAGGTTGTGAATTTGATGTTGGAACAACTTAAGAAGGATATGGACAAGCAGGATATCAAAGTCTACTTCGATGATGCAGTCGTTGCCAAGATCGCACAAGAAGGTTTTGACAAAGACTTTGGTGCGCGTCCGCTCAGACGGTATATCCAGGATACGATTGAGGATATTATCGCGCAGAAGAAATTGACTAAAGAAATCACTCGCGGCAAAACCGTCACTTTCTCTCTCGATGGCACAGGTGCTATGCACACATCAATAGTCTAGCCTCACTATATATAATAGTATAGCTAGCCTCAAATTCCTACCTCTTGCTTTTTTTCTGAGACTCGACAATACTAGCTGTAGGCGTGTGAAAATCTTAAAGTACTTAGCTCTGCTTGTATTCTGCTGCACTTTCTTTTTGAGTGTTCCTCTTTTTCATAGTCAAGCCCATGCTGATTGGAGTGTTGTCGATAGCCCCAACTATGTCGATCATTCAAATCCCAATGGTGATGTAACAGATCCAATCCAATTCTATAATGTCTCTGCTGTGTCCAATAATGATATTTGGGCAGTCGGATCAACTCAATATGGGTGGAGTAATACGACAGCAGGAGTTAGTCAGTGGCAGAATTCAACGTTTGGCACCTGGCCGAGCTCTTTTGATACACCAAACTTTACTGCCAATCAACAATACGCAATTTATCTGACATATTAGTTTGAAAAAGAAAAAAATTATACTCAGTTTGGCTTTATCTACTTAGTCACAATTACTTTTCCTTGTTGTTCGTGGTGAAGTTGATTGTGATAGCCGTAAATACCTGGTTTGGTAAAGGTGTAGACGACTGATGAACCGTTGTTGAATATCCCAAAGTTTAGCTCCTTATGCAATTGATTGGTTGGGTAGTTATCTGAATTAACTGTTTCTTGTGAGCCGCTGACATTTTTCCATACTACAGCACTTCCAGCAGATATTATTACTGTTTTTGGTGAAAAACCTGCTTTATTGAGTTTGACAGTAACTATCTTGGGAAGCGGACGGACATGTTTTGAGCTGGGAGTGTTGTTCTTAGAATTTATAGATGTTTGTACAGCGATTATCCTCAGAATACAGAGAAGAATGAGCACTATTATAATAGAAAGATTTCTCTTATTCATAATGTGAGTATAACAAATTATTCTGTGCCATTGCATCCTTGGCTTGAAGCAAACGCCTATATCTGGTATACTTAGACCATGCCAGCAATACAACGTAGTGAATTTGCATTAGCTCTTAACCAAGTCGCAACCGAGAGGGGTGTTGATGTTTCTGTCGTACTTGAGACAGTACAAAACGCCATCCTTGCTGCGTACAGAAAAGATCATCCAGGAACTGAAGTTGAAAATTATCGTGCAGTTCTTGACCCAAATACCGGAGAAGCCAAGATCTTTGAAGGAGAGACTGACGTTACACCTCCAGGATTTGGTCGAATTGCCGCACAAACAGCAAAGCAAGTAATTCTTCAAAAGATCCGTGAGAAAGAAAAAGAAGCGATCTTTACTGATTACCGCGACAAGATCGGCACGATTATCAATGGTATGGTTCTTCGTTTCGCAGGCCCCAATGTCATTGTTGATATAGGAAAAGCTGAGGCTATTATGCCTGTTAGTGAACAAATCCCAGTTGAGAAATATCACCTCAATCAACGACTTGTCTTTTACATCTCAGAGATCAGAGAAGGCGCAAAAGGTGAAGAAATTGTTGTCTCACGTGCTCACAATGGCTTGGTTCAGGGATTATTCAAACGTGAAGTTCCTGAAGTTGCACAAGGAAGTGTTGAAATAAAAGCAGTTGTCAGAGAGCCTGGAAATAGAGCAAAAATTGCTGTATTTTCAACTCAGCCAGGAATTGATCCAGTTGGCTCATGTGTTGGACAAAAAGGAGTCAGAGTCCAGGCCATCATTCAGGAACTTGGTGGACTTGAGAAAATTGACATTATCCAGTGGTCAGATGATACGAAGACGTACATCGCACAAGCACTCTCACCTGCAAAGAATGTCAGAGTAGAGCTTGATGAAAAAGAAAAAATTGCACATGTCTTTGTCCCACAAGATGAATTGTCATTGGCAATTGGAAAAGATGGCCAAAACGTCCGACTTGCATATAAATTAACACAATATCGTATCGAAATCGAAGGTGAAGGTGGCCCGACCAAGGCTGCAGAGTCTGCAGCAGAAAAGGAAGAAGACGCAGAGGTTGCAGCAGTAGAAAATGCAGAAGCAAAGGCTCGCGAGGAGATTGCTGAGGAAGTTGCAGATGATGATGCCAAACCAGTTATTGCTGATGCTGGCTCAAGAGCAGCTGAGGATTCAGCACAACCATCAGAAGCTGCTAGTGAAGAAGACACCAAAGCTACAGAGACAACAGAAGAAGATGTCAAAGCAACTTCTGACGTTGAACCAAAAGAAGAGCAAGAGACAGACGAGGAGAAATCTAAATAAATTTTGGGAGATAATTTGAAATGAGAAATGAGAAACCGTTGAACTTGATTATTTGATATTTAGAAATCTTGAATTCAAGAGATCCAATCTTCAAAATTTCAAGATTAAATAAATCTCACCTCGCACATCAGAGATTCCTAAAAGTATGTTATTTAGAAATTTTATCAAAATAAAAATATGTCAAAAAACGAAGCAACCAAAGTACAATCAACGCAACAATTTCCGCCAGTTGTAGCCGTTCTCGGTCATGTCGACCATGGCAAAACAACGCTTCTTGATACAATCCGTAAAAGTTCTATCGCAGATCGTGAAAAAGGCGGCATTACACAGAAAATCGGTGCGTCTTCAGTTGAGATCCTTCATGAAGGCAAAGAACGATGGATTACCTTTATCGATACACCAGGTCATGAGGCATTTACCAAAATGCGAAGTCGTGGCGCGCAAGCTGCAGACTTAAGTCTTTTGGTCGTTTCAGCAGTTGATAGTGTCAAACCTCAAACTCGAGAAAGTATTGAAGCTCTGAAAGCTGCAGGTACACCATTTATCGTCGTTGTAACCAAAGCAGATCTTCCGACCAAAAATATTGAAAAAGTAAAGCAAGAAATCTCACAGGAGAAGATCCAGCTTGAAGAATATGGTGGAGATACCCCAATTCTTGAAGTCTCGGCAAAATCAGGCCTCAATATTAAAGAACTTTTGGATTTGATTCTTCTTATGTTCGATATGCACAAAAAACCAACCTACGCACAAGATGTAAATAGCGAAAAACCACTCAATGCAGTTGTTATTGAATCTAAATTGGATGTCAGAGCAGGCCCTAAAGCGACAGCAATTATTAAGAATGGAACTCTAAAAGTCCGCGAAGATGTACAAATTGATGGAGAAATTTTCAAAGTCAGGACATTATTCAATACAGCCGGAAAACCTGTTCAGTCAGTAACAGTTGGAGAAGCAGTTGAGATCTTAGGGTTCGCATCAGTGCCATCTGTAGGAAGTTTGATAACAGACAAAAATGCAGAAGTTGAAGCAATCGAAGAAGAAAAAAAGCCTCTCAAGCGAGAACTGCACTATGCAAGGGAAGAGGAACACAAAGGAATTTCAGTTATTATTATCGCAGATACACAAGGCTCACTTGAGGCTATTATCAACTCTCTTCCTGAAGGAATTAAGCTTGTACATACCAAGACCGGAGAAGTAAATGAAGCAGATATTCTGATGGCCAAATCAACAGGCAGCATTGTTCTTAGTTTTAATACCAAACTGAAGCCTGATATCATAACCTTTGCTTATTCTGAAAAGGTACTTCTTAGAAATTATGAAATTATCTATGAACTTCTTGATGAGATTAAAGATGCTCTTGAAGGCAAACTTCAGTCACAAATGGAGCAAATTTTTGGAAGCGCTAAAGTTCTTGCCAAATTCCCTTTTGAGAAGACATTTGCTTTTGGTATCTCAGTTCTTGATGGAAGAATCGCACGGGGAGATAGACTGAGAGTTCTTCGTGACGATGAAGTAATCGGTGAGACAACAATTACCTCCCTCAGAATTGGGAAAAATTCGACTTCAAAAGTAGAAAAAGGACATGAAGCAGGACTTGTTTTTAATGGAGGACTTGACATTCAGGTGGGAGATGTGATACTATCCCATAGTTAAATGCGAATAGGCTATTCGCAGGCCTTTTTTTATCAAAACTATGGATAAAAATATATTACAAAGACTTAAAGACGCAATTGCTAAAAGCAATAGTATTGGTATTGCAGTCGGATCAAACCCAACTCTTGATGAAATGGGTGCCGCGCTTTCTATATACCTACTTCTCAGAAACGCTAACAAACAAGTTAGTATTGCTAGTCCAACAGACCCTATAGTAGAGGTTTCTTCATTGGTTGGAATTGATCGAGTTCAACGAAATTTTGGCGGAGACGCAGGAGACTTGGTCGTTTCATTCCCATACAAAGAAGGAGAAATTGAGAAAGTTTCTTATACGCTTGAAAATAATTTCCTTAATATCATTGTTAAATCTTCAGAGCAAGGTCTGACATTTAATGAAAGAGATGTAAGATACACTCGTGGAAGTGGAAGTATCGACCTTTTGATCGTTGTTGGTACAGCAAGTCTTGATCAAATTGGTGATGTCATTGATTCACAAAAACTTGGAAATATTTCTATTATTAATATCGATAATGATCCAAACAACCGTGGATTTGGAGATATTGTATTGGTTTCTCCTGCCGCTTCTTCTGTAAGTGAACTCGTCGCTGATATTATGTTGTCTCTTGGATTTACGTTGGAACAAGATTCAGCACAGAACTTACTTAGTGGTGTTATGAGTGCGACAAGCAATTTTCAAGATCCACGAACAAGTTCACTCGCATTTGAGATCTCAGCATTTTTGATGAAACACGGTGCACAACGACCTGGTGGCGCACAATCTGCACAACGATTCCAACAGCCACAACAGCAAGCTCCACAAGTACAACAACCAATGCAATCAAATAATGTTGCAAACAATGTTCAGCCTATGCCTCAGCCACAAATGCAACAACAGCCACAGCCTCGACCACAACAGCCAGTTCAACAGCCTCAGTCAGTTCAACAACCGATGACAAGCGCACAACGACCTGATAATTTTGATCGAGCCGAAAAACCTGAAGATCAAAACGAAAAGCCACCACTTGATTGGTTGACTCCAAAGGTTTATAAAGGATCTAGTGAGGTCTAAAAATAACCAAAATGCCACAATGGACAGGTAACGATGATCCTGGTCATAACCGTGCCATTGAGGATCCAATGGGTTCTGCATTAGGAGATCTTTTTATTCTCATAAGAAAGAAATATAGAGAGTTGCCACCAGTTGGAGAAATTTTTCGTGAGAGAAGAGCTTCTCAAGAATTACAAGCTTCGGGAGGACGAGAAGGAGATCATAGGCCAAGTGGAGAACGTAAATAAAAAATGGTGCTTAATTAGGCCGATCTTGCTCCCACTTGTTCTGTCTCTCATAAAATGATATAATATACTCTGTTATGCCGTTATCAACGACTCAAAAACAAGAAATTATTAATAAGTTCGCAACAGGAAAAGGTGACACAGGAAGTCCTGAAGTCCAGATTGCTCTTCTTTCAACTAGAATTCAAAGACTTGCAGAACATCTCAAAGCTCACGCACACGATGTGCACAGTAGACGCGGACTTCTCTCAATGATTGCAAAACGCCGAAGACTTATTAACTTCCTTAAAAAAGTTGATGAAAAAAGAGTCTCCGAAATTTTGAAAGAAATCGGATTGAAAGATTAAAGATTGGATATCACACTTCGAAAAATTTGATATACTGATAGAGATCTTCATAAGAAAAGAATTAGATGAATAAAAATAAAACTACTATTTCTGTAGAATTTGCAGGAAAAACACTAACGTTTGAAACAGGAGAACTTGCCCCACAAGCAACAGCTTCTGTCCTTGCACGCCTAGGAGATACAATGGTACTTGTAACTGTTGTTGAGGGAGGCGAGAGATCTGATATTGATTATTTCCCACTTTCAGTTGAATACGTCGAAAGACTCTATGCTGGTGGAAAAATCAAAGGAAGCCGCTGGGTCAAACGAGAAGGTCGCCCTTCAGATGAAGCAATTCTTGCAGGAAGACTCATTGACCGTTCAATTCGCCCACTATTCCCAAAGAGTTTCAAGAGAGAAGTTCAAGTTATTGTAACAGTTCTTTCAGTTGATGCAGAGAACAACCCAGATATCGTGGCACTCAATGCTGTTTCAGCAGCACTTGCAATGTCTCGAATCCCATGGAGTGGCCCAATTGCTGCTATCCGAATGGGATATGTTGAAGAGAATGGTGATAAAGCAGCGATTTTATCAAATCCTACAGCAAGTGAAGCAGAACACTCAGTTCTTGATGTGGTCGTCTCACAAGGAAAAGACAAGACAGTCATGATCGAAGCTGGCGCACTGCAAGTTGCAGAAGACGTCGTTTCGGAAGCAATTAAACAAGCACATGCTGAGACTCAAAAAGTTATCAAAGGCATTGAAGAGCTTGTCAAAAAAGCTGGACAAGAAAAATTGCCTGTACCACAAGATGACGTACTTGCAGAAGCAGTTGCGATTTTTGAAAAATCCTACAAAGCAGATATCCAAGAGCTTATCGAGATCCGTGTCAAAAAAGAAGGTGGCGGGGATGAAACAGGACAACTTATTGATCGCGTCTATGATGAATTGAAGATGAAAGATCCTCAAGGTGAAATTGACAAGAAATCTCTCTCCAAAGCACTTGAAAAAGTTATGTTCAAGATGATCCGCGCAGATGTCGTCGGCAAACAAAAAAGAGTTGATGGACGAAAGATTGATGAACTTCGGGAGATAAGTGCACGAGTTGGAGTTCTTCCACGAACTCATGGTTCAGCACTTTTCAATCGTGGCATTACTCAAGCACTGAGTATCGCAACACTTGGTTCACCTCGCATGGAGCAACTCATCGAATCAGCAGAAGGTGAAGTAAATAAGAGATACATTCATCACTACTCAGGTCTTCCATACTCCTTTGGTCAAGCAGGACGTGTCGGGACAGTTTCTAGACGTGAAATTGGACATGGTGCACTTGCCGAACGCGCACTCAAAGCTGTTATCCCTGATCAATCAGTCTTCCCTTACACAATTCGAGTAGTATCAGAAGTCTTGTCACAAAATGGCTCAAGTTCTATGGCCTCCACTTGTGGCTCAACACTTGCGCTTATGGATGCTGGAGTTCCAATTACTGCACCAGTTGCTGGTATCTCAATAGGACGTATGTCAGAAGGTGACAAATCAGTCCTTCTTACCGATATTATTGGTCTTGAAGATTTCTCAGGAGACATGGATTTCAAAGTTGCAGGAACTGAAAAAGGAATTACCGCAATTCAACTTGATGTAAAGATTGATGGATTGGGTGATGAAGAAATCGTTGAGATCTTCGCACGTGCTCGAGCAGCTCGAATGCAAATTCTTAAGATCATGCTTGCAGCAATTCCTGAGTCTCGAGAAGAGGTTAGTGAATACGCACCAAAGATCGAGCAGATCCATATCCCAACAGACAAGATCGGTGAAGTTATCGGACCAGGAGGCAAAAATATTAAATCAATCATCGCGACAACTGGCGCAGATGTCGATATCGATGATGACGGTATGGTCAGTATCACAGGCGTATCACCTGAATCTGTCAAACAAGCAGTTGACTGGATCAGTGGCATGACACGAGAAGTAACCCCAGGTGAGGAATTTGAAGGAGAAGTAAAACGCATTCTTCCATTCGGAGCGTTTGTTGAATATCTTCCAGGACGAGAAGGAATGGTTCATGTAAGTAAGATGCGTCGTGGATTTGTTAAAGATCCATCAGAAGTTGTCTCAATTGGAGATAAGGTCAAAGTCAAAGTTGAAGAACGAGATTCACAAGGACGTATTAATTTGACAATGCTTCTTGGTGATGACAACGACCAACCACATCAACCAGGTGGGGATGAAGGCGATGGCTCAGAGCCTCAACCAAATTTTGACAGATCTGATCGTCCACAAAGTAGCGGGTATTCAAGAGATTCTCGTAGTAGCAGCAGCCGTCCACCATTTGAGAGACGCAATGATCGACC
This sequence comes from Saccharimonadales bacterium (SeqCode), assembly GCA_035479415.1. Lineage (GTDB taxonomy): Bacteria > Patescibacteriota > Microgenomatia > Levybacterales > UBA12049 > JACDET01. The sequence goes on from DATIIS010000041.1 coordinate 54,922, forward strand.
AGGATTCAATCGAAGTAGTGATAGAGGTAGCTTTAGTCGCAGTAATGACAGACCAAGTTTTGACCGTTCTGCACCATCTGACCGTTCAGCACATCCATTGTCTCAGCAATTAAGACGCGAAAATGAAGCTAAAAGAAGCGGACCCCGCAAATACGGCCCCAGGAAGAAGTTTAGTAGATAAAGGTTAGTTTAACTTTATATAAAAATTGCATTTATTTAGTTGAGGTAACATCTTTCCTCCTATGATGAATATTGTTCTTTTCAAGCTGGCTCCAGGAATATTTCCTTATTTTTTTAAAAATTGAAACGCTTACGGGTAGTGCTGTAAATGCTGCTAATACCACTCCAATAATTGTAATAACTGCAATTAATTTTGTATCATTACCTGAATGTAACCATAATATTGTTGTATAGTCGCCAAATTGAAAGATTAATTTTATTAGCAATCCAAAGATCAAAATCGGTAAGAATACTATTGATGCCAACACAAAAAGTAAAAAAGAGAGCGCGAAATATGCAGGTAAATCAGCAAAAGGAAGAAGAAAAAGTACTGGTGTTAATTTTATAAGATTAGTTATTATTTTCATGGACAGAGTGAATAGTTATTACGGCATAGAAAATAAGTTTTCTCTTTTGAGATTTATCCAACAGTGATACTTACAATTTTAAAGTTTACCAATTCACGAAATAGCTCAATTCCTTTTTCACTTAATTTATCTTTTTCGAAGGTAATATATCCAATACTGTTAAAATTTGAAGCTAGGGAAACACCTTCTTCTTTAAAAATAATAATTCTATTATCATATAGGATTGATGAGGCGCCAAGCTCGTGTACTACGTTTTCACTAGGCTTCCATACTTCATTGCCTTCAGTATCCTGAAACTTTTCATCTGCCGTAAAAATTAAGATTGCGGCTCCGCACTCATGCATAGTGTCAGCAACTTTTACTGGAATTGGTCGTCCGGCATTTGGTTCTGCAAGTGCTTCTTTATGGGGTATTCTATATTCATCTAAGATTTTAATTAATTGTTCAAGAGGCTTTTTATTTTTCCCGTGTCCAAGAAAAATTGCATTTGGTCGAGGTTTTGAAAAATCTTCTTTATCCGCCAGTTCCCGAGTAGTTTCATCTTCCATTTCAAGGCTAATATCTTCATCTTCAGGTTCATTGAGTTCTTCATCTTTTTCACTTTTTGCATCTTTAGGTGAGGTGCTATCCAAATCAACATATTTTTTCCCATTTATTTCTTTTAAAAGATTAACTTCATTTGCGCTCTCAAGTATAAGCTCAAAGACCGCTTTTGTTTTTTCTTTAGGAACTCCCATTTCTTCCAGTACATTGTATGCAATAGCTTCTGTGGGTAATCTTTCATTATTATATTTATTTAAAAATTCATTTAAAATTTTTGGCCTCAAAGTAGCCTCTCTTTTTGCCACATAATCATCGCCTTCTCGAGTTGGAGAAACAATACGACGTCCCAAAGCAGTAATGGTAATAAAAGGAGCATTATAACCACCTTCAGTCAGCCCGTATGCAATGGATGCGCCGCAAAGCATTCTAAAATTACCAGATCCTGGCTGTAAATTCATTGCCTGAGCAACTCGAAGTGGTTTGGTAGGGTCTTTTCCATAGTTATCATTTATTGCTTGAGCAATTCTTAAAGCTTGTTTTAAGGAACTTCCGGGGACATCAGTTTGACTTAAATATTTTTTAGGTTTTTTATTGGATTCAGTCAATAAAGTAGTCTTTGACATGTTTCTAATATACTAGGTTTGTCATACAATATCAAGCGCCAAACATCTTAATGTCTAAATTAAACATTAAAAACGTAACAGGATCATTATGTATCAAATACTTTTGAAAATATATGCAAATAAATTTAAACGATAAAAATGTTTCATTTTTTTACTAAATAATGTAATATAGTTCTATGGATCCTGCCCAAAATAATCCTTCCGCACCTACAGATGCAGCTACTCCTGCTCAGCCGGCAGCGCCTGCTGCTCCGTCAACTGGGGGAGGCATAAATGGTGATAATTCAACAATCAATGGAGATAAGCCAATTGAGAGTCTTCCAAGTAACCAAATTGTTGCGGAGAAGGAACACGCAGAAGCAGTAAGCGTGCAGACCACCAATGCAGCTGCTCAAGTAAGTGGCTCTTCAATCATCCAACCCACCCTCAAAGATAGCAAAGGCGAATCATATGATCAGATCCGAAAATTGGGAGAGCAAGTCGAGAAAGCATCCATCCCTGATGAGCTTCGCACAATTCTTAATGATCGTATCGCACGTCTTGCACTTATTCGGTCAGGAGCTGGCTTTATGAGTGCTGCATATATCATGGAATACGAATCAACGCAGCGATATATCAATTGGATTACAGGATTTCCTTGGAATAAAAAAAGTAAAGATATTTTGGATCTTAAAAAAGCAAAAGAGATCCTTGATCGAGATCATTATGGACTTGAGATGCTTAAGAATCGTATGCTCGAATATATCGCCTCCATCATGCTCAATCTTATCAACAATGGCCCTGATTATGCTGCACAGTCACCAATTCTTTGTTTTGTGGGGCTTGCAGGTACGGGAAAGACGACATTTGCTATGTCAATTGCTGAGGCTTTGGGAAGACAGTTCGTTCGTATTCCTTTTGGAGGAATGGCTGATTCACGAGTTCTTCGTGGACAGTCACGTTTCTTCCCTGATGCTGAGCCTGGACAAGTCTATAAAGGGATGGTGCGCGCTGGGACCAAAAATCCTGTACTTCTTTTTGATGAGTTGGACCGTGTGACTGAGACAGCAAGAGCTGATATCATGGGTGTTCTCATTGAGCTTCTTGATCCAGGACAGAACAATGCTTTCTCTGATCACTACATTGATTATCCAGTCAATCTCTCAAACTGTCTTTTTGTCGCGACAGCCAACAACACGACAGCTATTTCAACAGCTGTTATCGACCGTCTTGAGATTATCCAAATGCCTTCCTACAACGACGAAGAAAAAACACAAATTGCCAAAGATTTCGTTTTACCAAAGGTCAAAAAGCTTATCGGTCTTAAGCCCGAACAGTTGGCAATCGATGACGCTGTTTGGGAAATCATCATCCGTCCACTTGGATATGATCCTGGAATTCGTGGACTTGAGAGACTCATTAATATGATTTGTCGAAAAGCAGCACGTATGATTGTGTCAGGACAAGCCAAAAGCGTTCGTGTGACTCCTGAGGACGTCAAAATCTTCGTAAGTGAAGTGTAGATTGGATATCTTGAAGTGAGAAATGAGAGATTTTTGAAATTGATTTTTTGATATCAAGAGATCTTGAATTCAAGAAATCAAAACTTCACGGTCAAGAAAATCTCATTTCACATATCAAATATTCTAGTATAAGGTGTGCTATACTATATAAAATGCCTAACGAGAACAATTCAAATCCTTCGCAACAGCCTACAGATACAGTCTCTTTCATGGCACTTGGCGGATTAGAAGACGTGACCCGCAACATGTATCTCTATGAATATAAAAATGAGATCTTGATTGTTGATTGTGGTCTTGGATTCCCTGATGAATCAATGCTTGGAGTAGATCTCCTGCTTCCTGATATCTCATACCTTGTCGATGTTCTCAAGAAAGGTGAGAAGAAGATCGTTGGGATGGTCTTAACTCATGGACATGAGGATCACATCGGAGGATTGCCATTTATTCTGCCTCAATTACCACAATTTCCAATTTATGCATCCCCCCTTACTGCAGCTCTTGCCAACGAAAAATTGCAGGATTATAAATTGCCAGCAGATATCCAGACAATTCAGTTGGAAGACAATGAGCTTCATTTGGGGCCATTTACGGTAACGTTTGTGCGCGTAACTCATTCAATTCTTGATAGCGCCAATATTATCATCAAGACGCCTGTCGGCAATCTTTTCCATGGAAGTGATTTTAAATTTGATCTAACTCCTGCGGATGGCAAACGAACTGATTTTCTTAAGATTACCACTGCAGCGCAAGAAGGATTTCTTTCTGTTATGTCTGACTGTCTCGGGTCTGATAGAGATGGATTCACACCATCTGAACAGATGCTGGGCACATATTTTGAGCGCGAGATGCGAAACTCTCCAGGCAAATTTCTTATCACAACATACTCATCCAATGTCACACGTCTCAATCAGGCAATCAATGCCGCAGAAATGACTGGGCGTAAAGTCTGTTTTGTTGGACGATCAATCGTCAAGGTCAAGCAAATTGCACAAAGACTTGGATATCTGAAGATGCGCGATGGTACAGAAGTACAGATTAATGAATTGCAAAAATATAAAAGCAAGCAATTATTACTTATCGTTGCCGGAAGTCAGGGACAAGAAAATTCTGCACTCACTCGAATAGCAGAAGGCGAGCATCGTGAGGTGAGGCTTGATCCAAACGATACGGTTCTTTTCTCATCAGATACAATTCCTGGAAATGAATTATCAGTGAGTGCACTGAGTGACTCAATTGCCAAAAGAGGTGCCAAGATTTTGTTCTCTGGTCATGGCTCTCAAATGTATCATGTCTCAGGTCATGGATCAGCAGGGGATCACATGCTTCTTATCGCTCTGACTCAGCCGAGATTTCTTCTCCCAATTAGTGGGACATATCGTCATATGGTCGCATATAGAACAACGGCTCAGCAAATGGGTTACAAACGCAATGATATCTTTCTTGTTGAGAATGGACAGGAAGTGTTATTCGGTAGAAATAGTGCCAGATTTGGAAAGAAGATTGAGATCAAACATGTCTATGTCGATGAGGTCTCAGGAGAGGAGCTTGAGAATTTTGTGATTCGTGATCGCGAACAGTTGGCAAAAGAAGGAGTTCTTATCGTGATGGCTGAGATCAAAGAATCAGATGGGCAACTGGCAACCAAACCAGAAGTCATTGCTCGTGGATCATATCTGACTGATACCAAAGAAGTGACCGATTCTCTTGCTGGAGAACTTGAAAAGACACTGTCAGGCCATCGTGACAAGGTTACAAATTGGTTCCATGTGAGACGAACAATAGGTGAGACTGCAGAGAAACATCTTTATAAAAAGATGCGCACCCGCCCCCTCGTTCTTCCGGTTGTGATTGAGGTGTAAAGATTATTTTTCTGGTATAATAACTCACTATGGCGGCACAACAAAGAGAACGAGAACCAAGACCTCTACTTCATGCAGCAGGAGTAGTTATTCTTGAAGGGGATAAAGTACTGCTTGTACGCCATAAAAATCCTCCTCCGGGAACTTCAGGGAATTTGCCTGGTATGTATGGCCTTCCATCCGGAATAAAAAGAAGCCCTTTTCAAAGCCTTGAAGATAGTGGTGCGGGCTTTACAAGAGAAGAGACTGGTATAGAAACACACCCTGAAGATTTGTTCCCAATTCCAGGTATTAATTTAAGACCTGCATTAATAAAAAGAACAGATGGGAATGTATTGGAAGTTCTGATGCATGCTTATTTACATGTAGGAGCACAACATGTGAGGCCTTTAGAGGAAACATCTACTACCATAACAGAATGGGTCTCACAAGAGGAATTACAACGACTTGAAGAAGAAGGACAGCTTCTCCCTAATGTAAAAAGAGTTGTTGAAAATGCAAGAAAGTATAAAGAACAATTAGATATATCCGATAAAGCTACTGCAGTATGGGTGTATAGAAGCGATTCTCCTGCATTAGCACATGATGGAATTGGATATCATCAATTATCTGAGTTACCTGATTTCCAGGAGAGAGGTATGGAGGCAATCCTCAATAGGAAAGGAAAAGGAATTGTCGCAAATTTTGAACCGTTATCACCTGAAGTAGAAGCTCAACTTGCTGATCCCACAGATATATATACCTATTCCATTATTGACGGTGCGAAAGTACCTGACACACTTCCGGCATCAAGAAAGCCGAAAGTTGATTGGTGGATAACTGAGTTTTGTAATTATACATGCGATTTTTGCTGGGTTGATACTATTGATATAGCGGGTTCCAGAGCACAACAAGATGCTGGATGGAAGAGTATGCTTGCTATGAGGCGTCCGATTCGCGAGAAGGTTGCTAAAGCTATCGCTGACTCAGATGCTGAAGATGTAACGCTCTGTGGTGGTGAGCCTCTCCTTGTTGATCCTTTAGAAATAAATAGTTATGGAAGGATGTGGAGAGAAAAAGGAAAGAAATTAACGATTAATACAAATGCTTCATTGCTTAAAAGGTACTTTAGTGAGTTGGATAAGCATGGGGAAGAACCGGAAGTTGATAGAATTAAAATTTCTATTGATGGAGCTGATGAAGAAGGCGTTAAAGATATGCGTGGCCGCAATGCTAGTTATAAAGCAATTGAAGAAGGAGTAATATTGGCACAAGCTCATGGTATTGAAGTTGTGCTAACTACGATGGTAAGTGGAAGAAATATGAATAATTTGCCAAGAATTGCAGAAGTTATTAGAGAACTTGAACCTGATTCTTGGCGTCTCTTAGAGCATAGTGATCGAGAAAATGATGCCAAAGCAAAAGATCGTCACAAAATGAAAAGAAGTAATTTTGAGTTCTGGGCCGGTTGGGCACCTGATCATGTCGCACCTATACCAGTATTTGCATCGGATAATGACTTAAATGCGGGATGCTTCATAATAGATCAATTAGGAAATAGACAAATTCCTTCTGGAGATAGTTATAGAGAAGGTCCCAATTGTCTCGAAGTTCCTATTAATAGGATATGGGAAGAAGACCCAGAGACTACTGAAATAATTATTTTAAATAAAAGTTGGTTGGATAAAGCTAAAGCTTCTTATCTCTCACGCGAAGAATATATTGAGCAAATTACTTATGTTAGCCCAGAGATTCACAAATATAACCGCAACCTTTTTAGACGTGAAAAGCCAAAAATGAAAGCGGGGATTAATTATACTGGACCAGCAGTGATAGGAACAGAGAGAAGAGAACTCTATCCACCCCTTAATCTAAATTAATAGGCGATAAAATACGACTTACGTATCGTTAGTGATTGAGGTCTGAAGAATTGAATTGCTATAGACAGTGAGGACATGACCGTCCTTCGCACGAGTCTTGACCACAATATGTATCGTTTGTTCCGCATGCTTGCTGGTTTCCATTCGTGACTTTTTTAGCATCTACCTTCGTTTGAAAGCTACTTACCAAATCGGAAAGATCTCCAAGTTCTAATTTCCCCTGTTTGCCGCCACTTTTTCCGTTAAATAACTCAACTATTGTGGTAGCCCCTATATCAGCAGAAGAGACATGTTTGTCTTTCCCAAGAGTCGGTGCCGTTATTGCTCTGACATCAGATGCATCGAGGGGACGAAACTTAGTAAGTCTTATTCTTTTTTCTGCTACGGCTTCTTTACTCATAAATTATTATCTTCTAACAGTCACCACAGGAGTATTCCCACTTGTTACATGTAGCACCTGGACAGCTACGACCACCACAGCTATTAACATTACAGCTACCACCACAGCTATCCTGACCACAGTTCGTACGGCAAGTACATACTGTTTCTTGCCCGTTTGTCTTATTATGAATATCTTTTTTGTTTGTTACAAAACTGTTGACTAAAAGACTGAGATCTTGTACATCAAGTGTCCTGGCGCTGCCGCCACTTTTTCCATCAATTAGACCGACGATAGTAGTCTCTACTTTACGAAACGTTGTCGGACTTGTTCTTTTTTTTTCTGCTACAGCTTCTTTACTCAGAGTGTTTATAGGAATAAAAAATTATTATAACAGAATATTTGTTGAAAGAAAATGAGTTTATGAAGGGATAGAGTAAACTCTAAAATCTTCAGGCCTTAGAATCTGTTTTGCAGCTTCTCCCAAAAATTTTTATAGGTTTTGCAGTCACTAAAGATTTTATTGCTAAATTTGTAGATAATTCTCCCAGCCCCTGCGGTGTCGGATCAGGCATATCTTGCATCCTTCTTACTGTAGAAATCCTTTTATTTGTAATTGTTTCCGAACTCATAATTATAGTATATGATGTTTAATTCTATTCAAAATCACCGTTTTTTATTCCTAATATAAACGAATGCCATTCTGAGTTCGTAAATAAAAGGACTGGACTGTCAGATTGTTTTGAATCTCTTATGGCAAATTTCCCTTTTATATGTGCAACCTCTACACATGCTCCGTTGTCACAGAATTTACTTTTTTTCCATTTTGCAGTTGCTATATCTTGAGGTGTAACCATATTTTGACTGATTTTTACGATAAGCCTAATATTATAGTATAATTTATTCATTGTCAATAGTTTATAAAGGGGTAATCAAAACGAGTTAGCATATATTCAGTAGAATATAGATATGTATAAATTCAAAAAAATATCATAAGAAGCGCAGATAAAAACGTTTGCTACGAATTTTGTTTGAGGTTTTGTAAAATGTTATTAGAAAATGTAGCGTTATATTACCGTTGCCAAGTATAATAGGGGAATTTTAGTTAGAGATTTCCTACCAAGAAATATTTAGTTCTTCCTATGAATATTTGCTAACTGTTTATTATTTATGCTAAGTGGCATACTATGATTCTCTAACTAATTCTCTTCAAAGTCACCATTTTTTATTCCTAATATAAACGAATGCCATTCTGAATTCGTAAATAAAAGAACTGGACTGTCAGGCTGCTTTGAGTCTCTTACAGCAAATCTTCCGTTTGTTTTTGCAACTTCTATACAAGCTCCTCCATCACAAAATGTACTTTTCCCCCATTTTGCATTTGGGAGATCTGAAGCAAATATAAGGTTACTTTTTTTGAGTTTCATAAACTTTACTTATGTTGACTTTATATCATAAAAAGATTAGACTCGTCAAGCTAATTTACTCAACTTTATGAAAAATATTTATTTAGAGGAAGCAATAAGAATTGGAGATCAACTTCTTGCTACAGCAATTCCTAGTAAGGATGGCATCTCGTGGCTAACAATAGGAATAATAAATGATATGCCATCTTCGAGGAAAAAATTTATCGATATTTATAATGGCGTTGCCGGTATTGCACTTTTCTTCCTCGAATTATATAGCCTTACTAATAAGCAAGAATATCTTTTAACCGCAGAACAGGCGATGTCTTGGGTTGCGTGGTATGAAAAAAAGTATCCATCTAATTACTATGCATTTATTACAGGAAATCTAGGAGTCAGTTTTGTATATCTTAGATTCTATGAAGTGACAAAAAAGAGTTCCTATTTGACTAATGCTTTATCTCTTGCAAAGAAAAGCAATATTTCTTTACAAGATCCATCTGTCCCAAATGATTTTCTTAATGGTTTGTCCGGCACGCTTCTTGGACTTGTTCATTTATATGCAAGGACACAAAAAAAGTGGTTGCTTGAATATATTTATCGATATACAGAAGTACTGGTCAGAAATGCTAAATTTGCAAAGGTAGGTTTATATTGGGATAGAAATTCTTATCAAATTCGACCTCTTTGTGGATTTTCTCATGGCTCTTCAGGTATTGGATTTGTTTTTTTAGAACTCGGTCACTATTTCAAAAATCCTTCCTTCTATTTTATTGCAAAGCAAGCGTTCGCTTATGAAGATTATTATTTTGATAAAAGAATAAGGAATTGGCCTTATTTTGTTTTACCTTTTTCTCCTACAAACTATAAAAAGTCGCTGAGAAAAGAATATAAACAAGGAAACTATAAAATCTTCAATGAAAAAGGAGATAAAAATACTTGGTGCCATGGTGCGTCGGGAATAGGACTGTCGAGAGTTCGTATGTATGAATTAACAAAGATGTTTGAGAAAGATATCTCAAATGCTTTAAAAAAAACTAAAGATGCTCACCTTGAGAGCTTTAGTTTATGTCATGGTATGGGAGGAAATGCAGAGCTTTTCCTGGAAAGTTACTTGGTATTCGGCAATAAGAATTATCTTAAGTATGCAGAGGATATTGCAAGACAAGCCCTAGAACAAAAAAAAAGAAAAAAGAAATATCTTCCTGGGATAAAATTTATTCCGGCGAAAGCTTTAGAAAATCCTAGTTTGTTTTTAGGTATAGCTGGCATTGGTTATTATCTATTACGATTAAGTTTTCCTGATAAGATACCTTCCTTGTTGGCTCCTAAACTTACTTTTTCAGTAGAAAGAACACCGAAAATAATGAGTTCTTTCACGCATGCACGTATAAGAAGAGACCTTATCGAAAAACATTTTCCTCGCACGATGCAGCTCTTAACAGCAAACGCATCTTCTCAAATAATAGTATATTTTAATCAAAAAGCAGGGAATGCTTCAGAAGTAGATACTTTTGTTCAGTTTGTAAAAGAACTTTTACCAACAATAGAAGTAAGTAAAAGAAACGAAATTAAAAAGATGCTTGCTCATGAATTACGTAAAATTACGTTGGAAAATAAAAGTAATTATGCTCTTCTCTTTATAAAACATGATATAAGAGAAAGAGATGCAACAAAACTCCTCAAATTTCCGGATAAGCAATTACTTACAACTCAATTACAGCTTGCTTCTGAAGTGACTTTTTTCAAAAGTAATAAAGAAAGTATCTTTTTGCAAACGGTTTTCGGAGTAAAAGAGCAGGAGATTAACAAGTTTTGTAAAATGGTATTTGAATCTTTCAGAGGAGGAAAACGTGTCAAAAGAGTCGTTGATGAAATTACTGTATTATATGATGCAAAAGGAGACATGAAAAAAACAATAGATAAGAATGTTTTAGAGCAAATTAGAGAAGGAATAAAATACGGAATACTTGTGAGAAATTAATTGATTGAATCTACCATCGGAAGTGAGAGAATGCCTTATTCGCTTCTGCTTGGCGGAGTGCGAGTTCGCGCTTTCTGACTGCTTCTCCTTCGTTGTTGATAGCTGCTAGTATCTCTGCAGCGAGCTTCTCTGCAAATGTGTGGTATTCTTTGTTTGGTCTTTTTCGTGCTGCTTCAATTAACCATCTGAGCGCAAGTGCCATACGGCGCTCGTGTTTGACTTCAACAGGGACTTGGTAGTTAGCACCACCGATACGTCGTGCCTTAACTTCAACTTTTGGTCCGATGTTTTGCATTGCTTTCTCAAAACCTTTCAGTGGTTCTTCACCTTTTTGTGACAAAATTTCAAGAGCATTGTATACCTGAGCTTGTGCGACAGTCTTTTTGCCGTCTCTCATGATATAGTTGATCAGTTTGGCGACAAAGACATTGTTGTACAATGTATCTGGATTAACTATTCTTTTTTTAACTTTTGCGTGTCTCATATAATGATAGATTTATTAAGCTGCTGCTTTTGGCATTTTTGCACCGTAAATACTTCGTGATGTTTTTCTTTTATCAACGCCGAGAAGATCAAATTTACCTCGAACTGCGTGATACTTCACACCTGGAAGGTCACGAACACGACCTCCACGTACGAGGACGATACCGTGCTCAGAAAGTGTGTGTCCCTCTCCCTGGATATATGCCGTAACTTCCATTTTGTTGGAGAGTTTGACACGTGCTACTTTACGGAGAGCCGAGTTAGGTTTCTTTGGGGTCATTGTTTTAACAAGTGTAACAACGCCTCTTTTTTGTGGAGAAGTTGCATCTGTGTATGAGCGATCTTTTGCATTGAACAACCTTTTCAGCGCAGTAGATCGGGTCTTTTTGATCCTTTTTGCTCTTCCTCTTTTTGCTAATTGTGCAAGTGTTGGCATATGTTTGTCCTGGTATTATAGCATAAATGGGTATAAAGAGGCTAGGGTTAGTATAAAATATTAAGTATAAAAAGATCTTTATTCTTCAGTATACTTAGTACTTACTCTTAATGCTTTATACTTTATTATGCAGTTGTTACTACTTCCGGTTGAACGGCTGCTTCTGCTTCTAATAATCTTTCTTGTGTTTGTCTTTGTTCTTCTGTCTCCATCTTGCCATCAAGTCCTGAGACTGGGATAAGACGTCCAATAATAACGTTTTCCTTAAGACCCATGAGCTTGTCGACTCGCCCTTCAAGTGCTGCTTCTGTCAAGACTTTGGTTGTTTCTTGGAATGATGCAGCTGAGAGCCAACTATCTGAGAACAAAGCTGATTTGGTGATACCAAGGATAACTTGTCGTCCTGTTGCTGGTTCTCCACCTTCTGAAAGAACTTCTGCATTGATCTCTTCAAATCGTGCTTTGGTTACAAAGTCACCAGGGATGAGGGACGTGTCACCGACACTCTCAACAATGATCTTGTCAGACATCTTTCTTATAATAACTTCAAAGTGCTTGTCGTTAATTCCAATACCTTGGGATTCATATACTCTTTGAACTTCAGTAATAAGATAATGTTGGACCATCAAGAGTCCGCCGATCTTAAGAACTTCTTTTGGATCAAGATCTCCTTCAGCAAGTGGTGTACCTGCTGTTATCTCTTCACCATCTTTAACTCGAAGAGTAGATGATAGTGGAACAAAGTATTCTTGAGACTCAATTGGTTTGATCTTAGTATTCTTAACTTGGATTCTGTATCCTTCTTCAGTTTCTTCAAGTTTTACTTTACCTGTGATCTCACTGACAGATGCCATGTTCTTTGGAGTTCTCATTTCAAAGAGTTCTTCAACTCTTGGCAAACCTTGAGTCACGTCAGACATAACAACTCCACCATAGTGACGGACACGCATGGTCAACTGAGTTCCTGGTTCTCCGATACTTTGTGCAGCCATAACTCCAACTGGGACACCAATTCCAACACGTTGTTTGGTTGAAAGATCCCATCCGTAACATGATGCGCAGAGTCCATATGGAAGTGCGCAGAGAAGAGGTGAGCGTACAACAACTTCTTGTACTTCGTTTTCTTCTAAGAGTTTGACTGTTTCTTCGTTAATTTCTTCTCCAGCTTTCATAACGATCTTCTTTGATTTAGGAGCCATTGCATTAGATAACAGAACACGTCCCATCAATCGGTCTGCAAATGCTGAAGTTCGGTCTTTTTCATCTCTTTGAATTGTCAGTCCTTGAGTTGTTCCACAATCTTCTTGATTGATGATAACTTCGTGAGCTACATCAACGAGTCTTCGAGTCAAGTATCCAGCGTTTGCAGTCTTAAGAGCTGAGTCAGTCAAACCTTTTCGAGATCCACGAGCTGATGCAACGTATTCAAAGATTGAGAGACCTTCACGGAAGTTAGATTTAACAGGGAGTTCCACAATCTTACCCATAGGGTCAACGATAAGTCCACGAAGAGCTGAAAGCTGTTTGATCTGTTCAAGACCTGCACGAGTTCCTCCTGAATCAATACTAAGTTTGATTGGGTTTTGTGGTTTGATAGCTTTCCAAGTGAGGTCAGCGACTTCATTGGTTACTTTAAGCCAGACTTCATTTGAAAGTCTCTTCTTCTCAGTTAGTGTAATAAGTCCTTGCTTGTACTCTTCGTCAATAACTTTAACTTTCTTGTCTCCTTCAGCAATCATTGCGTTTTTCTCAGGAGCAATATCATTGTCAAAGACAGAGACACTAATACCTGAGATAGTCGCACCGACGAACCCGAGGTTTTTAATTTTATCGATAAGAGCTGCAACTGTGTCTGAGTCGTATTTCTTCATTGATCTGGTGATAATCTTTTTAATTCCACCTGCGCTGATACTTTCATTAACGTAACCAAAATCAACTGGAAGAAGCTCGTTGAATCGGATCCGGCCGACTGTTGTCTCAACAACTTCAGCATTGCCTTCGTGATCAACAATTCTTACTTTGATTGGCTCACGCATACGTACTTTTCCGATATCAAAGGCAAGAAGCGCTGAATTTGTGTTACTGAAGTGAGGCTGATCATCTTCACTCTTTCTAAGTGATTCATCAATTGTTGTTAAGTAGTATGTCCCAAGAGCCATCTCTTTGTTTGGAAGAGTAATAGGATCTCCACTTGCAGGCTTGAGCAAGTTGTGGTTTGGCATCATAAGCGTGATTGCTTCTTCTTGTGCTTTTGCAGAAAGTGGAATATGAACAGCCATCTGGTCTCCATCAAAGTCAGCGTTGTAGCCTGCACATACACATGGGTGCAATTGAATAGCTGATCCTTCAATAAGAACAGGGTAGAATGCTTGAATACCGAGTTTGTGAAGCGTTGGAGCACGGTTCAAAAGAACTGGGTGATTCTTTGTGATTTCTTCAAGGATATCAAAGACTTCTGGTGGTCTCTTCTCAATGTATCGCTTTGCTGATTTAATGTTGGTTGCAAGACCTCGAACGATAACTTCTCGAAGAATGAAAGGCTTGAACATCTCAAGAGCCATTTCTTTTGGAAGACCACATTGATTGAGTCTCAGTTCTGGTCCAACAACGATAACACTACGTCCTGAGTAATCGACACGTTTTCCGAGAAGGTTTTGTCGGAATCGGCCTTGTTTTCCTCTCAACATATCAGAAAGTGATCTGAGTGTTGATGACATACTTTGACTACTTCGTTGTGATGAATCGATAAGTGCATCAACTGATTCTTGAAGCATTCTTTTTTCGTTTCTCAAAATAATCTCAGGTGCACCAAGTGAGAGAAGGTGCTTCAAACGGTTATTTCGGTTGATAACTCTTCGGTACAAATCGTTCAAATCTGAGGTTGCAAATCGTCCTCCTGATAACTGAACCATAGGTCGAAGATCTGGTGGGATAACTGCCAACACATCTGTGATCATAGCAGTAGGTGTGACATCTGCTTTTCTCATGTTTTCAAGAAGTCTCAGACGTTTCACAATCTTGAGATATCTCTGACTGCTTGCTTTTTCAGCTTCTGTTCGAAGATCTGCAATAAGTTTGGTAATATCAAGTCGTGAAACTACTTCAAGAAGTGCTTCTGAACCAGTCTTGATAGTAAAGAAAATTGGGATATCATATTCAAGAAGTTTGAAATATTCGTCTTCAGAAAGAACACTTCCAACTCGAAGACTTTTCAATAATTTTGTAAATGTGTCTGAGATCTCGTCAAGCTTCTTTGATTCGTTCTCGAGTGATTCTGCATTTCTTGTAAGTTTTTGTCTTGCTGAAAGATCAAGTTCTTGTGCTATAAGCTGACTTTGTTCACCTTTTTTAGCTCCAGCTTCTTTCTTTTTCTCTTCTGTGTCTTTTTCAATCTTTGCAGCTTCTGCATCCATTCTCTCTTTGAGAGCTTCTTTACGCTTGGTGATATTTTGAACGAATGCATCAAGTGCTTCTTTTTTCTTTTCTTCGTCTATATTGGTAAGTAAGTAAGATGCGTAGTAGATGATTGATTCTAGACTCTTTTGTTGAACATCAAGAAGCAGTGACAATGCACTTGATGCGCCTTTAAAGAACCAAACATGTGCGACAGGAGATGCAAGCTTGATGTGACCAAGTCTTTCACGTCGAACTCTTGAAAGAGTAACTTCAACTCCACATTTGTCGCAGATAATTCCTCGGTACCGGATTCTTTTGTATTTTCCACAATAACATTCCCAGTCTTTCGTTGGACCAAAAATTCTCTCATCAAATAAACCATCTTTTTCAGGTCTGAGAGTTCGGTAGTTGATAGTTTCAGGTTTGGTTACTTCACCGTATGACCAATTCATGATGTCATCGTTCTTAGCGAGTAATAACTTCAATGATTTGAAGTCTGAAATATTAAGATCTTTTAATATGTTTTTGTTTTTGTTATTCATATACTTTGTTTTTAATTTTCTGCATCTGCTTCAGTTGCCATTTGTGCAGTTTCATCAGTTGCGAGTTCTTCGCCTGCTGTTAATTCGTCATTTTCAATTGTATCAGTTGGGTCTGTTTCTTCTACTTCTTCAACTGCGTTAAGTGATTCCTGCAAATCTTTGACTTCGTCTTTAATAGCTTCTGCTGCAATTTCTGCTTTTTCTTCAATTGCATCTGCTTCAATGATTGCGCCAACTGGAACTACGTTAAGTCCAAGTGATTGAAGTTCCTTAATAAGAACTTTGAATGATTCAGGTACCTTTGGTGTTGGAATATCAGTACCTTTAACAATAGCTTCAAAAGCTTTTGCCCGACCAACAACGTCATCTGATTTAATAGTCAACATTTCTTGAAGGATATATCGTGCACGGTGAGATTCCAGTGCCCAAACCTCCATTTCTCCAAGTCTCTGACCACCCATTTGTGCTTTTCCACCAAGAGGTTGTTGTGTGACAAGTGAGTATGGTCCTGTTGAACGAGCGTGAGTCTTATCCTCAACCATGTGGATAAGCTTCATGATGTATTCTATACCAACTACCACTGGATTTTCAAATGGTATTCCTGTTTTTCCATCAATTAGCTTCACTTTACCGTTAACTGGAAGGCCAGCTTGAGCTAGTAAGTCGACCATTCGAGATTCATCAATTTTCTCAAATGCTGGAACTCCAACTTTGATTCCCAATTTCTGTGCTGCAAATCCAAGATGAGCTTCAAGGATCTGTCCTAAGTTCATACGAGCAAGAATTGACACAGGTGAGATGATAATATCAATTGGTGTTCCATCCTCAAGGTGAGGCATATCACCAATTGGAAGGATTCGAGAGATAATTCCTTTGTTACCGTGTCGTCCAGCAAGTTTGTCTCCGACATTGACATGTCTCAATTGTGCAACTTCAACAATAATCTTTCTCATTGTTCCTGGTTCAAGTTCATCTCCTGCTTTTCGATCAAGTACTTGAATAGAGATAACAGTTCCGCGTTCTCCGTGTGGCATGCGAAGTGATGTGTCTCGAACTTCACGTGCTTGCTCACCAAAGATCGCTCGAAGAAGTCTTTCTTCAGCTGTCAATTCTGTTTCGCCTTTTGGTGCAATCTTTCCAACAAGAATGTCTCCAGGTCCAACTTCTGATCCAAGAACGACAATTCCTGTCTCATCAAGATTTGCGAGATCTTCTTCTGAGACGTTTGGAATGTCTCGTGTTGTTTCTTCAGGTCCTAATTTAGTTTCAACAACTGCTGCTTCATATTTTTCAATGTGAATACTTGAAAGGACATTTTCTTTAACAAGCTTATCTGAGATAACGATAGCGTCTTCATAACCCAATCCATCAAGGGATGCATATGCGATAAGAAGGTTTCGTCCAAGAGCGAGTTCTCCGTTTTCACTTGAAGGTCCATCGATTAAAACATCTCCTTCGTTAACAACTTGTCCTTCAGTTACCATTGCTCTTTGTGTGTAAGCTGTTGCTGCTGATGTTCTGTCGAAAGCGTCAATAGGGAAGGTCAATTTATCATTTGCATTTTTACCTGTAAGAACAACCTTATCAGCGTCAACATAGGTGATTGTTCCATCAAATGGAGCACGTGTCACACGTCCCATGACTCCTGAGATTGCTTCTTCCATACCAGTTCCAACAATTGGACTTTGTGGATTAACAAGTGGAACAGCCTGACATTGCATGTGAGTTCCCATGAGCGCTCGGTTTGCTTCGTCATGAGCGATGAAAGGAATAAGTGATGCTGAAGTTCCGACAACTTGTCGTGGAACAACATCAATATATTGAATCATTTCACGATCAACTTCAGTAAAATCACCTCTGTATCGAGCTGGGACACGGTCATCCATGATAATTCCATCGTCTGAGATATTGATACTTGCATGAGTAATATATGCGTCTTGTTCGTCATCAGCTGTTATGTAGACAATCTCATCAGAAACTCGTACGTTTTTTCCATCTTTAATAACCTTTCTGTATGGTGCTTCTAAGAAACCGTATTCATTTACTCGTGAGTAAAGCGCCATGTAGGTAACAAGACCGATGTTTGGACCTTCAGGACTTCGAATTGGGTCAATACGACCATATTGTGAACTGTTAATATCACGGATTGAGAAAGCTGCACGTTCTCGTGAGATACCACCGGTTCCCATAACAGTCAAACGGTTAAGATTGTCAATTTCTGAAAGTGGGTTGGTTTGGTCAAGAATAGTTGAGAGCTGTGAGGTACGGAAGAATTCGTTAATTGCTGCCATAATTGGACGAGCATTGATAAGATTTCCAACAGTGACAGGAATGTCAGCCTGGAGAAGTGACATTCTTTCCTTAATACTTCGCTCAACACGTAAGACTCCGACTCGGAATGCGTTAAGTGCAACCAATTCTCCAACACTTCGTACACGTCGATTTGAAAGACTATCGATATCATCTGTATTGCCTTGACCACTCTCAAGCTTCATAAGGTATGCAAGAGTTGCGACAATATCATCAACAGTCAAAACATGATCTTCTGATGGTTTGAAGTCTGGAACTGCTTTAAGTCTCTTGTTGATCTTGTATCGTCCAACAACTCCGAGATCATATCGGCGACTGTTGAAGAAGAGATTGGTAAAGTATTCACGAACCTTATCAAGAACAACTGGCTCTCCTGGATGCATTTTTCGGAAGATCTCAATAAGAGCTTCTGTTTCATTGGTTGTTTCATCTTTTTGAAGTGTGTTGTTGATAAGCGTTTCGCCATGTTCTCCTGCTATATCTTTGAATTTTTCTTTAATAGCTTCATTATCTGAGATACCAAGAGCTCGAAGGAAAGTGGATGCTAAGAATTTACGTCGTCGATCAATTTTAACGGTAAGTGTTCCGTATCGTGTTGTTGCAAATTCAAGCCATGAACCATGAACAGGTCTGATTTCTGAAGAGAAGAGTGTCTTTCCTGTGATAAGATCCTGTGTACTTGTGAAGAAAACACCACTTGATCTAACAAGCTGGTTAACAACTGCTCGCTCAATTCCATTAACAATAAATGTACCACGGTCAGTCATTTGAGGGATGTCACCCAAGAAGACTTCTGCATCGTGTTTTTCTTCAGTCTTTTTATTGGTAAGTGTGACTCCAACTGTCAATGGAGCATTGTATGTAAGTCCTTTAACGAGTGCAATTTCAGGTGTGATAGTAGGTTTGCCGATTTTGTGTTCGTGGAATTCAAGGTTCCAGTTCTTTCCTGTAAAGTCATCAACAGGTGAGATCTCTTGGAGAATTTCTCCAATTCCTTTTTCTTGGAAAAGTTTGTATGAAGCTTTTTGAATTGCAAGTAGATCCAACTTCGGCAGATCTTTGTAGGTCTTTCCCCAGTTTTGGCGAATAGTAATTTTATTGTCTTTGTTGTCGTCTAATTGCTTTGGCATTATGAGTATTGGTAGGCAGAGAATGTTCAAACATGCAACAAAAGATACACCGGGCTTTGCCCTTGTATCTTCATGTCAAATGAGAGCTTCATCTTTATATCATATTTTTTAGTCGCATGTCAAGGGTTTTTGTCAAAGGAAAATAGAATTGCTAGTAATTTGTATATTTCTTATGGTGATACTTCTTGTGAGGTGATTCTCTGATCTTGTAAGAATTGTGGTGCATTAAGAATCATATCAAGACGCTGCAAGAAAGATATCGTTGGATAAGTAGTGTCATTTCCACAGAGGTCGCGACTGTTTTGGAGTGTTCCTCCTGTGCCTAGTGCATTGACGACGACAGAGCCTGCGATGTTGAGTCTCAGGTCAGTACAATTTCCAGCAGTAGGGAGGATAAATGACTGTCCTGCGATATACCAGCCATCAAGATTGGGTGTTGTTGACGTAGGAGTTGCTGCACCTACAGTAGAGCTTACTGTGATATTGCCATTGATAGAGAAAATGAGGGTAGAGCCGACAGGAACAGAGATAGGACCATTGATAGTAAGATTGCCATTGATAAGAAAGACATAATCTTGATTTGCAGGTGCTGTAAATGCATTAAGGGAGACATTGCTATTTGCCGCAGTCGCTACATAAATACCATGAGGAAGCGATCCAGAAAGTGTACAGTTTGAAAGAGTACATACTGTTGATAGATTGGTTGTTGGGATGCTAGCGTTTTGTTCTTTGGCAAGAAGTGATGGAT
>DATIIS010000042.1:0-69774 GCA_035479415.1 Saccharimonadales bacterium (SeqCode)
ATCATCTCTTGCTCTTACCGCACGCAGTGGAAGATCCGCACTTGGTCATCATTTGGAGAGATTGGGATATAAGGTAAAACCTGATGAGATGGATGCTGTCTATGATAAGTTTCTAAACTTGGCTGATAAGAAAAAAGATATCAACGATGAAGATCTACGATTTCTCATGGGAGACAAAAGTACGGACGAAGGAATCAAATTAGAACTTCTCGAAGTCCTTTCAGGGACACCACTTCAGCCTATGGCAACCGTCAAACTTTTGGTCAATGGCAAAGAAGAGATTGCAACATCTGGCGGCAATGGGCCGATTGATGCAAGCCTTCAAGCAATCAACAAAATTCTAAAAAAGAAAATAAGACTTGAAGAATACTTGGTGCAGGCAATTACTGGCGGCACTGATGATCTCGGAAAAGTTCATATCCAAATCAGTCATAAGGGAGTAAGTTACTATGGCTTTGCAGCTGATACTGATATAATTACAGCATCGGTCAAAGCATATATTGATGCAATGAATAAGATAATTTAAATATGAAGAAACCTCAAACACTTTTTGAAAAAATTTGGAATTCACATATTGTCTTTCAAAAAAAAGACTACCCTGCAGTCCTCTATATCGACGCACACCTCATCCATGAAGTTACAAGTCCGCAAGCATTTGCAGGACTGAAGAAACGAGGAATAAGACTCTTCAGAACTGATCGGACATGGGCAACAATGGATCACAACGTTCCAACAAAAAATCAAGACAAACCAATCAAAGAAGAAATGTCACGCAAGCAGGTAGAGATGCTCAGGAAAAATTGTGAAGAATTTGATGTCACACTCTATGGACTCGGACACCCAAATCAAGGCATTGTTCATATCATTGGACCTGAACTTGGGATAACGAAGCCTGGCATGACAATTGTTTGTGGTGATAGTCACACGTCGACACATGGAGCATTTGGCGCAATTGCATTTGGAATTGGGACAAGCGAAGTTGAGCAAGTGATGGCAAGTCAATCAATTTTGCAATATAAACCCAAAACAATGAATATCCGCATTGACGGAAAATTAGGAAAAGGTGTCACATCAAAAGATATTATTCTTTATATTATTTCCAAAATTTCAACTGCTGGCGGCACTGGACATTTTGTTGAATATTCAGGAACTGCAATTGAGCGGCTTTCAATGGAAGCTCGTATGACAATTTGCAATATGAGTATTGAGATGGGTGCACGTGGTGGGATGATAGCACCGGACGAAACAACATTTGTATATATGAAGGGTCGGCCATTTGCGCCCAAAGGAAAAGAATGGGATAAAGCTGTCGCGTATTGGAAAACGTTAAAAACTGATGATGGTGCAATATATGACAAAGAACTTTTTATTGATGCCAAAGATATCGAACCGATGATAACGTACGGCACAAATCCTGCAATGGGAATGAAGATAACTGAAAAGATCCCGACAGAAAAAGATATGGATACTGAAAGCCAACGCAATAATTTTCGCAGCGCTCTCGAATATATGGGACTAACCGGAGGTAAAAAATTGTTGGGTCAAAAAGTCGACTATGTATTTTTGGGAAGCTGTACAAATTCGAGAATCGAAGATTATCGAAATATTGCAAAAATTGTAAAAGGAAAAAAGAAACCAAAATGGCTTACTGTTTTTGTCGTCCCAGGATCTGTCTCTGTTGTCAAAGAAATTGAAAAAGAAGGTTTGGACAAGATCTTTACAGATGCAGGATTTGAGATGCGGGGTGCTGGGTGTTCTGCATGTCTTGGAATGAACGAAGACAAAATTCCAGCCGGTAAATATTGCGTCTCTACATCAAATCGAAATTTCCAAGGACGTCAAGGTCCAGGAGCTCGTACATTTCTTGCAAGTCCAATTACTGCAGCCGCTGCCGCAATTACTGGAAAAGTAAGTGACGTGAGAGAATTTATATAAATTTCAAATTTTATGAAAAAACAAAAAGTAACCAGAATAGAATCAACTGCAATACCGCTCGAGATTGAAAATATTGACACGGATCAAATAATTCCTGCTAGGTTTTTAAAAGCAACAACACGTGTTGGATTTGGACTTAATGTTTTTAGAGATTGGAGATATAATAAAGACGACAAACCAAATCTAGATTTTGTCTTAAACAATCCAAAGTATAAAGGTGATATTCTCGTTGCTGGATATAATTTCGGTTGTGGATCAAGCCGTGAGCATGCTGCATGGGCGCTCTCTGATTATGGATTTAAAGCTGTTATCTCAAGCTTCTTTGCAGATATTTTTAAGAATAATGCACTAAATAATAGCCTTCTCCCAATACAAGTGACACCAGATTTTTTGAAATTATTATTTGAAACTATAAAAAAAGATCATAAAACGAAAATTATTATTGATATTGAGAAACAAACAATTAGTGTTCCTGAAAAAAATACTTCTGAAATATTTGATATCAATCCTTATAAAAAAATTTGTATTATGAATGGATATGACGATATTGATTATCTACTAAGTCTTAAAAAAGAAATTAAAACATTTGAGAGAAAGAGAAAAAATGATTTTTCTTTATCATTTAAATAACCGTATGCTTATCAAAATTTCTAAATTAAAAACATTTATTAAACAAATTATTCTTACGGAATATACTGATGAGGAGGCGGAATTGATGACAGATGTTATCCTTTTTGGCGAACTTTCTGGCAAACCGTCTCATGGACTTCTAAGACTTCTCAAAGAAAATTTTGGTGTATTTATCGATGGGAAACGTGAAAAACCTCACTATATCCATAAGACGAAAGTCTCAACGCTTATTGATTCAAAAGGTAATCCAGGATTTCTCGTTGGCCCGTTGGCAATGCAAGAAGTTATAAAATTGGCGAAAAAAAACGGGGTAGGAATAGTTGGAACTAAAAAAAGTATTAATACCACAGGCGCCATATCCTATTACTGCGAAAAGATTGCAAGAGAAAACTTACTCTGTATAATTTTCCCTCAGTCATATCCATTAATTGCACCTTTCAATTCAAAAACGGCACTTTTTGGGACAAATCCAATAGGATTTGGCATCCCAGCAGACCCAAAACCTATTATTTTCGATATGTCTACAGCAGCTATCGCATGGGGCACAGTAATGAAACATCAAATTGAAAATGTCCCGTTGCCAGAAAATGTCGCGATCGATCAACGAGGAGAATTAACAACAGATCCTAAAAAAGCAAAAGCAACCCTAGCATTTGGGGCTTCATATAAAGGATCAGGACTTGCAATGATGGTTGAAATTTTTGGTGGTCTTTGGACTGGAGCAAGTTATGGAGGGAACCATATAGAGAATGGTCATGGCAATCTGTTTATGGCATTCTCCCCTGACCTTTTGAACGACACAGAAACATTTAAAAAGCATGCGGAAGAATTAGTCGAGATACTTCATTCTAAAAAAACAAAAGATAATAAAAAACTTAGGATTCCTGGAGAGAATGCTTTAACAATTCGGGATAATCATTTAGAAAAAGGTGTTATAGAAATAAATGATGCTATGATAGAAAAACTAAAAGAGAGATTTGATATTTCATTATGAAAAAACAAATTGCTATACTCCCTGGTGACGGAGTTGGTCCTGAGATTACAGAACAATCGAAAAAAGTTCTTGAAGTAATCGCGAAGAAATTTGGTCACACTTTTGTTTTCAACAACGGATTGATCGGATCTGTCGCAATTGATAAAGTTGGTGATCCCTATCCAACAAAAACACACAAACTCTGTATAAATTCTGATGCAATTTTGTTTGGAGCAATTGGTGATCCCAAGTATGACAATAATCCGAATGCAAAAATAAGACCTGAACAAGGGCTTCTTAAAATGAGAAAAGATCTTGGTCTTTATGCAAATGTTAGACCGATCTTTACATTTAAAAAACTTCTTTACTCTTCTCCCCTTAAAGAAGAGATAATAACAGGAACTGATTTTGTTGTTATCCGAGAATTAATTGGTGGAATTTATTTTGGAAAAAGAGGGAGAAACAAAAGTAGGACTTCAGCATTTGATACAAGTACATACACAAAAAAAGAGATACAACGAGTTGCAGAATATGCTTTCAAACTCGCAGAGAAAAGAAATAAAAAACTAACAGTTGTCGATAAAGCAAATGTTCTCGAAACTTCACGACTCTGGAGAGAGACAATTCAAGAAATGGAAAAAAGCTACAAAAATATTACGGTAAACTATATGTTCGTTGATAATGCATCAATGCAAATAATAAAACGTCCGAGTGAATTTGATGTAATTGTCACTGAAAATATGTTTGGAGATATCTTAACTGATGAAGCATCGGTTATTACGGGATCAATAGGCATGCTGCCATCCGCATCAATAGGTGTGAGTACGGCCGTCTATGAACCAATTCACGGATCATATCCAAAAGCTGCAGGACAAAATAGCGCCAACCCAATTGGTTCAATTCTTTCGGCTGCAATGATGCTTGAGTATAGTTTTGGATTAAAACGTGAAAGCGAAGCAATCTATAAAGCTATTGAAAAAGCAATTAATAAAGGATATGGGACAAAAGATCTACATTTGAAAAATATACTTGGAACAAAAGAATTTGGAGAGAAAGTTATTGCTGCTTTGTAATCCCTTTTTGAAGCGTTTTATAAATCAATAGTGCACATTTCATCCTAGCTGGAGTCAATTCAATTTCCAATAAATCTAAGACATCCTGTTCCTTTATCTTTTTAGCAGATTCCAAACTTTCCCCTTTTATTTCTTCAGTAAACAATGATGCTGATGCTTGAGAGATGGCACAACCAACTCCTTCAAAAGCAATTTCTTCTAATTTTCCATTTTTAATCTTCCCAGTCAAACGAATTTTATCACCACATAAAGGATTATGTTCAGTTATATCAAAATCGGCATCATTGATCACTCCAGCATTTTGAGGATTTTGCCAATGTTCCAAAATAATTTCACGATAAAGTGGATCCATATTATATCTTGAAAACTTTCTTTACTTCTTCAATTCCTTTTTTAAGTACATCAATATCTTCTTTTGTGTTATATAAATAAACCGATCCTCGTACTGTTCCTGTTACTCCCAAACATTCCATCAAAGGTTGGGCACAATGATGTCCTGCCCTGACTGCAATATGTGATCTATTAAGTATTTCGGAGACATCATGTGGATGAACATTGCCAATAGCAAATGAAAAAACTCCTATTCTATTTTTTGCATTTCTTGGTCCAAAAAGTTTTACATTTTTTTGTGATGCAAACATATCGAGTGCATATTGTATCAATTCTAATTCATGTTTTTGTATGTTGTACCAACTTACTGTCTGCAAATAATCTATTGCAGCACCTAAACCAATAACTCCTTCAAGGTTTCTTGTCCCCGGCTCAAATTTATCCGGTAATTCTGCCCATGTCACATTTTCTTTAGTGACACTTTGAATCATATGGCTACCAATAATCAACGGATTCATCTGTTCCAACAATTCTTTTTTTCCATACAGAACTCCGACTCCCGATGGCCCGAGCATTTTATGAGAAGAAAATGCCAAAAAATCACAATCCATTTTTTGCACATCAATTGACATATGAGGAATTGATTGAGCTGCATCTACTAAAACTTTAATCTTTGGATTTAACTTTCTGAAATATGGGATGATTTCTTCAAGTTGATTTACTACACCCAGGGCATTTGATGCATGAGTTAAAGTAAGCAATTTAATTTTTGATGAATCTAAGTCTTCAATCTTTTTATAATCCAATCTAAAATCTTGATCAATAGAAAGAAAAAATAATTCCACCCCAATCTCTTCTTTCAATCTTTGCCATGGAACAATATTGGAATGATGTTCCATTTCAGTGAGAATAATGACATCTCCTTTTTTTAAAAACTTCTTTGCCCACCCAAATGCAACATAATTAATTGCCTCCGTTGTACCACTTGTAAAAATGATCTCTGATGAATCTTTTGCATTTATAAATGTTAAAACTTTTTTTCTGACCTCTTCAAACATGTCTGTTGTTTTTTGACTCAGATCATAAATTCCTCGATGAATGTTTGAATTATAGTTTGAATAAAAGCCAGAAACTGCATCGATTACAACTTGTGGTTTTTGGCTAGTAGCTGCAGAATCGAGATAAACCAAATCAGGATTATTTTTAAATAGTGGAAAGTCTTGTTTCATAATTCTCCTTTGCCTTCTCCTGCAATTCTTTTGGAAATTCGTCTAGTACACTTTGCAAAAATCCTTCAACAATCAATTCTTTTGCTTGTGACTCTGAAAGACCTCGGGACATAAGATAAAATAATTCAAGATCATTAATGCGTCCGACAGTTGTTGCGTGTCCTGCCTTAATATCATTCTCAATAATTTCAAGATTTGGGACGGCAATTCCTCGTGCTTTTTGAGAAAGTAAAAGGATGTGAGCCGCAAGCCATGCATCTGTTCCTTTCGCGCCATGTTCAATTTTTATTAACCCATCAAAAAAAACACTTGCAGTATCACGAAGCGCACTTTTGATAATCACATTACTTTTAGTATTTTCTGCATTGTGTATTACAGTAATTTTTAGTTTTAACCCTTTATTTTCATTTCCAAGTAATAGTCCAAGAAATTTTATTGAAGAGCCTTTCTCAGCAAGAGTAATATGATAACCTAATTCTGCTTCTTCTCCAGTCCACAACACTGGCAACACCAATTCTTCATTTTCTTTGACAACAATTTCATTCATATTTTACTTTCTCTAGCACCTAGTCCCTAAAACCTAGCACCTAACCAACCGCCCCTTCCATTGATAAATTTATCAAACGATTAAGTTCAACCGCATATTCAAGTGGAAGTTCTTTCACAATTGGCTCAATAAAGCCATTAACAATAAGTGATGTTGCTTGTGCTTCTGATAAGCCGCGGGACATAAGATAAAATAATTGCTGCTCACCTACTTTACTCACTGATGCTTCGTGACCAAGTGTCACATCTTCCTCATTAACGATATTAACTGGATATGTATCTGAACGGGATAATTCATCAAGAAGAAGTGCATCGCACCTCACAAAAGATTTACTTCCCTTTGCCCCATTTATAATTTTTACCATTCCACGATAACTACAACGACCGCCATTGAGACTTACTGATTTTGATGTAATTGTACTCGTTGTATACGGTGCAAAATGAAAAGCTTTTCCTCCCGCATCTTGATGTTGTCCTTCCCCTGCTAACGCAAGAGATAATACTTCTCCCTTCGCTCCTTTGCCATTAAGATACACTGATGGATATTTCATTGTTTTTTTCGATCCCAAATTTCCATCAATCCACTCCCCAATTCCTTCTTCATCAACATGCATTCTTTTGGTAACTAGGTTGTAAACATTGTTAGACCAATTCTGAATTGTTGTATATCTGACCCGTGCGCCTTTCTTAACAATAATTTCAACAACCGCAGCATGCAAAGAGTCTGTTGTATAAATTGGAGCAGTGCATCCCTCCACGTAATGCACATAACTCCCCTCTTCAGCAATAATAAGTGTTCGTTCAAACTGTCCCATGTTGGCTGCGTTAATTCTGAAATATGCCTGAAGTGGTATTTCTACACGAACACCTGCAGGGACATACACAAAACTTCCTCCGGACCAAACAGCAGAATTAAGTGCTGCAAATTTATTATCAGCTGCAGGAATAATAGTTCCAAAATATTGTCTAAAAAGATCTGGATATTTTTTAAGTGCTGTGTCAGTATCAACAAAGATAACACCTTTATCTTCCCATTGTTTTTTTAAATTATGATAAATAACTTCTGAGTCATATTGTGCGCCAACTCCTGCAAGAAATTTTTTCTCAGCTTCTGGAATTCCGATCTTGTCATAGGTATCTTTGATATCTTTTGGAACATCTTTCCAATCACGAAATTTCTTTTCAGTTGGACTTATATAATAGTACATACTATCAAAATCAATCCCTGAAAGATCAGCTCCCCATGGAGGCATCATTTTTTGTTCAAATGTCATGAATGCTTGCAGTCTGAAATTTCTCATCCAATCTGGTTCATTTTTATAATGAGAGATCGCTTCAATAACTTCACGACTTAAGCCTCTTTTCGTTTTAAACACTGGAGCTTCTGGTTTATGGAAACCGAACTGATAAGAAGTATTGATGTCTTGTGCTGTTACTTTCATAGATTTTAAACTCAAACTTTGAGATATTGTTCATATCCTTTTTCTTCTGTTTCTTTTGCAAGTTGAGAGTCCCCTGATTTGACAATTTTCCCGTTAACAACGATGTGGACAAAATCTGGTTTGATATAATGCAAAATTCTTTGGTAATGAGTAATTAATAAAAGCCCAAATGGATAGTCCAAATTTCCAATCGCTTTCCCGATATAACGAAGTGCGTCAACATCAAGTCCTGAGTCTGGTTCATCAAGAATTGCAAAGTCTGGACGAAGCATCGCAAGTTGAAGGATCTCTGCTTTTTTCTTTTCTCCTCCAGAGAAGCCCTGATTGAGGAATCGTTTTGAGATGTCTTCAGAAAAGCCCAATTCTTTAGCAATTGGTTCAAGTTCATTGCGAAAAGCAATTGGTGATAATTTTTTAACTTTTGAATCACCATCTTTTGCAAGTGCTTCTCTTTTATCGTTGACTGCCATTCTTAAAAAATTTCCAAAGTTAACACCAGTTATTTCGACTGGATACTGAAATCCAAGAAACAATCCATGATGGGCTCTCTGATCAGGAGTCGTCTGTGTAATATCAATATTATTCAAACTGATCGATCCTTTAGTTATGACATAATCAGGATGTCCAGCAAGAACTTGTGCCAGAGTTGATTTACCGCCACCATTTGGCCCCATGATGGCATGGATTTCTCCTTTTTTAATTGTGAGACTAACGCCACGAAGAATTTCCTTCCCTTCTTTTGTCCCAGCAAATATATTTTTAATTTCTAGTGTATCTTTCATAAATGATTTTGAACTTTCTTTTGTTCCGCTCTCCATTCTTTATCAAGTTGCTCATTGATTTCATCAATCATTTCATCAACTTCAACTTGAGTCATATTATGCATTTGCGCACCGGTTTCAATGGTGTCATATTCATTGGCAAAACAATTAACGCAGTGGAGACCATATTCCGCAAGAAGTTCACCGGCTCGCGGACATTCATCAACGACGGTTTTTAGTGGGTCAAATTTTGTAATAACATATGCGCTGTTCACACTTTTATTTTTGTACACCAATGACTGTACTGTTCGTCCTCTCCTTTAACTATGTTAAAAAATTTCTCTCGCAATTTTTTAGTAATTGGGCCTATCTTCCCGTCAGCGATTTTTCTTTTATCAATTTGCTCGACCCATGCAACTTGGCATGCTGTTCCGGTCAGAAAAACTTCATCTGCCGAATACAACTCACTACGTGTAATAGGTTTTTCTATAGTTTCAATTCCCATATCCTGAGCAATTGTGATGACAGATTTTCGTGTAATACCACCAAGAACCCCTTCAGAGAATCCAGGAGTTATCAATTGTCCATCGCGAACTATAAATAAATTTTCAGCTGATCCTTCTGCAACATTGCCAAACTTATTAAGCATAATTGCTTCATCATATCCTCCATCGGTTGCTTCTTTTCTTGCCAATGCCGAATTTATATATCCACCTGAAGCTTTTGCGAGAGTCGAGATTGCATTATCGTTGATCCTTTGCCAGCTTGAGATAAGTAACGATAATCCTTTCCCAAGTGGCATGTATTCCTGAAGAGGGATCATATAAATACCAACATCCAGCGTTACATTGGCGAGATTTGGTCCAAGTTCTGTATTGCCAACATATGCATATAATCTGAAATAACAATCTGTCTGCGGTTTATTTTTCTTAACCAATTGAAAGAGTATATCTCCTAATTGTTCTTGTGTATATGGCAAAGCACAACCCAAAATATTTGCCGAATTAAAGAATCTTTTTATATGATCATCAATTCGAAAAAGTGAAAGGGCTTTTGTATTATTGTTGTAATATCCTCTAATACCGCCAAAATATCCAGTGCCATATTGGAAACCATTGGTCATGATCGATATTGTTGCTTTTTCAATTGGAGTTACTTTCCCCTGAAAAAATGTATATGGAAATGATCCTGTTTTCATAATTTTATCAACTAAATACTTTCTGCAATTGCTTCTATTTCAATAAGCGCGCCTTTTGGCAGAGCTGCTACTGCAAATGCTGCACGGGCGGGTCGATGATCTGTAAAATACTGTCCATAAATTTCATTTACTTTTGGATAATCGTTAATATCACTCAAATAAACTGTAGTTTTAACAACATGCTCCAAATTTGAATTCTCAGATTTCAAAACTTCACCCAAATTTTTTAATACTTGATGAGTTTGTGCATCAATTCCTTCAACTAATTCATTGGTCTTGGGATTAAGTCCAATCTGTCCAGAGCAAAAGATAAATCCATTACTCACAACCCCCTGTGAATATGGTCCTACTGCACGTGGTGCTTTTTCTGTTTGTACGTATTTCATAATGTTACACTTTTAACTATTTTGTAAAACTTGGTCCTACCTGACAAGGAATTATTTCAATATGTTCCCACACTTTTCCTGTCACATATGGTTCTGTCTTAAGCCACTCATCAAGTTCTTCTCTTGTTGGAAATTCCATGACATAGACAGATCCATTCATTTCACCTTTCTCATCTAATAATGCTACTCCATACAATGCCTTTCCATCAAGCACTAATTTATCTCCCAATTCAATATGTTTTGCACGTGTCCCCAATCTTCTTTGCAGTGCATCTTTATAATCTTTTGCTATAACAATAAACTGCATCAATTCATTCCTCCGCCCTGCAGTGCAGGTTTGGCAGTTGCACGCATTCTTTTGAGCAAACGATTTGTAACTGGTTGTACAAACGGATGGACATCATCATGCTCTTTTGTATCTTTCTGCCAATTTTTTAATCGTGCAAGTAACACTTTCTTATCATTTAATTCACTGCAATCCATCCGATCACGATTGAGATCAATGACTATTGTATCACCATCTTCAATAAGTGCAATCGGTCCACCCAAATAGGCTTCAGGTCCGACATGACCGATAACCAATCCCACAGATCCACCAGAAAATCTCGCATCTGTCATAAGTGCAATGGTAATTTTCTTTTGCCTGCAAAGAGTTGTAATTCGGGATGTTGGATCGAGCATCTCTGGCATCCCAGGTGCACCACGTGGACCGACATATCGTATAACCACTATATCTTTATCTTGGAACATATCTGGCAAATGCTCCAGTGCATCAAGAAGTGCGTGCTCACTATTGAAAATTTTTGCACGTCCTACAAATTTCCCATCGGTAATTCCACCTTCAACTCCAGCAACTTTAATAACAGCTCCACCATTTGGTGCAATATTTCCATGAAGCATCCTAAGTCCTCCCGTTGGTTTGAATGGTTTTTCGACTGAATGAATAACATCACCATCAGGTGGAGGTGGATTCAAACGCTTAATTTGTTCTGAAAGTGTTTCACCTGTACACGTCATACAATCTCCATCAAGAAATCCAGCATCTAACAACTCTTTAACAATAACAGGAACCCCACCTTTATCATCAATATCTACCATCGAATACACACCAAACGGACGAGCATTTACGAGAACTGGGACCCGGCGAGATAAATCATTGAATTCATCCTGAGTCACAACTTCTCTCCAAAAATCAATACCAGCAGCTCGCGCAATTTCTGGCGCATGAAGAACGACATTGGTCGACCCACCCATTGAGATCGCAACAGTTATAGCATTTTTCAACGATTTCTTTGTGACAATGTCCCTCGGAGATATTTGTTTTTCAACGAGTGTTAAAAGAAAGTTAACGAGCTCGTCAGGAAAAACTTTCAGACGCCTTTCGTCTTGCGATGCAGGAGATACCATATGAAGTGGCTCCATCCCTACAACTCCAAGAAATGTTTGCATTGTATTGTATGTAAACATACCACCACAACTTCCACACCCAGGACATGCGTTAAGTGCAATACGATTTTTTTCCTCCTGATCATCATCTCCTGCGACTTGAAATCCAGTCACCAAATCAATCCGCTCCTTAGTCTTTGGATCTATCCCAGGACGAATTGATCCATCTGACATAATAATTGCAGGAGTATTGTGTTCAAGAAGTGCAGCAACTGTGCCAACAGGAGGCTTATCACAAGCAACAACTGAGATAGATCCTCGTACTTGACTACCGCTCAGATGAAGACAGACTGCATCATGAGTTATCTCGCGTCCAATGAGAGAAAATCTCATCTGATCTGTGCCATTAAGTTGTCCATCAGAAACACCTCCGGCGAAATATGGAGGAATTAGCCGCACATGCAAATTCCCTTCTTTTATTTTTTTTGAAACTGCTTTTTGAATCGCATCAACTTTTTCAGTAATGCCGAGATAACATTGACTATCGCCTTCATTTCCAATAACCGCCCAAACATCACCATGAATATTGTATGGATTTTCGTGAAGATATCTTGCGGTTCCTACTCGTTGAACATCACGTCCAGGATTCTCAGATACAAAATCTTTTTCACCACATGCACAATTTCCACAATTGCAGCCTGTATTATTATTTTTTTCTTTACCTTTTTTCATATATTGAAACTAAATAGTAAACTTATTTCTTATATTCAGCTAATTCTAACATAATTCCCTCAGGTCCTCTCATATAACATAATTTTTTATTTGTCTCAGGATATGTTTGTATCTCTGAGAAAAATTCTATATTATCTTTTTTCAAAGCATCAACTACATCTTCAATCTTCTCCACTTCAAAAGCCATATGACGAAATCCTGTTTTGTTGATAACATCATTATCGCAGGTAGAAAGATTTTCTGGATTATTAAATTTAAGTAATTCTAAATTTGTTTCGCCATCGTTCAGACTCAATGCTACATATTCTGCTTTTACATTTTTTAATTTTGTGAGATTATCCAACCACTTACCTTCCAGCAAGCCTTCGTGTTGAATTGTGAAACCAAGTGACACGAAAAAGTTTTTAGTTTTTTCAAGGTCTTTCACAACAATATTGATGTGATCAATTTTTTTAAATAATATACTCATACAACATCTCCTTTTCAGATAAAATCTGATAGTGCATGCCAATTTTTTGCAATCGTTTGAGGAAAGGTTGAAAATCTTCTTTATCTTTTAGTTCAATTCCTACAAGTGCTGCACCTTTTTCTTTATTGGTTTTTTTCATATATTCAAATCTCACAATATCATCTGTTGGACCGAGCGCTTCATCAAGAAATTTACGAAGCTGTCCTGGCTTCTGAGTAAATTCAATAAGGAAATAATGTTTGAGACCTTGATAAACAAGACTTTTCTCAAGAATTTCAGGATAACGCATAAAATCATTATTGCCACCACTTAAAACACAAACGACAGTTTTTCCTTTGATCTCATCTCGCAAACTACTCAGAGCAGCAATGGAAAGAGCTCCTGCAGGTTCTGAAATAATTCCTTCATTTTGGTATAGATCAATCATTGTTTTGCAGACACGTCCAACAGGAACAATGACTACTTTCTCAAGATATTTTTTACAAATTTCAAATGTTAATTTTCCAACTTTATTAACTGCAGCTCCATCAACAAATGTGTCCATATGTCCAAGCTCCACAACTTTATTTTCCTTAAGAGATTTTGCCATACTTGCAGCTCCTTCTGCTTCTGCACCGTATACTTTAATCTTTGGAGATTTTTGTTTGAGATATACAGCTATTCCTGAGACAATTCCGCCTCCTCCTACTGGAGAAACAACAATATCAACATCTTCACCAATTTGTTCAAAAATTTCTTTACCAATTGTCCCCTGGCCTATGACAGTCTCTTCGTCATCAAATGGATGAACATACGAAACATCATGAGAATCACGATATTTTTGAGATGCTTCAACTGCGTCATCAAACGTATTGCCGACCAATTTTATTTCAATAAATCTTCCACCAAAATATTTTACTTTTTCAATTTTTTGGTTTGGCGTCACCACCGGCATAAAGATGACACCCTTTATTTTAAGGAGGGCACAACTAAGCGCGACACCCTGTGCGTGATTGCCAGTACTTGCCGTCACAATTCCTTGCTTTTTTTCGCTTTCTGAGAGTGATGAAATTTTATTATAAGCACCGCGAATTTTGAAAGACCGTACCTCTTGAAGGTCTTCTCTTTTTATATAAACTTTTGCCTCAAATTTTTCTGACATTCGTTTTGAGAACTGTAGTGGTGTCTTCAAAACAACTCCTTCAGACCTCAATAACGCTTCATCTATTTGTTGTACTGTTATATTCATAAATATTAAATCTAAATAAAAATGTAAACATTACGTCATTGCGATTTGTCGGTGAGCGATATGCCTCGGCTCCTCGCAATGACGTACAAAAATTACTTTTGATTTTCGGGACGTAATTCCCGGACTTTTTTACCAGCTTGCCACATTTCGCTTTTTCGCATAGTATCAAGCTCTTTTTCTAATTTTTTACGATAATCTTTTTTGCCGTTTACCTCAATAACAACTTCTGCTTCATGACCAGACTCGACACTCTTGTAAAGTTTTTTAAACACCGGTTCTGTCGCTTTCTTAAATTCTCCTTTCCAATCAAGTGCTCCACGTTGTGCAGTTGTTGAACAATTTGCGTACATCCAATCCATACCATTTTCACCAATTAAAGGAATCAAACTTTGTGTTGCTTCCTCGACTGTCTCGTTAAATGCTTCGGATGGAGAATGTCCCATTTTTCGCAAGAGTTCATATTGAGCTTCCATCAGCCCTGCAATTGCTCCCATGAGAACTCCACGCTCTCCTGTCAGATCACTGTACACTTCTTTTTCAAATGTTGTTCTGAATAAGAATCCTGATCCGACACCAACTCCCATTGCTTTAACTGTATCTTCAGCATGTCCACTTGCATCTTGATAGACTGCATAACTTGAGTTAATTCCACGTCCTTCGAGGTAGATTTTTCTGACCGTTCTTCCTGAGCCTTTCGGTGCGACGAGAATTACATCAATGTCTTTTGGTGGAACAATTCCAGTTTGTTTAGCATATGTTGTTGCAAAACCATGGGAAAAGTATAAAGTTTTCCCAATGGTCAGATGTGGTTTGATAACAGGCCAAAGTTGCATTTGTGCAGCATCAGATAAAAGATAACAAATAATTGTTCCTCGTTCTGCAGCTTCTTCAATATCAAACAATGTTTTACCAGGTTTCCAACCATCTTTAACTGCTTTATTCCATGATGGAGATTTTTTACGTTGTCCAACAATAACGTTAAACCCATTATCTCGCATATTAAGTGCTTGAGCGGGTCCTTGTACTCCATAACCAATAACAGCAATTGTCTGATCTTTCAGAACTTGTTTTGCCTTTTTCATTGGAAATTCTTCTCTTGTTACGACGTCTTCTTTAACGCCTCCAAAATTAATTTTTGCCATAATTCACCTCCTTTCAGTTAGGTGCTAGGTATTAGGTACTAATAAAATCTAAAACTTCTAATACCTAGCACCTATTTCAACACCGCTATTCTTCCTGATCTCACATATTCTTTTATTCCAAATGGTTTGAGTAAAACATATAACGATTCAATTTCTTCTTCAGTTCCTGATTTTTCAACAATAAGGAACTCTTTATCAACTCGTATAATTTCAGCTTTTGCCAGACGAGCAAGATCTTCAACGCTTCTTCTTTTTTGTGGATCAGCTGTTGAAACTTTAAAAAGTGCAATTTCTTTATAAACTAACTCTTCATCTGTCTTCTCCAAGACCTTTACGACTTCAATAATTTTGTACAGTTGCTTGGAAATTTTTTCAATTGCCAATTTAGTACCTTTTACTCTAACGGTAAATCGCGACATCCCTTGCGCTTCGATCTCAGAGACAGTTAGACTTTCGATATTAATTTTTCTTTTGAGAAATGCATCTGCTATCCGATACAAAACACCTGGCTTATTCTCCGTAAATATTATAATAGTATACAATTTTTCTTCTTCCATATATTTACAATTTACTCCAATCGTATTTCCTCAACTGATGCGCCAGTTGGGACCATTGGAAAAATGTTATCTTCTCTTTCAACTTTAATTTCCAGTATATAAGGCTTGTCAGACGCAAGCATCTCATCAAGCGCACGGCTTAAATCTTTCCGCTCGCCAACTTTTTTTGCATCAACGAAAAATCCTTTGGCAACTGCAACAAAATCAGGATTTTTTAATTCTACAAATGAGTATCTTTTATCGAAAAATAACTGTTGCCATTGTCTTACCATTCCCAAAAAATTATTGTTAAGAATTATTGCTTTCACTGGGATATTGTCTTGAGCAAGTGTCGCGAGCTCTTGAATATTCATTTGAAAACTTCCATCACCAATTATTGCAACAACTTGTCTTTTTGGCTTTGCAACTTTTGCACCAATTGCAGCAGGCAGTGCAAATCCCATCGTCCCTAAACCTCCGGATGTAAGATAACTATCAGTTCTTTTGGCTTGATAATATCTTGCTGCAATCATTTGATGTTGACCTACATCAGCGACAACAACCGCTTCACCCTTTGTTTTTTCTGAAAGCATATGGACAACTTCAGCCATTTTAATTTCTCCTGATGCAGGATGTATTTCATGCTTTTTTACTTTTTCAAATTCTTCTTTTTCAAATGTTTTAAATTTGGCAAGCCATTCTTTATGAGAATTCTTTTTAACTTTTGGGAGTAATTTTTCAAGTGCGCTTTTTGCATCAGCAACAATTGGCACATATGCGGGGACATTTTTATTAAGTTCTGCAGGATCGATATCAATATGAATTATTTTTGCTTGTTTGGCATAATCAGCAAGCCTCCCAGTTACTCGATCATCAAATCTCATCCCAATTGCAAGAATTACATCTGCCTGATTGGTGAGGACATTGGGTCCATAATTTCCATGCATACCAAGCATCCCTACATACATCGGATGATCAAACGGCACTCCTGACAATCCATGAAGCGTTGAGCCGATTGGAATTTGTGCTTTTTCTGCAAGTTGCATTGCTTCCTTCTCTGCTTTGGCAATAAGAACACCATGACCGATAAGCATGAAAGGTTGTTTCGCTTTATTTAATAGATCTGCTGCAGTTGCCAACTGTTTTTCATTAGGAGTTGTGTTGGGTTGATAGCCTGTAATTTGTATAATTTTCTTGTAGGAAAAATTTATCATATCGCTTTGTGCATCTTTTGTAATATCGATAAGTACTGGACCTGGTCTTCCCGTTCCAGCGATATGAAAGGCTTTTGCAAAAACTTCAGGAATTTCTGAGGCGTTGGTTATCTGATAATTCCATTTCGTAACTGGTGTAGTAATACCAATCACATCTGCCTCTTGAAATGCATCTGTTCCAAGAAGTGTTGATGTAACCTGTCCTGTTATACAAACCATCGGGACACTATCAAGCATTGCGTCAGTTATTGCTGTGACAAGATTGGTAGCGCCTGGTCCAGAGGTTACAAGTGCAACTCCAGGACGTCCTGTCATTCGAGCATATCCCTCCGCTGCGTGCCCAGCTGCTTGTTCATGACGAACCAGAATATGACGAATTTTATCGCGGTAATCATACAATGCGTCATATACAGGCATAATCGCGCCACCCGGATAACCAAAAATGACATCAACTCCCTCATGTAAAAGAGATTCCATAACTGCTTGTGATCCTGTTATTTTTTTCATAATTAAAAAGGTCTCCGCCCCTTCGCATTCGCTCGGTGCGTTTTGCATATCTAAGCCTCACTTCGCCCCACTAAAGGGGACTTCGTATCGGCAAGATCTGCATTGTGTACTTCTAATTTAACTAAAATTCAATGAACACAAAAAAACCCGCCTGGTTGGCGGGTGTCTTTATTGTTGGCCAATAAAACCCGCTTCAGTGGGTAATAAGGATGACAATAAGTTGTGCGAATTTGTTATTCATAGAACTAATATTCATTGTACTGCTAACCTAAAAAATTTACAAGAGGCAGATAGGACTAGCATTTAAGTATAGCTTTGCATTGTTGTTGTGCTTTTGCTGAAGGAAGTGTATTGCATCGCGAACAGACCTCACTGCTTCCTGCTTTTGATGCCGCGCCTTGATGAGTGGATGTCCCACTTGTCCCACCTTGCATCATTGTTGAATAATCAACAAAGGTGATGTCTGCTGGGACTTTAAATGCTGATCCATTAACTACCCAAGGTCCGCAAGAATAATTTGATTGTTGATTCATATCCATTCCTTGAGGTTTGGTAGTTGAAGATGTTCCATTTCCTTTCATTTGTGTGGCCGTTCCTTTTACTGCATCAAGTGACATTTTATAGCCATTTTTTTGTCCCTCAGTCCAAATATAGACATATGTACCATCATTGATCATATGAGTTTGTGCTGTTGTGCCCTTGGCTGCAGATTGAAAATCCCCTCGCATCTTGCCTGCTCCAATATAGACAGTGCCTGTTCCACTGTTATCTGTTTTGTTTGAGAAAGTGCATTTGAGAGTACCTTTCATTGAAAAGAAATCTGCAAGTGATTTCTTACCTGTTATCATTTGTTGAGATTGGGATTGAGATTGTGGATTTGCTGTCTGCCCAGCTTGTGAAGAATTCATGTGTGATTTATTCATCACGAAATAAGCTCCACCCACAAGGAGAAGTACAACAACAACTATTGTGACGATCATTCCTATTTTATTATTTTTCATTACAGGTAGTATAAAGCAAGCATTTAATAAACGCAAGAGATTTGTATATAGTTATCTATCCTTATTTATGATATAAAAAATAAAGGCAGGATAAAGTTATTTATGCAAACATTTTCTGCCACTCCGACATCATCTTCGATTACTCCTCTGCATAAAAAACATCATTTTATTCTCATTTTTCTTCTTGTTCTAGCTGCGCTCTCTCTGACAACAACTGTTTTCTTACTGATAAAACCTCAAAATCCATCATCTTCTTCACTCTCTTCCAACGCCATACAAAAAACACTTATCAGTGGCTCATTTGATATCAATGGTGTTATCCCGCAAGGTGCATCTATTGTAATTAAACGCGTAAATGCATCATCCACCACAGATAACGCGACCTATCCACAGAACTTCCCTGCTGTTGATCAAGGGACATGGAGCCTTGATGATATAACCTCTGGAAATTCATATGTTCTTACAGCTGATGTCGTCGTAAACAATAAAGTAATTGCCACATCTGCGCCACTTGAGGTAACAGCTCCAGCAGATGACGAGACACTTATATTTAACATTCCAACTACCAATCCCACAGGAACTGCGATGATAACAGGTGATATCAGAGTTGATGGATATATTCCAGCAGGATCAACGATCAAAGTTCAGGGACGAGTTCTTGGGAAGAAAACATATACAACTGTTGCATCCAATTTGCCGGGAGCTGAGAGTCAATTTATGAGCTACGCATCAGCCATAGCTGGTGAACAATATGAAATTGTTGGAATTTTACTTGATAAGTCAGGCAATCAAATCGGTATCTCACCTACTCTTGATGTCACAGCTCCAGCACTCAACGAGCAACTTACCATTAATTCCAAAGCAATCCCTTCAGCAAGTCCTACACCAACTCCAACAAATGCACCTCTTGCAACAGCAGCTCCAACACCAGTCCCAACTCCAACCATGATCTCAGGAAGCATCGATTTCAATGGTGTAGCCCCGGCAAACTCTCGGATTGTTATTCTTGAGAAAGTATACAATAGCCAGAATTACCAAGTCGCGGTCAACAATGTCACTCCTCAAGACAATGCCACATGGCAATGGACAGGTCCAAGCACCGGGACATGGTATGACATCGTTGCTGTCCTTAAACAAACTCAACCTGATGGAACTGATCAAGATATCGCAACATCACAAAGTCAATCAATTGCAGCACCTGGAACCAATGTTGTACTTACAGTAAACTCTGGAATTGTCCTAAGTCCTCCAAGTGGTACAATTACTGCAAGTTGTGGCAATCTTTCAGGATCTACTTGGGGAGGACAACTGTCATATCCATCAGTCCAAGGAGCACAATCATATTGGCTTGAAGTTGGGACAGCATCTGGTTCAAATGATGTTTATAATGCTTTCCAAAATACCAATAATCAGCCAAATCAAACAGCAAGTGTCAATTTCAATAATGGAATTACCTACTATGCTCAATACGCTTATGCGCAGACTCTTAATGCAACGCAGCCTCAATTCTCACCTTTTTCTTCTCCAATGCAGTTCAAGTGCAGCAACTAGACGTCATCCGAAATTAATTTTTAACGTGGTAGGTCAGCAGAACATTTCCTGATTGGAATGTCCGTTCTTGCATGAGGTGGAACTTAATTTTTTTCTTCAAACCATGGAACAACGTCGTTCCTTCACCAATCGCAACAGGATTTGTCATAATTCGAATTTCATCCAACAGTCCCCAGGAAAGTAAACTGACACTGAGAGTGGAACTTCCAAGAAGGATAATATCTTTTCCATCTTGCTCTTTTAATTTTTGCAGTTCTTCTTTGACATTGTGTTCAATCAAGCGGACATTTTTCCAGTGCTCTGTCTCTTTTATATTTTTTAAACTCGTTGAGACAACGACCTTGGGCGTATTATTCATAATATCCGCAACCTCTGGATCTCCTTCAAGACCAGCTGGACTTGGCCAAAATTCTTCCATAAGTTGATATGTCCGTTTTCCAAAAAGGATCGTATCTGCTTCCAGCATTTGAGGAATTGCGAAATCATTAAATTCAGCATCGACATTATGCCATGAGAGATCATGTCCAGGCCCTTCAAAGTACCCATCAAGTGTCACCATCATGAATAAAAATATTTTTCTCATTATTTAAGTATCGGCTCGTAGCGAAGAGCAATGAGGCCTGTTTTGAAAGTGGTTTCTTCGATGAGTTTTAATTTAGTATATTTATCTTTAAACAACCTCTTCCCTTCTCCGAGAATAACTGGGTAAACCAATAGTCGAAGCTCATCAACCAAACCTAATCCAAGCAGAAAATTCACCAACTGTCCACTTCCATAGACAATGATATCCGTACCTGCTTTGCTTCGCGAAGAATTACTACCAGGTACGCCCTTTTCTTCTTTGAGTCTTGCAATCTCTTTGGCGATATCCCCTTTAATAATATGTGAATTCTCCCATGTAGCATCTGCCTTCTTCAATGTCTTTGAAACGACATATTTTTTCATTGAATTGAACTTCTTACCGAACTCATCTTCATTCATTTTGGGCCACGCTATTGCAAATGATTGGTAAGTAATTCTGCCGAGGAGTTGTGCGTCAGCTGACTCAAGTTCCTCTGATTTGAACTTCATGAATTCGTCATTTCCATAGTTCATTGTCCAGCCTTCATACTTGTATCCTGAGCCATCAGGTCCGGGGGCTTCAAAAATGCCATCGAGGGAAACAAATTCTGTAACTACAATTCTTCTCATCTTATTTTTTAGCAGCGATGTTGACCATCCAGTGGATTCCGTATTTGTCTGTCAGTTGTCCATACGTGTCTCCCCAGAATTGTTTTGCAAGAGGCATGTCAACTTCTCCACCCTCTGAGAGAGCGTTGAACCATTTTGTTAATTTTTCTTCGTCATCTCCACCCAAGCATAGATGGACACTATTTCCGAACGTAACTGGATGTTCTTTGTTGCCATCACTTGCATAAAATGTGAAATTTTCTGTCTTGAGTTCACCATGCATAAGAAAATCCTTCTCACTGTCATCTTTTGCTTGCCCTGCTTCACCGTATGTTTGAGCAACTAACTCACCATCAAAGATCGATTTGTAAAATTCCATTGCTTCTTTGCCTTTGCCGAGGAAATTTAAATATGCATTGAGGTAGACCA
The DNA here is from genome assembly GCA_035479415.1 of Saccharimonadales bacterium (SeqCode). GTDB lineage: Bacteria > Patescibacteriota > Microgenomatia > Levybacterales > UBA12049 > JACDET01. The sequence goes on from DATIIS010000042.1 coordinate 21,869, forward strand.
TATAGTTATAATTCTAGTATACAAACTTTTTATAAATTTTCTGTAAGAAATTATATCATTATTGAATCTTATCTAAATCATTATTGATATATACTACATTAAAAGCAAGTAATTCCTCTTTATATGAAGCATCCTCCTCAATCGGATTCCAGATGTAAATATTTTTTTTAAGATAAAACGCGAGCCCGATCTCCATCAAAACATTTGCACCGATATATCCTTCTATTCCATTCTTTATATTATTGATGACCAAAATAGCATCGCTCTGTGCAATCTTTTCAAAATTGGTCATAATATACTGACCTTTTTGCTCGCTTGTTTGAACTCCTTTATAGTGCGTGACATCAAAATCATTATTCTTTTTCATCAACTGCGCAGAAACTGGAATAATAACGTTAAATTCTTTTTCTTCAAGCAGCTTTTCAACCTCAACAAGCTCTTTATAGAACGACATACTCGCAGCAAGAAAGATTGTTTTCATTGGTTTATTATACATAAATCCGGCCGGATTTTATTATCGTCATTCCGGATTTAATCCGGAATCTATTCAAACTACTTTCCTTCGTATGCTTTTTTGAGCTCTGCGATATCAAATTTCTTCATCTGCATGAAACATTGAGTAACTCGATTCACTTTTTCAGGATCTGAATCAGCTAACAATTTATTCAATGCTGCCGGAACGATTTGCCATGTAACGCCAAACTTATCTTTGCACCAACCGCATTGTTCTGCCTCTGGATCTGCCGACAACTTACTCCACAAATGATCTATCTCCTCTTGAGTCTCACAGTTGACGACAAATGATGTCGCTGGAGAGAATGTGAACCCTTCAACAGGTCCACCGTTGAGAGCAACAAATGTCATCCCCTCAATTTCAAACTCAACTGTCATCACGCTTCCTGCAGGCATCCCTGAGACTAACTCTGCTGCCTCTGGGTACTTCTGAATAGTCTTAATTTTACTATTCTTGAAAACCGAAACATAATATTTTGCTGCCTCTTCAGCTTCTTTATCAAACCATAAAAATGGTGTAATTTTTTGTGTATCTGCCATAATTTACTCACCTCCCCCTCCTTGATTATTTTTTAAACTATAGTTGGGGATGCCACGATGCCTTTAGGTTCGTGGCGCCTCCTCAAGATTAAAATCAATAAAACTTACTTCTTTAAGAATTCTCCCAACTTATCAAGTTGTTGATTCCATCCCATTTCCATACCACTGAGCGGACCTGCCGCTTCCGGAGTAGTTTTGGTAACTTGAATATGAACAGTCATATGTGTTTTGCCATCAGTTTCTTCAAAAGTTACCGTTGTTAATGACTGCATAACTTCCTTACCATCCACTATGGCATTGCCAATAAAACTAATCTTTGATGGCTCCTCAATTTCTTTGAACTCACCGTTCATCGGCCATCGTTGTCCAGCCATTGGACCAAGTGCTTCTCCCGCAACCATTACCAGATCAAGTTTGCCATCTGGTTGAACGATCCACTCATTTACTTCACTAGTGACGCCTTGTGGTCCCCACCATTCTGCAACTAATTTCGGATCAGTCCAAGCTTTCCACACTAAATCAATTGGAGCATCATATGTTCTCTCAAGTGTTAATTCTTTTTTTGTATCTTCCATATTTTCTCACCTCACATTCCTAGATTAAAATCTATAAATAGTATGTGATGCCGCGATGTCTTTAGATTCGCGGCGCCCCTCACCTTGTCATCCCGAATTCATTTCGGGATCTCTATTTCTTTTTCAACTTTGCTTTTTCTCGTTTCAAAACATCTTCAAGCACGTCCAATCTCTTTTCCCACAATTTGCGATACTTATTGAGCCAATTATCTATTTCTTGAAATTTCTTTGGCGATAGTTCATAAATGCGTTGATTGGCCTGAGGTCGGACTTCCACAATTCCTGCATCAGCGAGTACTTTGAGATGTTTTGAAACTTGTGGTTGGCGGATATGTAATGTGTCAGCAAGTTCTCCAACAGGTCGTGGCTTTGCGCGGAGTAATTCGACAATTTGAAAACGGCTTGGCTCTGCAAGTGCACTAAATAAATTTAGATTCATAATAAACCCAATATATCATACAAGGAATATTCCTGTCAAGGAATATAAAATTCTACTTACTATTTCTTTTCAACTGCGAAGTACAAGCAGAGCAACGAGTTGCTTTGATTGGGACTTCGGTGATGCAATAAGGACATTTTTTGGTGGTCGGGTCAATTGTTTTTCCAGAATTTGATAATTGTTGTAATTTGTTCATCGGTACGACAACAAAGAAATAGACAACAATTGCAATAATCAAAAACGAAATAAGCGCATTGATAAAATCTCCATATTGAATTTTCTGTCCGTTAACTGTGAAATAGAGCGATGAGAAGCTATGGCTTCCAACGATAACTGCAATGAGTGGAGTAAAAAAACTTTTGACCAAAGATTGAACTACTGAATTGAATGCTGCGCCGATGATGACACCAACGGCAAGATCAACGACGTTTCCTCTGAGAATAAATTTTTTGAATCCTTCCATAGTTTAAATACGGCCTTATTATAGATATATAGTATAGCAAAAATCTAGTTCAATCTGATCCCTTGACTATTCTACCCTTTCGCGATATCCTATCAACTATATTCTTTCGGGGATTTGTGTAAATCAAAATCGGTGGTATACTCCACGATCCGCCAGAAATGCGAAGCTTTCGGTGGAACGAGTCTGTGCAACTCAGACAGCGACCGTCCTTCAAGATTGAAGGTAAAAAGTCGGGATGAAAGGAAGAATACTATCATTTGGGTGTTTTAACCATGCCCCCAAACGATTTAGTGAACCCCGAAAGGGGTTTTTTTTATGCAGATCTTGCCGATACGAAGTCCCCTTTAGTGAGGCTTAGATATGCATAACGCACCGAGCGAATGCGAAAGGGCGGAGACTTTCAAACGTATGAAAAAAATTTTAACAATTGGTCCAGTATTTATCGTTATTGCTGCATTACTGTGGGCAGCTGATGGAGTTTTTCGTATTAGTCTTGGATCTCTTCCACCGGCAGTTACTGTCTTTTATAGTGATGCGTTTGGTTTTATAGCTCTTCTTTTTGTTGCTTCAAAATGGTTTGGTGATCTTCGAAAAATGACCAAAAAAGAATGGATTGCTATTGCAATTGTGGCCTTATTTTCAGAAGCACTGGGAACAATCCTTTATACTTCGGCTCTACAAATGACCAAATTCCTTCCGTACTCAGTTGTTGTGATTCTTGAACAGCAACTGCAACCTATTTTTGGAATTATTACAGCAGCAATTCTTCTCAAGGAAAAAATATCCAAACATTTTGTTACCTGGGCTGCTATTGCGATAGTTGCTGTCTATTTTACGACATTTAAGAATTTAACCATTAACACACAAACAGGATCTCAAACAATCATTGCAGCAATTTTTGCTATAACGAGTGGGATTATGTGGGGATCATCAACTGCAATTAGTAAATTTGTTCTAAAAAAAGTGAACGTTCTTACTGCAACCGCTGAGAGATTTTCACTAGGAGCACTTTTTGCTTTGTTCTTTATCATTCCCCAAGGCCAGGCTCAGGCGATGATTCACTTGACTCAAATGCAAATTTGGATTCTTATCGCAATTACTCTTACTACAGGGATGGTCGCAACAGCGATCTATTACTATGGTTTGAAAAGGACTCCTGCTAGAGTCAGTTCTATCTGCGAGCTTGCTTTCCCTGCAGCAGCGATCTTTATTGATTACTTCCTCTATCACACAACATTTTCACTTACACAAGTACTAGGACTGATTGTACTAGTCTATTCCATGTTCCAAGTGACCACACATGAAGGTATGGCAGCTCAAGTCCCTGAAAAAAAGACTCCAAAAAGCAATCCAAAACACAAATAAAATAACTCAAGTTGACAAACAAAAAAGATTTCTGTTATCGTTAATGTATGGATAACAAACAAGATCCCGCAGCTACTCCTCCAACAGAGACACCAGCTACTCCTCCTGCAGTTGAAACTCCAGCAACAACCACAACACCTGAATCTTCAGCTCCTACAGCAACAGATAGTAAATCTTCAACAACTCCTACAGAAAATAGCACTCCCCCATCCACAGAACCAACATCATCAACACCTTCTACCCCACCAGCAGACCCAAGCAAACCTGCAGTAAGCACTGACCCCAAACCTCTTACTCCACCTGCACATGATCATCCAACAGGCAAATCAAAAGCACCGATTATTATGGTTGCAGTTGTTCTTCTTATTCTTCTTGGAACAGGAGCATTTATTCTCTTCCAACAGAAGACAACACCACCTCAAGCAATGGTTGCAAAGAAAGTAATACCATCTCTCACCCCGACAGTTATCGTGACTCCAACTATGGCACCTGTAACGTCCGCAAATGTTGATCAAACACTCACCAATACAAGTAATTCTATGCAACAAGCAGTCGGACAAGCAGATAGTGACATTAACAGCATCAATAGCATTGACTCATCACAAGACAATTCGAGTGGACTATGAAAAAATTACTGACAACACTTACCATAACTGGAGCAATACTTCTTCAAAGTTCATTGCCGACATTTGCAGCAGAAAATGTTGGCGGACAAAAACTTCTTAATCAAGTCAATCATGAAGTAAATCAAGCAAGTAAAGCTGCCAATAAACAATCAAATCAACTACCAGCTATCATAAAACGATCAAATACGATGATTACCAGTCGTATCGCTTCTCTTACTAAATTATTAAATCGTATTCAAAATGACAAGCGACTTTCAGCCAGTGAAAAAACAGCACTCACAACACAAATTCAGACTGCTATTAATGGACTAAATGGATTAAAAACCAAAATTGATGCAGATAAAGATGCAACGACCGCAAGAAGCGATGAAAAATCAATTATCACAAATTATTATGTTTATGCCGCATTTGAGCCAAAAGTTCGCTATCTAATAGTATTAAATAATTTACAAGCAACAACAAACAATATTCAATTTCTTGTCCCACAGTTACAGAAATTGGTAAACACATTTAAATCTCAAGGAAAAGATGTAACAGCAATACAAGCGCTTTTGGATGACGTTTCATCTCAATTGACAACCATAAACACAACAATTACATCAGATATAACAGCAATTCAAAATGTATCAACTACAGCCAAACCAGCTGATACTACTTTTGCCAAAGTCAAACAAGATATCTCTCAAATTATTAAAGCTGGACTTGGGAAAATAAAAACAGACTTTAACCAAATGAAACCATTATTTAAACAATTAATGGCGACCAATCAAGGATCACCAACTCCATCAACATCCGCTGTCACAACAACACCAGCACAAGTCTCACCAACGACTTCAGTTTCTGCTTCTCCTTCAACCACTCCATAAAGTATAGTTTGAAAAGCTAAAACAAACATGATAATCTAAAGAAGTCCTATGTTTCCCTTTCAGTTCCTCATTATTCTCTGTTGGGTGATTTTCCATTTATTTACTGATATAATCACGCTATGCAACACGAGACTCATGTTTCAAATAGAAAACTTGCAGCTGAGACGACACTTCATTGTCTCATGGGATGTGGTGTTGGAGATATTCTTGGTGTTATCATTGGCACGTTTTTGGGCATACCATATGTGACAAGAATTATTATTGGTGTTATCTTTGGCTTCATCTTTGGTTTTATTTTTAGCGCAATCCCACTTCTTCGCGCCAATACACCTTTTGCAACTGCAGCAAAAATTATCCTAACTACTGAGACACTTAGTATCCTAGCGATGGAAGCAGCAGAAGCTGCGACGGAACTATTCTTCCCTGGCATGAGAAGAATGGGAGTTGTGCATATACAGTATTGGTTTGGTCTGATAACGGCTCTTATTGCAGGATTTATTGTAGCATTTCCAGTTAACTATGCACTTGTCAAAAGAGGCATCAGACATCATCATTAGCGATATGTTAATTCTCACTCGGCACAGAATTATCTGCTTTTGCTATTGAGAAGTTAACTTGTCCAGAATTTATCCGATGATTTGCAGCTCCCGAAATGATACACGTCTTTCCATCAATCTTTCCTGTACATTTGGTGATCTTAATATTTTTTGCACAAATAAGTGCGTAAGTTTTGGGATTGGTAGTACAGGCAGATGCCGAAACTACATACGATTTTGATGGATCAAGTCGCTGAAAGAGATACGGATAGCTCACATTTACTTGAGGTTTGGTGATATCTCGAAAATCAGTATCGAGATTTGTATGTACGCCATCTTTGATACTATCTATGCTTATTGTTAACTGATCGTAATAATCAGTATCAGTTATAAAATTGCCACCAATCGTTGAAAAATCAGTATCTCCATCATCACCAGGAATTGTAGGTGTTGGACCTAATATTGATTGCTGTACTGTAGTTGGTTGGGATTGATTGTATTGAGGCAGTTGATTTACTCGTATTCCGACAAAATATCCTCCAACTCCAAAAACAATTGCACTGATACCTATCACAAGCCAGAAATAGGAATTAAGCGAGAGATTTGGGAAGTATTGTTTAAAAGGGACTGGTGATTCATCCATAAGCACAGATACGTGTATTTGCAACAAGGTATTCTTTAGTTATATCATAAATAGGTACGCAATATGCATAACAACGATACAGAAGCTATTATTTTTGACAATGTATCACTCACCATTGGATCCGCACAAATTCTGACAGACATTTCTCTCAATATTAAAAGCAGAACTATTACCGGACTTCTCGGTCCAAACGGTGCTGGGAAAACATCATTTCTTTCTCTTGTTATTGGACTTACCCAACAAACAAGTGGAGAGATCACAGTTCTTGGAGAGAAATTGCCTGCCAAAGGAGAATCATTACGTAAAAAAATAGGAGTCGTTTTTCAAGAAACAACTTTGTATGAAGAACTCACTATTGCTGAAAATTTGCTCTTTTTTGCCTCACTTTATGATGTAATGAAACCTAAACAAAGAATAAAAGAAGTTTTGGAGCTCCTGGGACTCACTGATCGAATTAATGATCAAGTTAATACTCTCTCAGGTGGACTCAAACGAAGAACTGCAATCGCACGAGCTCTTCTTCACAATCCCCAACTGCTTATTGTTGATGAACCAACTCTCGGTGTAGATGTTGAGACGCGTCATACAATTTGGGAGCATCTAAAATCTCTCCGATCTCAAGGGCATACTATTCTTGTTGCAAGCAACTATCTTGATGAAGCACAAGCAATTTGTGATACTGTCTCAATTCTCAATCAAGGGCAACTCATAACCTCAGATACACCGTTTGCATTGATTGCCAGAACAGGTCACAATCTCGATATCGAATGTGCATCCGAATCAGCAGAAAAGATCTCACATGCACTTGCCAATAATAAAAGTGTTGTCAGGTCTGAAAAAACTACGAGTGGAATTTCTGTTTTTCTTAAAGGTGATACTATCCCCGACACGATTATTAATGGAGTTTTGAAAGATACTTCAGTTAATGCATTTCGTTTTCGTCCGGCTGATCTTTCAGAAGTATTTAAAGCATTACAACTTACCTCAACGTCCAAAAAAGAAACCAAAGTTCAGCCAAAAAGTATCTTCAAACGCAATCAAGTTCTTATGATAGTCTGGATAATCATTATAGTGGGCGTATTCGTATTTTTGGAAGTCTGGTTTAGTCAGCCGAAATAAGTTTAGATTGGAGGAAATGGGAAATGAGATTCTCTTGATATTGATAATTTGAAAACTTGATATCATGAATTCAAGAAATCGACATGTCAAATGTTCAATATCAAAGAACTCTCATATCTCACCTCAAAACATCTATCATGAATTATATAATTAAAGCACTAGTCGGCACATATAGAGCGGAACTGTCTCAAATGACACGCTCTCCGCTCCTCATAATTCTTGCCTTTATTCAAGCAATTACCTTTCTTCTTCTTGTAAGTCTTTTTGGTCTTACGGGAAGTATGGCTCCAACCGCGCTTATTAACAACGACAATGGTGCATATTCTCAATTATTTATTAACAATCTTAAGAAGGCTCACCATTCATTTAATTTAAAATCAATGTCTCAGGATGAGGCAAATACACTATTGCATCAGGGCAAAATTGTTGCGATCGTAACTATCCCACAAGGATTTTCCAAACAAATTACCTATGGGCAAACGCCTTCGATCAATGTCGATGTCGACAACATTGATGCTGATATGACAGATGATATCCAAAGAGCGCTTCCATCAGCAATTGTAGCTTTCGGCAATCAACAGAGATTTCCCGGCGTTAGAGTTCACGTAGAAGAGCATGATCTCATCAATCATGATACAGGTTTTATTCCATATCTTATTGTCAGCGCGCTTGCACTTGATGCATTTGTCATCGCTGGAATTCTCTCGGCAATTGCAATTGCACGAGAATTCGAGGCAGGGACGTTCAAACTTTTGAAACTCTCACCAATCCATCCGATCGTTCCTTTTATCGGCAGAGTGCTCGCTGCAGATACAATTGCTTTTGTTGGCATGCTCGTAAGTGTCTCAATTGTTATTGTCGGATATAAAGTCATCCCAATTCATATAGCAGAGATGTTCATTGCCCTTATCTTATGTGTTCTTATTTTCGGTTTTGTTGGGGCGCTTGTTGGAGTATTACTAAAGAAAACTCTTCCGGTAGCATCCCTCATCTTTGGGCTCGCGCTTCCCCTTTATATTGATAGTGGATCACTTGAGCCTGAGCGATTTGATGGAAACATCATTTGGGGACTGGCTCACCTCTCACCAATTTACTATGCAGTCGGAATTTTTGAAGACGCCTTTCATGGATTTCAGGTGACGCCTGAGCCAATTAGTATCGATTTTCTTTTTCTCATCGGATGGGCAGCTCTTATGCTCATAATTGCAGGAATGCTAGTACGAAAACAGATAGCAGATTGAACAAATATATGAAACGAGATACAAAAAATTTTCGGTTGCACTTGAGCACCGACAGAAAATAGGGATAATGCGAACTGCAACGGACCCACCTGCAATGCAGGAGGGAATTTTTTCGTATCGAGCGCAATGATAAATTAATAGAACCTTATGAAACATATCTGGAACATCGCCAAACTTGACCTCCTTCTTTGGAGACGCATGCCTATGGCAATTGCTGCTGCGCTTATCCCTCCACTTGGCATGACACTTCTTCTGATAGTTCTTAGTTGGTCCATCACCCAACAACCTGTCGCACTCGTTGTACAGTCCCAAAGTCCTAATGCGCTTTATATGAAAAAAATATTTCTTGCGGACGATGATGCATACATACTCCACCAAGTTGATAAACATAAAGCACAACAGTTATTAAATAATCAAGAAGTTGCGGCAGTTATCACAATCCCAAAAGATTTTGACCAAAAAGTTGCACAAGGGATAGCCCCAGTCGATCTCACACTTAATAATGTCGATATCGATTTTGCAGATGATATCAGACGTGCAGTGGATCGGTCTGTGGCAGAATTTGATGCGCCACAATTGGGTCTGACTGGAGAACTTAACGAGAATCAACCTAACACACCACTTATCCTTCCATCTTCTGCTGGTACTGCCAATCCCTACCGTATCGATATCAATGAGCACAACCTCAGGCAGACCAACGTCAACTTTCTCAGCTATCAAGTCATCCCGGCATTTATTCTTCTTATCATTAGTCTCGGACTCATGGGGACAGCACTTCTGTGTGCAAAAGATATTGAAGAGAAAACGTCTCGCAATCTTATTCTTGCACCAATCCCTTCCTGGACACTTGTTGCAGGGAGACTTCTAGGAGGACTTCTAATGTCGATCATTATTGTTTTCCCAATTCTTTTTATTGCGTTTCTTTTCGGAATTATTGCGCCACCTGTCGGGCATATCCCAGCACTTATTGCGCTTTTTCTCGCAACAGGACTTTGCGCAAGCGGGTTGGGTGCTGCACTAGGATCACTGTTAAAAAACGCAAAACTTGTGGCCCTTGCATCATCAGTTGTGGCAACATATTTATTCTTTTTGGGTGGAGGATTTACAACGATTGCTTTTCTACCAAATTGGCTTCAAAATCTAAGTGCACTTATCCCAATCCGTTATGCAATTGATGGTATGCGCCAAGCACTTTTTTATCCGGATCTTCAAGGAGTTGGAAAAGATATCACTGTTCTTATCGTAACTGCACTTGCGTTTGTTATTGTGGGTTCACTGGCAATTCGCAAATCGTGGAGGAATTAGTGTAACTTCTCTCCCCTTTTGAGCATCTCAAGAAGTTCTTTCATTCGTTTGGCTCTTGTTTCTGGACGTGTGGCAGTTTGGAGACGAAATGCAATTGCATAGGTATTTGCTCGTGTTAATGTCTTGAAGAACTCCTCTGCTTTTTTGTCTTTTGCAAGTTCCGTAAGGAAGTCATCTGGCAGCTGCATTGTCGCTGACGAATCATACGCAGCTTCCCATCTGCCATTTGCTTTTGCATTTTCGATTGCTTCTAGACCGCTTGGCTTCATTTTGCCTTCTTTGATCAATCTCCCGACGGTATTTTTATTAACCTTTGACCAGATGCTTTGCTTTTTTCGAGGAGTAAAACGGACAACATAATATTTCTCGTCAAATTTATTGAGAAGTCCATCAATCCATCCATAACATATGGCAACTTCCAATGCCTCGTCATAGCTAATTGAAACAGCACCGCTCTTTTTCTTGGCAAATTTAATCCAAACCGCAGAGAACGCATGGTGATTTTTGTTGAGCCAATTTTCAAATTCCTTTGGAGTTTCAAAAAGAAAAATTGGAATATCTTTATACAATTCCATATCAAAAAAACTCTCTCAAACCTTCTCTAAATGCGACTCCTGAGAGAAACAATGCCATTGCTTGATCAGCCCACCACCAACCAAAAAGTGCATTGAGGACTAACCCGACCAACACTGTTCCTGCTAGTGCCCCATCAATCAGCGTAAACTTGGCATCGGCAAGAACTGTATCACTTTTCATTTGTGTGCCCACCTTTCGTTTGCCCAATCCAAGAATCATCATCATAATAACTGTCGCAATAATAAAAATAATTCCAGGAATCGACTTATCAGGATGCTCTCCATGAAGTAAGCTAAGAGCAGCATCAATAAAAACATACAGAGATACGACAAAATAGGCACCACCAATTAATTTCAATGCGAGCTTTTCTCTCTTTTTTTCTTTTCCTTTCAAATCCCACACAACGAGTGATGAAGCAAATACTTCAACTCCTGACTCAAGTCCGTATGCGACAAGAACAACAGACCCAGAGATAAGGCCAATTGTGACGCAGACAATTCCTTCAAAGATATTCCAGGCGATGGTAATATATTCAAGTAAAAGAGCTTTTTTGTGAAGCTTCTGCTGGGGATTCATTATGCTATTATTGCAGAAATGACCGTAATTTTGCAATAAAGATAAAGCAGTTAGTCAAAATATCGTGTTTCTTCTCGTCTATCCATAATATCGTGTACTTTTTTCATTTCTTCAGGAGTGTAAATGTAGATAAGTTTAAATTTCCCCGAAGTAGTTTTATTTACATAGTCACACCTTGTTTCAAGGATGTGAACAAGCCCCCAATAAATCCATTTACCGTCTCTATTCTCTGCAAAAAAATTTCTGACAGGTGGCAGATGATAAAGTCTAACTCCTGGTTTGTTCTGAAATTCAAAAACGGTATCTTTAAATTGTTCTGCAGTAAGTGGAGTCTGTAAATGCTTTTCCAAATCAAGCTCCTGAGGAAAACCCTGTTCTTTTGTTATCTGAAGAGTATCATTAAGTTCGACAAAACTTCCCATAAAACAATTATAACAGATATTACTGTCATAAAACTAACACCCACTGCGATTTCTGATCACAATGGGTGTTTTTCTAGGCGGGCAAGTACGTGTTAAGCGGCAAGTTGCTGCTGCATATGTACTCCTTCTGTAAATTCTTCAATCATTTTTTCATTAAAAGCCGGGATATCATCTGGATTACGTGATGTTACAAGTCCATTATCAACGACTACTTCACGATCAACCCATGTAGCACCTGCATTTCGAAGATCCGTCTTAAGTGATGGCCAAGAAGTCATTGTTCGACCCTTTACAGCACCTGTCTCAATAAGTGTCCAGGGTCCATGACAAATTGCTGCAATTGGTTTGCCATCTCTGACAAAATGTTTGACGAATGCTACTGCATCTTCATTTGAACGCAATTTATCTGGATTCATTACTCCTCCTGGAAGAAGCAATGCCTGATATTCACTCGCATCTGCTTTTTGAAGTGGCACATCGATATCAAACACGTCTCCCCACTCAGTATGTTGCCATCCTTTCACACTCTCTGGGTTGGGAGAGATAAGATGTGTAGTAGCTCCTGCTTCTTCAAGCGCTTTTCGTGGGGCCGTCATCTCAATCTGATCAAATCCGTCTGCAACTAAAATTGCAACTTTCTTGCCTGTAAGTTTATTTGACATATGATCACCTCGCTTTCCTTGATTAAAATCAATATGAATAGTAAGCGATGCCGAAATGGCTTTAGCCTTTCGGCGCCTTTATACTATCATTACCTCCCTACTTTAAAAGCCTAGCGTAAGATGCGTTTGAAGATTGTGTAAGTATTAACCAAGAATCTACTATCTTGCTATCTTTGCAATAAGATCATATGGTTCTTGTGCTCTCAGATGCAAAAGATTATGTCCCCAAATAGGAATGATATACGATCGTATACCCTTTATCTTATTATATCTTGGAGGGACAAGCTCATCTCCCCATGCTGAAATGGTGACCATCTTATTCTTGGGAAAAGTATATTTTTCAAATTCTTTAATAAAGCTACTTCCAGGTACCATATCTCGCCCTTTGCCTAGAAATGCAATAAGCCAAGCAGTAATTGTGCCATGCAAAGGACCACCAAGGCTTATAAATCGATGGATTGTATTCCATTTTTTATAAAATTGTAGATAGTACAAACAAACTAACGCACCCGTACTGATACCCACCAAGGTATAATTTTTTAATTTGCGACGAGCAATGTATTCTTTAAGTCGCAATACGGTGGTCGGAAAATTCTCATTGAGAAATGGCAAATGAACTAGATAGACTTGATAGCCTTTGTGTCCAAGATATGTGGCCCAGTGGTTATGGTAAAGATTTTTGTTAAACCAGCAGGTCACCAGTACAATTGTTCTTTTGGGGTTTGCTGGTCGATATACTTCATCACTAAGAAACAATGAAATAAATGGATATGTTATAGCATAGTATGCTTCTTTTAGTAAAAAAGAGAGAAGCCTGAATACAGACATAACAATAGTATTATACCAATAACTATTTGATCATGAATTCAGAGGAAATTGATCGGTGAAGAATTGGGAATAGCGTTTGATAATGTAAAAACTTGTTAGATGAGGAAGTAGCTCAAGGATTTCTTTGACTTGCTTATAAAGAGCCCGAGCATCCTGGCCTCTCATAAAAAATTTTACCAATTCTTCATCTGTTCCCTCTACAAATTCAAAACCGTCATATACACCGACACCTGAAGTCTCAATTACTTCTTTCAAAATAACATTTAAATCAAAAATGGCATTATGTGCCTTTTTGCTCTCAAATTTGCCGATCGGAAATTGCAAACAGAGAATTACTGCTTGCTCATCCTGCCTGTCTCCTCCCGGTGAATTATCGAATAATTCATCAGTCAGATCCATACTATAGTATTATTGTATACTCTTCTTACTGTATTTTGCAATTACTCAAACCTCCTTAAATTGCAAAATCAGTTTAGAAAGAGTTACGACGCTTTGCGACCCCACGAAGTGGATAGTCCCTTTGTGGAAAAAAGCTAGTACCCTTGTGGTATGCCCTTCCAAAATACAAGTAGTGAGTATAGAGGTCTTTTCACAGAACTTGCAAGAGGGAAAAATATATAGTGAATACTGATAATTACCTTTTGTTGGTAAGATGTTTTATAACTTTAGTCCAGCGTTCTTTTGCAAAAGAAAGGATAGGAAAATCATGATCGAAATTATCTTCTAACACTTCATCAAGAATTCTCCACAGTGCTTTTTCTCTCTCTTGTGGAGTATGGACATTGCCAGGCTCAACCAACGTGTTAGTCGATGTACGTAAACGTAGGACAGCATCCTCTTCTCCAAATGCAGATGCTGGAAGGGCTGCGATGTTCCACTTCTCAAGCAAATAGGTTGATAATTCTTTACCTGATCGCACTCCTTCTTTTTCCAATGCCTTCCTAAACGGCTCAAAATCTGGATAAAGATAGAACCCTCCTGCTGGCCTTGCACAAAGAATCCCTACATCAATATATGTTTTGTACAATTCCTCAGTAGTATAGCCAAAAATTTTAGCTGATGCTTTTACATACTTTTCAATTGATTTATTTGGCGAATATGCTTCAACCGCTGCTTTTTGGATAGGAGTTGCAGTTGTTGACCAGACTTCACTCCCAAGTGCCCGAATTGCATTGATGACTTTTTCACCTGTTTCAGTTGCTGGAAGAACAGCGTAGCCAAGTCTCCATCCACCTGCAGAAAAGGTTTTGGAAAGTCCAGCCAAAAGGATTGTCCCTTCTGGATAAAACTGAAACGGCGAAACGTGTTTGCGCCAACCATGAGCAAGTTCTGCGTATATTTCATCACTGATGAGAGTAATTCCTTCACTTCTTGCCCACTCTGCAATTGCTTTTACATCTTCTTCATCAAACATCCCACCTGTTGGATTATCAGGACTATTGATGATCAGCATTCGAGGATTTGCGCCATCTTTCTTTGCAAGACGCACCGTCTCCGCAAGTACCTCAGCACGTAATGTATGGTGATCTTCTGGATCTGTCTGGACAGGGATAACTCGCTTGCCGCCCAGACGTGCAATTGGTGCATAGCTTACCCATGAAGGAGAAGGAAGCAATACATCACCTTCAAGAAGCCGTAACAACGCATAGATAAGTGCTTTACTTCCAGGGCCGATAACTACTTGCTGAGACTCACAGGTAATTCCACGAGTTCTGCCAAGATACGAAGCAATGGCCTGACGCAACTCAAGTATCCCCCTCACTGGACCATATCGTGTGTATGTAGCAGCATCAGAAAGAGCTTTACGAAGCGCCGGATGCAAAGGAAGAGACGACTCGCCAAACCCCATATGCAAGAGTCGTTCATCATTGGTTTGTTTTTTCTTGGCAATCAGTTCGTCGATCGCAAGCGTAGCTGAGAGAGGAAGACCTTGTGCTGTTATTCCAAGTGATAGTGGTTGATTTTTCTTTCTTTTTTTATGGTCGCTCTCCATCAGAATTTAGTTATAGCATATCTACGAATAGCTCTTCAAGTATAAAAAATCGTAGTTATTTCTGTTTGATCCACTACTTAAAAGTCAAAATCTCTATCTACCGGAGAACATATCTTTCTGAGGGTAACTCTAGAATCTATAAAAAAATTGTCGAACTCAATTTACCACACAATTTGCTGTGCGAAATCACTTTCGCTAATCGTTGAGGGGATCTTTTTTTCTTGTCCTTTGTGAAGCAATGACAGCACTTCTTCATCTGTCATCTGGCTAAAATCTTCATAATAATTGCTTATTGAACTACCATCTTCCAAAGATTCAAGACAAATTATCTTATCAACGAAAGGTCGGATGCCAACAGCAGTCTGCGACGAACATATAGGAGTTACAAAAATAATTTTTTTGGGATGGTGTTTTCTTAAGGAAAGAAGTGCAGCATGAGCAGTTACTCCAGTTGCAATTCCATCATCAACAAGAAAAACTGTTTTGTTGGTCATTAGTGGAAGAGATTTTCCATTGCGATATGATTGTCTCCGTTTTTCTAGTTCTTCTTTTTCTTTTTCTCGCAAAAATTTTACTATACAATCAGAGATATTTAGCTCATCAACCAAATCCGAATTTAAAAATGTAACATTATCTTCTGCGACTGCACCAATTCCGAGTTCTGGATCAAGTGGTGATCCTATCTTACGAGCGATGATAACTTCCATGGTAGTCTTGAGGGTTTGTGCAATTGGAAATGCTACAGCAACGCCTCCTCTTGGCATAGCAAGAACTAACGAATTAGCCTCTGACCAAGCCATTTTAGAAGCTAATTTTTCACCTGCATCTCTCCGATCTCTAAACATACGCCACTGAATATATTTTAGAGAAGAAACTAAATGAGAAATATAAAGGAATCGTAAGAAAACGATAAGAATTCCATGATATGATAATAAGTGATACAAATACTAAGTTGTAAAAATAGCTTCAATTTGATATCATTATCTTTTACTAAAATACTATGAGCTTGAAAACCGAACGTAAAAAGGTATTACATCGCGTCTCTTGGGTAGATATCTGTCGTGGTATCGCAATTATTCTTGTCCTCTATGGACATATCTTTACCAATGACAATCAACGCTATCTTATTTATGCATTCCACATGCCGCTTTTTTTCTTTATTTCAGGCCTCGTCTTCCGGCCAATTGATACCAAACCGATCAAATCAGTCTTCACAAAATATTTTAAACAGCTTCTTATCCCCTACTACTTATTTGCACTTCTTACCTATGCGTTTGCTCTCATTTCTGGAACAGCAGGACATGGTCTTGGTGATGTTGCTTATCAGTTGTATGGAATTGTATACGGTAACGGTAACAATGGCATGCTTGGCTACAATGTCGTCTTGTGGTTCCTTCCTTGTCTTTTTATTACCAAATTTTCCTTCGCTCTTATCACACGGTATGCTATACAAACAAAGACAATCCTTCTATCACTACTTGGAACGGCAACTCTTGGCTCACTTGTTGCATATTTCTTGCCTTGGCTTAAGTTACCGCTTGGATTTGAGACAGCCCTTACAGCACTTTCATTCTTTGGAGTCGGATATATTACAATGAAACATAAAAAAGAAATTGATGTCTTTATCAAACAAAAAATGCTTTTAACCATCACGACCACACTTTTTACAGCACTCGTCGCAACAATTAATTACAGACTCTCAGGATCACAAATTGATCTTCGAATAAATCATCTCGGCAACGTCGTTCTTTTCTATTTGGGAGCATTCGGAGGGATCGTCACATGGATGGCTGTAAGTCGGATGATTGCACGCAATGCATTCCTTGAATATATTGGGAGACACTCACTTATTATCTTTGCCTGGCACAATGTCCTCTTTACAGATCTGAAAAATGTCATTAATTTGATCCTCGATCATGGCACTATTAATACTCTGCGCTATCTCATGCCGACATTTTATGTAGGGATTGCAACAAGTATTATTTTATTTATGAGAATGATCATTATCAGACTTAAAGGTTCTGCTATTTTCAGGTTTTATCCTTCAATAAATGCTAACTAACACCAAATAACTTACAGAGTGATATAATCCCTTTAACGATGCGGCTTACAGCAGAAATTAATCGTAGAACTCACATGACGCCAGCACAAATGGCGGACTCTCTTGTCGACTATCGCACTGGTGAAATAAAAAATGCTAGATTTGATTTGAAAGATAGTTTTCGAGAATTTGTTGAGAGAGTTAAAACGAGCGAACAGTTTGCTAATACAGGGCCGACAATTGTACTTTCTCCTCTTGCTTCTGCAATGCTTAAAAAATACACTGAAGAATCAAATACGTCAGGCAAAGAAATGTCTTTTTCAATTCGTGGGGTCAAAATCCATGAAGGGAACAAAAATATTCTGGTTGGTGCTTACATAGCACCTGCTGCAGAGTTTGAGAATAGACACGCATCCCAGGTTGATATTGATCCACTAAAAGAAGAAACAGGTGCTACCAAACTTGTAAACCAAACAAATTTAGCAAGTTATTTAGAAAATACTAGTGGCAGCCCCAGAGGAAAAGATTTCGGGATTGGCCACATTCATCACACAAAACTAGTCAAAGAGCATTGGGGAAAACCAAGTTCAGGAGATTATCAGCAGGTTGAACGCTATTTTCAAAGTCCAGAATTTACAGAATTCACATGGCTTGTAATTACAAAACAGCCTGATGGTAAGATGGTATATACTGCGTTGCGATCTTATCGAGATGAGACCGCTAGAGTTGTCCATGACAAAATAAAGATATTTGAATTAGAAGAATCATTCCAAGAACTAGGAAAAAACCCGGAGAACCAGCAATAAACTCCCCCGAAGGAGAGTTTATTGTGAACGATGATAACCATTATTGCTGAGTTCCAGTTGGTTGATTACCACCTTGACGCATGCGGAACATGCCATTGTTGCCATTACCGACATTGACCGCTTGAGCTGTTATACTACCATCAGAATTTGTCGTACCAAATGCTGTCACCTGCTGACCCGATGTCAGATCAGAGCTTGAGCCCTTGGTTGATTTATTAATCATTGTTGAATTGGAAATATCAACAATTTTACTACTGCCATCTGATAACTTTACTGTAATTGTGTTGTTGCCAGAACTGACAATTTGGCCACTGATTGGTCTCATGGCAGATGCTCCACCTTGGAAGCCCATACCTCGATTACCGAAACGACCGCCTCCAGCACCATTAAATGCGGCATTGCCACCATTGGCACCTACGGCGAAATTTAGTCTCTGACTCTTTTGATATGTCATACCACCGTAAAATCCTGCAGCCGCAAAAACAATAACTAAGATAATTACATAAACCGCTTTTATAGGTTTCATATACTACTCACCTCCTATTCCTAGATTATAAATCTATAAATAGCATAGGATGTCCAGATGGCTTGAGCCATTTGGATGCCTCCCCTTCCCTGATTATTTTTTAAACTATAATTGGGGACGCCGCGATGCCTTTAGGTTCGCGGTGCCTAACTAACTTCCTTTTTAATCTACTCATACCTCAACGCCTCAATTGGTTCAAGCCCAGATGCCTTTTGTGCTGGATACCAACCAAAAAGAACGCCAATTCCAGCAGAGACAACAAATGCAAGAAGAATCGATCCAGGAGAGATAACAAAAAGAGACTTTGACAAGACTGAAATACCAAATGAGAGAATTACTCCAAGAATAATTCCGATAATCCCTCCTGTGAAAGTGAGAATAATTGATTCAACGAGAAACTGAGTAATGATAGTTTTTTTCTTTGCGCCCAGAGCCTTCCTGAGACCGATCTCACGAGTTCTTTCAGTGACAGTCACAAGCATGATATTCATAATTCCGATCCCACCAACGAGAAGGGAGATTGCAGCAACACCTGAAAGAAGTGTCGTAAAGGTTCCTGTGGTCGCAGATGCTGCGTTGAGAATATCTTGCTGAGAAAAAATTGAGAAGTCAGCTTGACTTGGATCTGAAAGTTGATGTCGCTGCAATAATAAATAACCAACTTGATTTTCGGCCGAAGTCATAACATCTTGGCTTTTGGCAGAGAGCGCAATAGAACTTAAATATTGCTGACCCAAGATCTGCAACTGAGCAGTTTTTAAAGGAATATATGCTTGATTATCTGTATTGGCAAATCCCGAACCTCCTTTGGAAACAGTTATACCAATGACCCGGAATGATATTCCACGGATACGGACAGATTGTCCTATCGGATCGGAATTGTTCGGGAACAAGTCTTCAACAACTTGCGGACCCAATACAACTACCTTTGCAGAACTTTCATTATCTTGATCAGAGATAAATGTCCCTGATTGTATGCTCACATTGTGAACTGTTGAATAAGCAGGAGTTGCGCCGATAACTGTGACATTCGCGTTGGTATCCCCTGCTGTCACCTGAGTGCGACCTTGCACTTCAGGAGATACAGCTTGGATTGTTGTAACTGTTGAGGATGTCTGAATTGCTTTGGCATCATCATCAGTAAGCGTCGTTCCGCCACCTGCAGCACCTTGTACTGCACCCGATCTTGTAGATCCTGGAATAACTGTCAAAAGATTTGAGCCAAGCGATTGAATTGAATTTTGGACCGATTGCTGTGTTGCTTGCCCAAGTGAGACAAGTGCGATAACACTTCCAATGCCGATAACAATTCCAAGAATCGCCAAACCGGTTCTTAGTTTATTAACTGTAAGTGTTGTTAAACTTTCAAGTATTGTTTCTGTCTCCATAATAATTAGAATTTTTGATGTGAGAAATGAGATATCTTTGATAATGATTTTTGAAATCTTGAATCTTTGAATCAAGAGATCAAAAAAATCAAGTATTCAAGCTCAAAAATATCTCTCCTCGCACGTCAAAATATCACAATGATAATTCATTTGTTCGAGCTTTCGGATGTGCCTTGACTGGATGTTTGTTAATCGTATCACTGACCAAACGTCCATCTCTGATCGTAATGACTCGTTTGGCATGCTGTGCGATGTCTGGCTCATGGGTGATCATCACAACTGTATGTCCTTTTTCATTGATGTTTTGAAAAATTGCCATAACTTCTTCTGCTTGAGCTGAGGCGATGTTGCCAGTTGGCTCATCAGCAAGAAGAATTGCAGGATCCATTGTGAGTCCCCTGGCAATTGCCACACGTTGTTGTTGTCCTCCTGAGATTTGATTGGATGTGTGATTGACTCGCTCCTCAAGTCCAACTAATTTAAGATACTTCATCGCGCGTTCTTTTCGCTCTTCCATGGGAAGTCTTGCATAACGCATCGGTAACATGACATTTTGAAGAACAGATGTACGAGGTAATAAATTAAATGCCTGAAAAATAAATCCTATTTTTCTATTGCGGATGTCAGCAAGCTCGTCTTCCGTAAGCTTTTCGACATTTTCCCCATCAAGGATGTATGTGCCACTCGAAGGAGTATCAAGACAACCAAGAAGATGCATAAGCGTTGATTTACCACTTCCTGAAGGTCCCATAATGGCCACAAATTCGCCTTTTTTGATATCAAATGAGACATCATCAAGAGCAACTGTCTCACCTGCTGCTGTTCTATAAACTTTGGATAGATGTGCGACTTGAATAATATTCATTGTTCATTTTTAAATATAAATCTTTACCTCGCGCCGCCAGCTGCAGCTCCTCCACCTGTGCGAGTTGTTCCCCCTCCAAATCCACCGCCTCCACCAAATCCTCTATTACCACCCAATCCACTACTAAATGGCGATGTTGTCGAAGAAGATGTTGTTGTTGCATTTGTTCCAGTGATGACGACATCTCCTACGCTTATCCCTGACTTGATTTCTATATTGGTATTATCTGAAATCCCTGTGGTGACTGCGACTGTTGATACTTTTCCGTTCTTTAAGACTCGGACATATGACGTGCCGTTGGATGTCTGAACTGCAGCAGACGGAACTGTCACGACATCATCAGCTCGTGCTGTTTGGATTGCGACAGATGCTGACATACCTGCTTTGATCGAAGATGGTGGTGAAACTAAATTGATATAAACGTTATATGTCACAACTCCTGATGAGATTGTTCCAACGCTATCAACACTTTCGACAGTTCCAACATATGTCGCATCTGGGAATGCATCAAGAGTAACGGTTGCGTTCTGACCGACTTTTATTTTGGGTATGTCTACTTCATTAACCTGTGCAAGAATTGAGAGCTGTCCATAATTTCCAATTGACATAACTGCAGAACCACCACTTGATGATGAACTTGAAGATGAACCAAAACTGGTACTATTTGAGGTAGTCGTGACAGTTGATGCTGTGACAGCAGCTCCTGGTTGGACTGAAACATTGGCGACGGTTCCTGAGATTGGTGCTGTAACTGTTGAATTTTGGGTGGCTTGATAACTCAGTGATGCTGAATTTAATTGCGCGTTTGCAGCTGCAATTTGCGTATCTTCTTGATTGTACTTGGTCTGATCTGCCGCAAATGTCTCCTGATCAGTCGTCACTGCAGAATTTAGTTCATCTTTTTCATTTTGCGTATATGGTTGTTTTGTTTGAGGATTGACTACATTTGGATTGCCATTGAAATTATTGAGAGTATCTTGATCACTCAAGATCGCATTACGGTCTTTTTCAAGTGTTGCTTCCATTGCTTGTTTGGACTGTGTTGCTGACTGATAACTTGCAAGAGCATTTTCATAACTTGCATATGCTGATGCTTTTTCTTGTGGTGTAGCAGTGGACTTTACAGAAAACAGCTTCTGTCCAGCTTGCACATATTGACCATTTTTGACAAAAACTTGTTGAATTAAACCATTTGATGGAGATGTGACTTGTGTTTGTGAACTTGCATTGACATTACCACTTTCATCAACAGTTGAGATAATTGTCCCCTGCTGTGCGGTTGCCGTCTCATATTGAGAAGTTGTACTTTTTTGTGCAAAGATCTGCACACTAAAAAACCAAATAAGTGCAAGAAAGACAACTACGATAACCGCCTTCTTCCAAAGAGTAAGCCCGTTAAATCGGCCGAAGAATGTCGGTCTGGTCGCTTTATTATTTTTTGTACTTATGGCCATGATGAAATTATAATTTCTAGATACTTAAATAATGCTTAAGTAGAATTCTTGAAATGAGAAATGAGGTTCTCTTGATTTTGATAATTTGAAAAATTGATATGTTGAATTCAAAAAATCATATCTTCAATTATTCAGGTTCAAAAATATCTCACTTCTCATTTCAAAACATCATAATCTAAGTTAATCCCGGGAAAAAATCCTTTTTAATATTATTTTGATGAACTCCTATATTTTTCAATACTTTTTCGTATCCATTTACCATTGATTGTGGTCCTGAAAGATAGAAAAGCCTTTCTGCAAAGTCAGGAATTTCACGTTTGATAAGATCCGCATTAATTCTCCCTGTCTCGCCTTTCCAACCGTGAGGGATATTGTGTAAATCAGTCAATGTATATACTACTTTTAGTCCAAATTTCGTGTGTGCTTCATCAAAAATATCCTTGTAGGCAATTTCATCTTCAGTTTTATTGGAGTAACATAGCACTATATCACGAGTTTCACCTGTATCTGAGAGGTATTTGATCATACTTCGAAATGGCGTTATGCCAATTCCTCCTGCAAAGAAAGCAATTTTTTGCATCCGTTCTTTTGGCAGTGTAAAGTCACCAGCAATTTGCCCAGCAACAATTGGAGTATGATCACTGATTTCAGCTAATGCTTTTTTATAACTACTTCCGGGATGCGCAAGTTTGACTCCCAGCAGCAACTTTTTTTCCGTTGGAGATGATGCAAGAGTAAAGTAGCGACGATTTCCGCGAGAATCCCAATGAGGATGTGGCAGTGTCCATTCCATATATTGACCCGGTTCATAAGCAAATTTTTGAGGGATTTTGAAGGCAAATTCCATAGCATCTTTTGCAATTTGAGTCTTCTCAGAGAGTGTCAGGATCAACTTCCATTTGGGACTGACGATATATGCAAAGATATTTCCGACACACAGTGACAATTCAGGAGAAAAAGTAAATCCAAAAAAGCTTAATTGAGGAACGCACAATAAACCAATTCCCGCTGCATATATCATTTGCAGACGCTTTGTCGGAGGCATAGTGAGTGGTTCGGTTACCATAATTGATCCGAGAAAAAGCATATGGGAATCAAAGATAACTTTGGTGATAGCTTTGACAAATGTATCTCCATGATAGATGCTAAATCCTGTACATACGACAAGAACGGTTGTAAAAAATCCCCATGCAAGATCATAGAATCGTAATTTGCGAATAATAAGAAGTCCAGATATCGCTACAAATGGCGCCATCCATGCAGTCCCAACCCACCAGCTTGCAGGATGCCCAAGAACAAATCCTGTAATAACAGCTGCTATCGCTGCCGGATTGAAAAGATGTTTTTTATTAATTGCCAGAAGATATTTGGAAAGCATCGCCAGAACGATAGCCCAGACAAGAAGTGGCACATCAGAAAGAGATTGTGCTGGTTTCATAATAAGTACTAGGATAAGTGCTGTTATAAAAAATGATTCTATATTGGCTGGAGCATCATTTGCCCATGCAAATATCGTGTTAGCAATCCATCCAACTCCTACTAAAATCAAAGCTGAAGAAATAATCGTAATCGGAGAATATGGAACAAGGGAAAAATCTCCCAGGATACTAGCAATTCCGACGAGGGCTATGAGTATATAAAGTACCAAACGGTACATTGTAATTCTATCCAAGACATAGTCTATTTTTTGAAGCATATATTCTAGAATTTTTGAAATGAGAAGTGAGAATGTTTGATCTCGAATATTTGATATTTTGATTTCTTGAAAACTTTGGAATTCAAGGTATCGAGTTTTCAAATTATCAAAATCAAGAGAACCTCATTTCTCATTTCAAAATATCATTCATCAACCACAAACCTCTCAAACCTACTGGTCATAGTCGCAATTCCTTTCGAGTCGATCATATACCCATCGTATCCGGGTAATTTCTCTATAAATTGTATCCCTTTTTCGCCCATTGCGAAAGCTGCTGTGGCAAACCTATCCGCATCGTATACAGTCGGACCGATAATTGTCATACTAGCAATACCAGTAATTGGAGCTTCAGGATTATGAGGATTATAAATATGTTCTCCTCTTATGTATAGTCCTGAAGTCGCTATTCCTTTGTTATCTAGTTTTACCACTTTAACAATTTCATCTTGCTTAAACGGATTTTTGATCCCCACTGTCCAGTTCTCACCTTTTTCATTTTTCCCAGAGACCTGGATATCTCCTCCAGCATCAATATAAAAATGTTGAAAGCCGTGCTCTCTGAGCAAACTCGCTGCATTATAAATTGCCCATCCTTTCACAATTCCTGATGGATCTATCTGACCTTTGTGAACGATATTAAAGTACCCATTGGATTCTTTTTTGGTGTCATCTGCTAACTGCAAAATTTGTCTGACATCGGTACCTACCTGCTTTTTAGTAATCTCTCCTGAATTCAGACGCGAAATTTCACTATCTTTTTTATAAGGACTAAATGTCCTATCAACATAAGCAAAATAATCAAAAATGCCTGCGATATCAGTTTCTTTTACTTTTACATCAATGACATCAACTGTAATCGGCATCCCCATCAATATGCGCGTTCTTTTCATATAATATTTATATATCTCTCGTTGTCATTCCCGCGAAAGCGGAAATCTAAAACATTGTTTGTATGGATTCCTGATCAAGTCAGGAATGACAATATATTATTTTGCTTGTGATAAAGCAGAAGCTAAAGACACACGGAATGCTTCGCTGGTTTGAGTTGCTCCGGTGACGATGTCTACCTTGGAATTCTGTGTTTGGATTGCTTCTTGTGTGAGAGTTGGAATTGCTTCTTTATTTACCTCAATTGATTCTGCTTGGTCATTAGGATATTTGAGAAATTGCACATCGGAGATTTTTCCATTCGCAATTGTCGCTTTCACTTGAAGTGTCCCGTAAAAAGCATCAGCGGTTGAACCGGTATATGTCCCATCTTTGTATGTGCCGCGACTTGTTGAACCAGTTGTGTTGGATGCCGCTGGTATCGGATTTGCATTGGTTGATGACTTTTGGTAAAAAACCGCATATAGGACAAAAAGGACAAGCACAATCCCAGTTACAATAATTTTCTTCATATGACAATTTTATGGAAGTTTTCTTTAAACTCCCTTAAGCTTTAATGATGATATCATATACTATGGTAAATAATTCCAAGAATCCTGTAAATAAAAAACAGCTCCTGTTGTGAGGAGCTGTTTAGACCGACTCTGCTGCCAAAATTATCTCGAACTATTGCATTGGTGTTATTGTAGGTGAAGGATTTGAAAGGCGCTTGCCCATTCCTCCAAATCCACCTATGCCTTGCCTAAATGGCCTCAAATATTTCACATCAATATTATTTTGTTTTGCCCAATCCTTGATCTCTTTCATTGTTATTTGCATTTGGACTTTGCGCTCAGCTGGCGTCATTGATTTAGCATTCTGCATATCTGCCTTCATTTGAGTCATCAATTTTTTATGTTCATTCAGGATTAATTGCTCTTGTTCTTGCGTAATTTTCCCTGTTTTAACTAAGTTAGCAAGATAATCCTCATAATTAGTTTCATTCTTTGCCTGCATTTCTTGTTGATGCTTCGTAAATACTGCTTTAACATCACTTTGACTAATACCAAACTTAGTCGCAATTTCTTGAACAAGCGATGGAACGGTTGTTTGGGGATTGGTTTGTGCAAAAGCATTGGTTGCAACTACCAAACTTCCACTTAACACACTTACTCCGACAATCGTAAATAACATTCTTTTTGTCATGATGGGAGTATAGCAACTACTTCTTTAAATACGCTTTAACTACTACGAGGAAATGTGAGAATAAATGTTGTTCCTTTATCAAGAGTACTATTAACAGTAATTGATCCGTTGTATGCGGTCACTATTTTCTTAACAATTGAAAGTCCAAGCCCATGACCGTCAGTGCCGGTTCGTGATTTATCTGCTCGATAAAATCTATCAAAAATATGTGGAAGATCTTTCTCTGATATGCCCATTCCATGATCTTTAACAGTAATTATTGATGAGTGTTTTTTGTTTGTACTATTCACGATAACTTCTGTATCATTAGGACTATACTTGATTGCGTTATCAAATAAATTGACAAAAACTTCAATAAGACTATTTTTCTCCGCATGAATCTTGCCTGAGATACGAGAAATAGTAAATGTAATATGCTTTTTCTTTGCCATGGGCGCCACTTTTTTGTATGCGTTTTTGATAATATCATCAAGCGAAACTTCATCTGCCGGAACACTCGTCTTGTCAGATCGATAAGCAAGTTGCAAAAGACTATTGGCAAGTTCTTGAAGCTTTCCCAGCTCTTCAAGATTGCTTTCAACAAGCGCTCGTGCTTCTTTATCTCCCAAATGACTTTCAAGAAGAGTTGCCTCCATTTCTGCGCGGAGGGTCGCAATTGGAGTCCGAAGTTCATGCGAAGCATCGGAAACGAACTGGTTTTGTTCATCGACCATTATTTGGATAGGTTTGAGAGTTCGTCCGGCGAGAAAATATCCAGCTCCACCGGCAATAACAAAAATAATGCCATTTACAATAAGAAGCGCAATTTGAAGACGAGTCTTAACATCTTGGAGTTGATCAAGGGTAATAATAGCAGTTGGAGGAGTTGGCAACATAAGTTGGTTACTTTGCGACTGAAGATAATGAATTCTATCAATTACGCGCTGAATTTCATAGGTTGAAGCACGATAAAAAGCAATACTAAATGTCCCACTGACCAACATAATAATCAGGAGATACCAGGCAGTTAGTTTGAGGCGAGCGGATTGAAACATATTACTCTCTTATTGTATAACCTCTTCCCCGAATTGTGTGGATAAATGACTCTCCACTGCTATTATCGATCTTATCACGAAGATGTTTGATATGCACTTCAATTGTGCTTGGCAGAATATCACTATCATAATTCCAGACATGTGATATGATCTGCTCTTTGGTAAGAACAGTATTTTTATTTCGTAACAAATATTCGAGCAAAGAAAATTCTTTGGCTGATAACTCTATAATAGTATCGTCACGTTTGACGGTAAATGTCTTTGGGTCCAATGTCAAATTTCTAACACTAAGAACAGGATCATTGGACTGTGCTGGACGTCGGACAAGTGCTCGTATGCGCGCAAATAATTCTTCAAACGAAAAAGGCTTGACCATATAATCATCTGCTCCAACATCAAGTCCTGTTACTTTATCTTGAACTTGTCCTTTGGCTGTCAGCATCATAACGGGAGTATGGATTCCTGCGGCGCGGATTCGTTTGCAGATCTCAATTCCATCAATTACCGGAAGCATAACATCAAGAATAATGAGGTTAAACTCCTCCCCGATCGCAAAATCCAATCCCTCTTGACCGCTATTAACGACGTCAACTGCATACTTCTGCAGTTCAAGTGCACGCTTCATTGCGTGTGCTAATTTAACTTCATCTTCAACAATTAAAATTCTCATAACGATATGATACTAACCCAAACTTAACGCTTGCTTAACGTTGTATATTTTAGGATAAACCCTTCTATACTGCAACTTCGTCAATTTTCTTACAAAAGTCTCTTGACTGGACATGATAAAAGCATTAAGATAAAAACTCATGAACAAAGACGAAAAGAAAACAGAAGAAGTATGTCCTAAGTGTGGCGCTCCACTTGGTGAAGTAACAGTCACCAAAACCGGCAGAAAACTTCAAAGATGCACTAAAGGCTCATGGGATCCAGAGACAAAAAAGAATGTTGGATGTGATTATGTAAAATGGTTCCCGGTTGAAGATGAAAAGCTAGATGAAAAATGCCCAAAATGTGGAAGCCCACTCATTCTTGCAACGACTCGTTTTGGTAAAAAAATGAAGAAATGCTCTGCCGGCAAATGGGATACTGCAACCAAAAAAGTAGTCGGATGTGACTATGTTGAATGGATCAACGGAACAACAGAACCACTTGATGAAGAATGTCCTGAATGTGGGGCCAAACTCGTTCTTTTTACTACCAATGCTGGGAAAAAAATGAAAAAGTGTTCAACAGCTGGATGGGATAGTAAAAAGCGTAAAGCAACAGGATGCACCTATATCTATTGGCTCAAACCAAGTGAATACCCACAAAAAGAGCAAAATTACGATAGCGGCGGCGAAGAATTTTTACCCCCAGAACCAGAAGAATAAACTCCCCTAAACACATTTATAAAATAAATCTCTCCATTAACAGCCTTGACACCTTTTTAGGAAACAACTACCATTAAAATAATGGCTGCTAAAGCAAAAAGATCACAGCACCTCAGCAATATTTTAATTCTCCTTGGAGTTATTATTATAATTGGAATTCTTTGTTTCTTTTTAGTAAAATTTACAACACCTCACTACTCTCAAGCACTTGCACGGACGTATACGGGAGAATTCCCTTGTGCTGATTGTTCAGGAATTTCGACCACTCTCATGCTTACAAAAAGCTCAGAAGATAAAGGCACGTACATCCTAAGCGAATTTTATGAAGGAAAACCAACTGCTCCTATCATGACTCGCGGAAACTGGTTTATAACTCAAGGCACTCCAACTAACCCCGATGCCTTTGTCCTTACCCTTACTCAAAATAATTCATCAGAAAATACCTATTATCTTATTGAAGATGCATCCAAACTTACCATGCTTACACAAAGAAAAGAAAAAATTAATTCTCCCTTTAATGAATCACTGACTGCGACATCTACAAAATATCAGATACAATCAACGGAAATGGGGACGAAAATTGCAAACCAGCTCCCATCGTGGATGCCAACAGTTACGTGGAGTGAACAGATTACTTCCAATCAACAAACCTTTTATGGAAATCTTGCTGGCTCTGAAGTAACAGGAATAGTGACGACAAAGGAAGCTTCTGTCCCTCATTTTGAAAATGTGAAATTTTTGCAATCCTTGCAGTTTGAACCCGATATCAACCTTTCAGCAGATGGTCCTGGATCATCTTCATGGGGATATATAAAAGAAGTCGATGGGAAAAAACAAATTGTCATTTTTTCTTATCGAACCCAACCAACATCTACTAACCCTAACCAACCTATACAATTTGCTTGTCCATGCCAAACAAAACTCGCAGTCTTCACTTCAAACTATTTTTTAAACTAACGTTACTTTTCTCCCTCACAATATTGTTAATCATCTCTTGCCTGCAAGATAATTCTTAATAGCTGCATCATATGCTCCTGCATTTCCAACAATATTGTCATGCGCTTGATGAGGGCCTCCAACATGGAGCACATCCAATGGCAAGATATGGCTGAAAGCGTTTACTGCGGCTACTTCATCAACAAGTGCATCGCTCACCATAAGATACGCCATTCGCATTTGCTGTCCAGCACGCATGTGATTATAACGAGCCATAAATTTCGCAAATCTACGAGTATCGACATCGCTTTGCGCCTCAGCCACAATCTGTGCGCGGGCTATTTTTGCTGAAGAGGCCAAACGATTATGATATTGTGCAAAAGGATCATGAAATTGGACTAAATCAACAAGGCCATTTAGAGCTGTACTTGGACCATATCCCGATTTAGCATATTCTCTGGCGAGGAGTCCTGTGAACCCTCTAATATTACCAATATTTTCAGGTGAGCTTGCTAAAAAGACAAATTGTGTACCGATTCTATGACTAACAGCTTGGATAACTTGAGCTGCAAAAGGCCATGAGTCGCTATCAACAAGCATTGACATCCTCCTCAGGTTTGTCTTGTCTTGTATATCATACAGGTCGTTTATGAGTGCAGGGACAATATCCCCACTATTTCCTAGCCTTGCTTTGGTACGGACACCAAGTCTTGATAATGATGGAAGCGCCTCAATATTGTCATCTGTAGCGTAGTTCTGTCCAGGTAAATCAATAACTATTGAACTTGTTGTCGGCAGCAAACGCTCTCCTTTTATCGGCGAGATCGTTGTTCGAGAAGTATCAATAAGTTCATCAACGGATGTTGCTAATTTATCAGCAAAAATTACTGTCTCTGCAGGAGGTGAAACTGCACCTACTAGCCCCTGCTGCGATAGCCACCTCGGTGTTCTGAGAATTGCATCAGCACCAGCAACTGAAGCAAGAGCTGCAGCAAGAAATTCTCTCCTACCCATGTCCCGAGGTTCTCCAACAAGTCTTATATCTCTATCAGATCTCATAGTGCGTATTATAGCGGAATGTAGGGTATTTACATAACTACATCAAATATTTTTTATAAAAATCCACTGTATGTTGCATCGCAGGAGTAAAACTCGGCTCACTTATATTGTGTCCTCCTGTTGGATATTCGTAGAGCGTATGTGGGATTTTCGTCTTATCAAACAGCTTCATCAGATCTCGGCTGTAGCCAATATTTACAACAGGATCATCAACAGCATGATCGATTTGAATTGCTCCTTTCAGATCAGTTAAGAAACTTGTCGGTGCCATGTCGTGCCAAAATTGGTTGTCAGTTCCTGGTCGGCCATATAATTTCTGAAGCTGTCTCTGTGCACTTGCAGTAGCAGTAGTTGATGGTTTTGGATTTGGTTGATAGCTTGGATCATTAATGCGGTATTTCTGCAAATCAGTATAGCTATACCCTGCTCCTGCCCAGATCACAACTGCTGGGATATCAGGCTTGACTGCCCATACGCGCATAACGATATTGCCTGCCATACTATGACCCCACAACCCAATCTTTTTAGGATTGACTTCCACCAATTCTTCTGGATTTGGTGTTGGAGTAATTGAAACGCCAGGACTTTCTTTTGGAATTACTGAGACTCTTATTCCTGAACTTGCTGATGGAGAAGCGACATGAGATGATTGGAGAGCAGCATAGGCATTGAGAGTATCAATCACATATCCTGATGAAAAATATGCACCAGCTGGTGTGCCATCCGAATCACCATTGCCACGAAGATCAATTTTGAATACAACGAAACCATTTCGTGCCAAATAGTCAACGTAATCAGTATATCGCTCAAGTGTACTATACTGCTTCGGTGGAATGAATCCATGAACAAAAACAACCGCTGGCCATCCACCATCAGGAGCAGTCCCGACTGGAACTGTTAGTAAGCCATTAATTTTCAGCCCGTCAGACTGATAGCTTGCAAGATATGATGTATAACTACTATTTTGATCGATTTGCTGCAAATCTTCCAAGTTACTCTTGTAGATTTGCTCACGCAGATACGGAATGGTCAAATTTTCATAAGGATAAGGGGTCGGAGTTGGGATAAATTTTGCTTTTCTAACGACTTGTTGAAGAGAACTACGGATTTGTCTTGCAGGCGGTGAATTACTTTGTCTCAGATAAAAGACAATGCCAATTAACAAAGCTAGGGTAAAAAATGAAACCCAGAATCTGCGACCTCTATCCATACTGAGAATCAATTATAGCAATGTTACCAAAACTAGCAACTGCATTGTAGTATCAGTTGAAGGATGATAGTGTTTATGTTAGTGAACTCAGAGACTTCAAACACTTGATCAATCTTCTACTCCCTGTCCACGAAGTACATCTCTCATAAGTTGCTTTAGAGAATGAATCTCGCCCTTCACTTTATCTGTCGCCAGTGTCTCCTCAAAACTAGTTATCTGGTCTTCTGTTTCATTCGGAGTAATGTTCGTTTTACCCCAAGGCATATGGATTTCCCTTATCTTATAGTTAATGAGGCTATTTGCCGCCGCTCTCATTAAATCGTTTCGCATACTTTCTATATCTGATCCTTTAGTATAATTGTTTATTTGTACCAACATATCACTCGCAAGCGCGGCAATAAGTTGATGACGATATGACTGATCTTTCATAATTCTTGCAAATTCAGCAGAATGAGCTGATCCGTAAAGAAGATCTATTTGAATTGGAGACTCGCTTACTGAAGGATCATGATTTTCTGATAACTCAAGTGCTTTCTCTACAGCCAACGCAGTTCTGCCATTTGTCCATAAAATATCTGTCTTATCAGCATATTTCCATCGTACTGTACTATTTAAGGCAGTAAGAATTTTTTGTTCAGTAGGATCAGAGACCTTTCCGATCAGAAGACTTAGCGCATTTCCTTCAAGCAATCCTTTAAGTATCTGCGCTCCTTCGACGCTAGCTGCAACTTTTAACACTGTTCTTCTTGTTGTTGCATCATCTGGTAATCCTGCTACGAGGAGTGCAGAAGCTATAGCCCCTTCAGAAAGTATTCCAGGCAATGCGTTTTTTGCTTCATTTACAGATTCTGCAACAATTTTGGAGCTAGATTTCTGTTGATATCTGTTTTGTAAAAATTGTTCTAAACCCTGCACGAGGAAAAAGTTATCTTGGGATTGTGGAAGAGTGCTAAAACCGTAATCTGTTCGTATATCTCCATCAATAAGATAGATCTCATCAGGATAAAGATCCTTTTTTGAGAGATCAGGATGAGGTAAAAATAGCCAATCTGGTGGCTTATCAGAAAATGCTTCCGCTTTATACTGATCCGCATTTTGTTTCTGTCCGGGATCTACTACTGTCAAATTCTGGTGGAGACTTGCATCCTGACTATCAACCATCATAAAATAAGGCCTTCCCTCCTTTTTTGCTGTTCTCATAGAACGATCAATACTACTATTAGTTGAAGCGTCCCATTGAGATAAACGCAAATCACCAGTCTTATAAAAAGCATCTATCACTCTAGTACTTTGTGGTGCAATATGATGATTGCCAAACAAAATTCTCACAGGGCCTGAATCAACAGCATATTCACCTGCATCTAATAAAGATAGTGGCCTAAGCCCTTTTGCCAGCGCTGCTAGCCCCCCGACAGCGAATGCACCTTTGAATAATGTTCGTTTCGATATACCCCTTCCTGTTTGCTCCGAATGGGAATCAGCTGTATCAGTGGCAGGAGGAGCGATTTCTTTTGGTTCTGACATAAACTTATCTTAACACAAAAAGAGGATATTATTAGATATAGTTAGATCGCGGCTTCTGATACTTCAGATACTTTTCTTTACATTCAGGTTTATCAAAAGCCAAACCTGTCTCGCGATCTCGGCAATCTGCACAGCAAATGTAATGATAATGACACATATCATATTCACAATTTGCGTAGGTATCACAGGCTACTCCACAATGCATGCATTTTCCGACAATTTCATGCTCGGGTGAATCAGTATTGAATCCCACCGTCATTCGCTTGTCAAACACATATAATTTGCCTTTGAAATGTTGATTGGGATATTTTTCCATGTAGGTAACAATTCCGTCCTTCAGTTGATAGACATCACTGAAGCCACTTGTAACCAGAAATCCTGAAGCTTTTTCACATCTGATGCCACCAGTACAGACAGTGACAACTGTTTTGTTTTTTAAATGTGCGAGTTTTGGAAGTACATCAGGTAAATCATAAAAATTGTGAATTCCTGATGGGATAAAATTCTCGAAATAGCCTGAGATATACTCATAGTCATTGCGCATATCAACAATATAAAATTCTTTACCAGACTCAAACCACTCGTGTAACTCTTCAGCTGAGAGATATTTACCGGTTGTCTGTTGAGGATTGAGGCCTTTAATTTTGGTCGTTACAACTTCTGGTCGATACTTTACCGATAGTTTAGGAAAAGCAGTTCCTGTCCCAACGCTTTTTTTGTAAGAAATCCCTTTGAAGTACGGAGTCTTCTCCATGTCCTTAATGTATTTTTCTGTATCTGCGACTGTCCCTTCAACTGTCCCATTAATTCCCTCATCCGAGACAATGATGCGACCTTTGAGATTTAATTTCAAACATAATTCGCGCTGTTCATCACGGACTTTCTGAGCCTCAGGGACTGTCACA
This sequence comes from Saccharimonadales bacterium (SeqCode), assembly GCA_035479415.1. Lineage (GTDB taxonomy): Bacteria > Patescibacteriota > Microgenomatia > Levybacterales > UBA12049 > JACDET01. Next base: position 56,047 of record DATIIS010000042.1, read on the forward strand.
TATTTGTAATATAACAAAACTTGGTATTTTTGCTTTTTCATCAAACTAATTATACCACGAGATCAAATTATGGAGAAACTGTTTGAAATGATTGGAGACTCGTCAGATATTCTTCAGGCGTTACCTCCGCAATTGGCTGCTTTGTTAGAAGTTGGTCAACAGTTACAAAGGTAAATCCCCTTTTCTCAAGTCCATCAACAATCGTTGGCAATGCATCAGGTGTGGCAGGCACATTTGGCGTGCCACCAATATGAAGTACAATAATTGAGCCATTCTGAGCTTCGCTTAAGACATTGTGAATAATTGCATCTTTATTATCATTAAAGCCATCATCGGCAACATCATCCCAGTGGACGGTAGTCAGTCCTTCCTTCTTCACAAGTGCCAGATCCGCATCATCATAACAGCCTCCTGGAAATCTAAAATATTTTGGTGTCACATGAGCAATTTGTTGCAACAATTGTTGTACTTTTTCTATCTCAAATGGATATTGAGACTGTGGTACTTGTGGTTGCCCGAAACAATCCCCAGCCATTGAAGGATGAGAATAACTGTGATTTTCGAGTTCAAATTGTGGATTGGATGCAAGTGCACGGGTTGCATCTGGATATGTCTGGATCCAAAGTCCAGTCAAGAAAAAAGTCGCACTAATGTTGTGTTGTGTTAGATAATCAACAATTCTTGGATCATCATAGGTTGAGACTTGCCCCGAATGGAGATAATCAATCATCACAGGAGTCATATCAGCATCAAAAGTAAGTGCAACCTCTTTTTTGTCTCGAGGCCCGTGCCAAATGATTTGATCACTTCCATCACGAGCAGATACTATTAGATCTTTTTTCTGTTGCTTTGAACTAACTGGCTTTTTTTTAAGTAATACATTTTCCCAATCGGCGGAAAAAGGAACAAAATCTTCATTATTATTTCCGAAAATATGAATCTTACTTACTTCTCCTCCAAGATATTTCATAGTAAGAGGAGTTGTGCTGTCTACAAAAAACCAAACATTGAGATAGTAAAGAGAAGCAGATATGAATAAAACACCTAAAGAAAGGAATAACGTCGAAAGGTTAAGCTTTTTATGCGAAGATGCCCTGAGGTAAATTACTTTTTCTACGACCTTTTTATTTTTCTTATATGCCTTCTTTTTCACTCGCTTATTCTAGGCAAAGGAAGCTCAAGAATCAAGAGACAAAATGTTCTTTTTAAGTAAACCTCGTAACGATGAAGATAAAGAGTGCTCCAAGGATCGTCAGACCAATCATTTTATATGAACTGTGATGGCTGTGAGCCTCAGGAAGCAAATCACTTGCGCCAATATAAAGAAGAAATCCAGCGAAGAATCCCAGATATAATTGCAAGATATTATCAGGAATGCTTATCAAATATGTCGAAAGTACACCAATAATTGGAGTCGTCGCATCAAGAAGAAGTAGCATAAATGATTTTTTGATCGTATTTTTGTTCGACAACATGAGTGTTACAGTATTGAGACCATCCGAGAAATCATGTGCAATAACAGCAATCGCAATAAGTGAACCGACTTGAGGACTGACATGAAATCCAAGTCCAATTCCGACTCCATCAAGGAGACTATGGAACGATAATCCTAATGCGCCTAGCACTCCAACTGCTTGATGATGCCTAGAATCTTGATGATCATGCTCGTGTTTTGCATATTCTTCTTCATGAGCATGGTGAATGATAACCGTTTTTTCAAGGATATGGAAGACCAAAAATCCTATTACCACTGCGATAAATGCATTAATAATGGGAAAATGTTTTTCGATACTTAAGTTAATAACTTCAGGTAAAATATCAAAAAAACACACAGCAACAAGAACTCCTGCTGTGAAGCTCATAATGTAATGAAGCCTGTCTCGATTTTTAATACCGAAAAGACCGCCTAAAAGAGTTGATATAAACGTAAATAATGATAAAAATATCGGTGCCATAGTATTTTTGACAGTTTCCCTTAGCGCTGACAATCTCCCACCTGCTTAAAGCTGACAATCTGCGCAAATTCCAAAGAACTCAAGCGCATGACTTGTCACCTTAAAATTCTTCTTCTTTTCAATCTGATGTTCAAGGACTTCGATATTGCAGTCCGACATATCTTGAATTTCTCCACAATGAGTACATACCAGATGATGATGATCTGCCTTGGATGCGAGCTCATAACGGAACTTGCCTTCATTCAATTGAATTGGCTTAATCAATCCTTTTTCCGTAAACATATTTACGATTCGAAATACTGTCGCCGGATCTGTCTCAATGTCTTGTCTATCCAAATATTCAATCATTGATTGGACATCAATTGGTTTGTCTGATGCTTCAAGAAATTTCATTAACGCCAAACGTGCAGGAGTTGCACGAAGTTCTACATCATTGAGTTCTGTTTTGCAGTCGTGTACTATTTTTATGGTTGTCATAATGCGATTAACTTGCATCAGTATATGCAATGGAGTTGCATTTGTCAAGAGAAATTATAAAATCCCAGACAATGTATAGCCTGTTAGGCTTGAATAAATGAAGTAATTTTGCTACTATAGGTTTATGGGCGCCGAGCAAAGTCACTCTGCTATCACTGCTCTAGTTGACAGTATTGGAAAAACTGAATTTCAAAGAGATCTCCTAGGCCGGAATGTATCCAGTGCTGAAAGATACTTAACATATCAATTAGGCAGAGTACCTACCACAGAACATACAAGAATTGGAACTAGATTAATAAATGGTTTATCTTCAGAGACGCCATCGCTCGATGAGGACACACAAAGAACCGCAGTCCGAGTTTTTTCTATGCTTGATTTCCAAGGTATGAAACGTGATGCTTTGCCAAAACTTAAAGATATCTATTTTCAAGCAGTAGGAAGACAGGCTGAAACCTCAGATTCACAGAGATCAATAAATGCACTCTATGGTATTGGAATAGTTCTCATGCCCCAATTACCTGCGGATAATCCCACGGAGTTAATAGCAGAAATACGCACTGCTTGGGATACTGTAACAACTAGCGCATCTACTGAGCAAGCCAAACAAGCTATTTCAAAAAAAGTCGAAAAAATAATAACCTGTTTTGGATTATCCTTTATTCAGCCTGATGCTACAACTTTTTTTACCCGACTTTACCTAGACAATCCAGATATTACCAATGAAGAAGTACAAGCTGCAATTAAGGCACAAGAATCAACTGATGAAATTCAAGATTCAAGATGGGTAAAAAGTACACAATTGGTATACCTCTATAAGAATCTACGCTATGATGATATTGCGACTGTTACAGGATTAACAAGTAGTCAAGTTCAGTGGTATATTAAAAAACTAAGAAAAGAAAAATTAATAGAAAAGCCAAGCCAAGTTGCTATAAAAGACGATTCAGTAGTCCCTCAACGCAGGGAAAAAGTTGTAGAGCTCAGAAATGCAGGGCTATTTCCCATTGAAATTAGTCATATACTCCAAGTCCCATATAGAACAGTCCACCGAGATCTTTACATGATGAAAGATCGAATAACAGCTCCTTCTTTAAGTGGACAAAAACCAAAACATACACAGGAAGAAATACCTAATTCAGGTCTATCTTCAAACGATGTTATTGTGGAATTCGATTCTGGTGAGGAATAACTAATTTACTAATTTCCCTACAATCTTTGTAAAATTTTTATATCCTGCATCTTTCATAACAAATTGCAAAGCATCCAGAATGTCAGGATCATTATCAACAATAAGAATTTGTTTCATAGTGACAAAAAAAATATATATCTATTTTTCCAAATATCTGAAAATTGTAAAAAGTTACTTACCGGAAACTTAAATAAAACTCCAGTTGCAACCTTTTCTCAGTTTTGTGTTACACTGAGAGGGATGCATAATAAAATAGGTTATGCAAAATTGCGGAAGATTTTTATGTGAGTCAAAGCGCTGATTTACGATAGTATGAAAACATACTTGAATAAATTAGCAACGAAGAATCTCGCCAAAAAGACTAGCAAGTTTGTATGAATTATTTTATTATGCATGCCTAACTGCCCATGGGATACATCAAAAATTACGATCAATTAGCGACCAATGACAACCGCAAAGTAGTCCTTGAACTTATAGAAGCTGCATATGCTGCAATTCAACCACAACACGTCTTTGAGCATAACTTCTCAATTGAAAATGATACTCTTAAAATCTTTACTCAAACATTTGATCTCAGTAAATTTGAGCGTATTTTTCTTCTTGGATTTGGAAAAGGAAGTGCTGGAAATTGCAAATTGCTTGAAGGCAAACTTGGAGATAGACTTACTGATGGATATGACATCGATGTTGTCGAAGATGAGCATTTTGCAAAGGTACACTACACAAAAGGCACTCACCCACTACCCTCTCAAGAAAATATCGTCTTTACTCAGCACGCAATTGAGCATCTTGAACACTCAACCGAGAAAGATCTTGTTATTATTGTCACTTGTGGCGGAGGGTCTGTTCTTTTTGAAGCTCCAAATACATTGACGCTTGATCAAATTACACAAGTCAATCAAGCTCTTCTCAAGTCAGGTGCTGACATAACTGAGATGAATTCAGTCCGCAAACATCTCTCCAGAGTCAAAGGCGGCGGTCTTGCCAAAATTTTATATCCTGCAACAGTTATCAATCTTATCTTCTCAGACGTCCCAGGCAATGATCTTTCAGTTATTGCCTCAGGACCACTTGTTAAGGATCACTCAACAATGGATGATGTCAAAAAAATAATTATGCAATATTCCCTTGATACCAAAGTTGAGATCCCTGAAGATGCTTTTGCCGAGACACCTACTGATCCCAAATACTATGAAAATGTCCACAATATCTTGATGCTCAGCAACCATACTGCACTTGATGCAATGGAAAAACTCGCTACAAAAAAAGGGATCAAGACGCATGTCATGACAGACCAATTACAAGGTGACGCGAGAGAATTGGGAGAAAAATTACTTAATGAGACGCTTAAAGACCATATCCTTCTCGCAGGAGGCGAATCTACAATCAAAGTAACTGGCAAAGGCAAAGGCGGCCGCAATCAAGCTCTTGTTCTTAATGCGCTTCCTTTTATTACGGATGATACAGTTCTTGCATCATTTGGTTCTGACGGATGGGATTATTATGAACTTGCGGGAGCACTTGCTGATAAAGACACAAAGAAAAAAATGGAAGAGATGCATCTTGATGCCAAACCATTTATAGAAGATGATAATAGTTATGAATTCTGGACCAAAGTTGGAGATGGGATAAACACTGGACATCTGGATTCCAATGTCTCAGACCTTTATATTGTGTATAAAAAATAGAAAATAAACAGCGGGTGGCACGGACGGAGGGATCCCGACAACGCGCTCCAAGAGCACTTGCTTCTTTGAAGCGGCGCGCAGTTCGTTGAAGCAAACCGAAATTAAAATTTTATAATGGCTTCACTAGAACGAGCATTGACGGGAGGAGTCCGGGACAGGACCCGCGTAAAAAAAATATGTTAGAAGAACTACACGAAGACAAATTAAAAGAATTAGAGCAAAAAGCTGAACAGGCTCGAGAATTGCTAATTAAAACACTTCTTGAGGCAGGCTCTGGACATTCTGCCGGCCCACTTGGGATGGCAGATATCTTCACAGCTTTTTATTTTCATATCCTCAGGCACGATCCTAAAAATCCTGCTTGGGAAGATAGAGACAGGCTAATTCTTTCCAATGGCCACATCTGCCCTATTCGTTATGTCAGTATGGCACAAGCTGGATACTTCCCGATTGAAGAATTGAAAACACTAAGAAAAATAAATTCACGTCTTCAAGGACATCCTCACAGAACAGCGCTTCCAGGACTTGAGACAACATCAGGCCCACTTGGGGAGGGACTTGGACAAGCAATTGGCATCGCACTTGCTGCAGGACTTGATAAGAAAAAATATTATACGTATGTGATCACAGGAGATGGCGAACTTGATGAAGGTAACATCTGGGAATCCCTCATGTATGCTGGGAAAAATAAAATGAACAACCTCATCATGGTGGTTGATAGGAACAACATTCAAATCGATGGCTATACAGAAGATGTCATGCCACTTGAGCCCCTCAAAGAAAAATTTGAGGCGTTCGGTTGGCATGTTCTCGAAGCAAATGGAAATAATATTAAACAATTTGTTGATATGATAGGTGAAGCCCATGCAATTTATGAGAAGCCAACTGTCATTATCGCTCACACTATTCCAGGACTTGGCGTTGATTTCATGGAGAAAGATTTCCATTGGCACGGCAAACCACCGAACAAAGAAGAAGCCAAAAAAGCACTCGCAGAACTAAGAACCTTACGAGGAAAAATTGCAAGTGAGCACGAATAAAAAAGAAATTTTCGTGGAGAAAGTACCAAAAAACATATGTTAAATCAAAATTTAAAACTTAACACAAAATTATTTGATGAAGACGCAGAGGTAGCGCCAACTCGAGCAGGATTTGGCACAGGACTTCTTGCGCTGGGAGAGATCAATCCAAATGTCGTTGCGCTTTCTGCGGATCTCACCGAATCAACTCAAGCCAATAAATTTGCTGAGAAATTCCCCGAACGATTCTTCCAAACAGGAATTGGCGAACAAAATATGGCAACAATTGCTGCTGGACTTGCCGCATCAGGAAAAGTAGCATTTATCTCATCCTACGCGACATTTTCTCCCGGGAAAAATTGGGAAACATTAAGAACCACCGCCATCTATAACGAAGCCAATGTCAAAATCGCAGGACACCACTCAGGAATTATGACAGGACCTGACGGCGCGACACATCAAGCAACAGAAGATATCGCCATTACCCGATGCTGGCCAAAAATGCATGTCTATGTCCCCTGCGACGCAATTGAAGCCAAAAAGGCGACCATTGCCTCAGCAGACATCTCAACCCCTGTATATCTTCGCTATACACGTGATAAAACTCCCCTCATCACAACAGAAGCAACACCATTCAAAATTGGCAAGATGCAGACATTTTGGGTAAATGAAAACCCCAAAGTCACAATTTTTGCAACTGGTTATATGCTGTATTATGCGCTTCTTGCTGCCAAGGAATTGGAAGAAGAAAAAATTCAGGTCCTTGTCGTTAATGCAGCAGTAGTCAAACCTCTTGATGAAGAAGGTATCATTGAAGCAACTCGACATTCGCAAGCAGTTGTCACAGTTGAAGATCATCAAGTTGAAGGTGGGATGGGCAGTGCAATTGCAGAACTACTTGCAAAGACTACACCTCTTCCGATAGAATTTATAGGACTACAGAATACATTTGCAGAATCCGGAACACCCAAAGAACTATTGGCAAAATACGGAATGGATATTAAAGATATCAAAAATGCAGTCAAACGAGTTATAAGAAGAAAAATCTAATCATGAATCCTGCCCTACTAGAAGAATTAAAGACACTTATCAAAGGTGACGTCGCGACAGACGAGGACACATTGATGAAACACAGCCACGACGCAAGTCTTTTTGAAGTTATTCCCCAAGTCGTAGTCTTCCCCAAAGATGCAGCAGATGTTCAAGCAATTATCAAATTTGTTACCAAACACAAAAAAGACCATCCTCACCTCTCAATTACTGGACGCTCCGCAGGAACTGACATGGGTGGCGGATCAATTAATGATTCAATCATTCTTGATTTCCAAAAATATTTCAATAAAATTGGCGAGATCAAAAATAACATTGGCACAGCTGAGCCAGGAGTTTTTTATAGGGATTTTGAGAAGGAAACGCTCAAGCAAGATCTTCTTTTTGCATCCTATCCTGCTTCACGTGAACTCTGCGCGATTGGAGGAATCGTCAATAATAATTCTGGTGGTGAAAAATCATTGCAGTATGGTAAGACCGAGAATTTCGTCAAGCGGACCAAAGTTGTCCTTTCTGATGGCAATGTCTACGAATTCAAAGCACTCACGAGACAAAAACTCCGAAGTAAACTCGCCAAAAATGACTTTGAAGGAAAAGTTTATCAAAAAATATATAAGTTAATAAAGAAAAATTATGATCTTCTCCAACAGGCAAAACCAAAAGTCTCCAAAAATTCTGCTGGATATTTCTTATGGAACATCTGGGACAAAGAAAAAGATATTTTTGACATGAATAAGCTTTGGGTTGGTGCTCAAGGAACACTTGGGATGCTTCTTGAAGCAGATTTAGAACTCGTCCCAGTACAAAAACATCACGAAATGGAGATCATTTTTCTTCATGACCTTAAGCATCTTGGTGAAATTATTGACGCAGTTCTCCCACTCAAACCTGAAAGTTTTGAAAGTTATGACGACAATACCCTCAAACTTGCTCTCAGATTCTTCCCTGAATTTGCCAAACAATTAGGTATCCCAGGACTTGTTCAATCAGGTCTCGCTTTTGCGCCCGCATTCCTTGAAATGTTTATTGGGAAATTACCCAAACTGATCCTGCAAATTGATTTTGCCGGTAATGATCCTGAGGAGCTCAAAGAAAAGATTGCAATGCTTCGAGAAAAATTAAAACCACTTCATCCAGAAACCAAAATCGCAATTGAAGATCAAGAAAAGAAATATTGGCTTGTGAGACGAGAAAGTTTCAATCTATTGAGAAACAAAATTAGAGATAAGCACACTGCACCATTTATCGATGATTTCGTTATCAATCCACATGATATCGGCGAAGTAATTCCACAGATTACAGATGTTGTCAAACGTTACCCTGAATTTATTTACACAGTTGCGGGGCATGTCGGAGATGGCAATTTCCACATCATTCCACTCGTTGATATCAAAAACCCTTCAGTACGAGACGCAATTCCACACATATCAGATGACGTTTACAAAATTATTAGTAAATACAAAGGCTCAATTACTGGTGAACACAATGATGGCTTGATCAGAACGCCATATTTGGAAGGTATGTACGGGAAAGAAATTATTAAACTCTTTGAAGAAACAAAATATATCTTTGATCCACACTGCATCTTCAACCCAAGAAAGAAAGTTCGTGGAGACCTCAAATACGCCATGGATCACATCAGAACTAATTGGGATACCATCAAAATACCTACGAAGTAAAGTCTGCAAAAAAATGATAAACAAAACTGTGAAGAAAAAGTAAGCTATTTTCTGGTCAGAGGAGGTTTTGCGAACTTCTCAATCTCAATTCTAATTATTTCCCGCTAGACTTAGGCATATCGTATGTTATGCCTGCCGTCATATCTTGTGGTGGTGTTCTATGATGCATTTTTTCAGCTGCACTACGTCTGTAATCAGCATCAAACGATTGTTCTGCGAGATTTGCAATTGCACCAGTTGCGTAGAATCCTCTACCATTTTCCATGATCTAATTATACCACTTTAGTAAAAAAATACAAGATTACTATAAGTTCAAATTTGGTACTCATTTCTCTTCTTTAAGCCTAATTTGCCATTGCAATTATTGCACAAACCCGTTACTATAGATAAAGTTCTTCTATGAATCAACAGGATCTTGAGACAACAGCAAAACAAATGGTAGCACCTGGCAAAGGACTCCTCGCCGCCGACGAAAGTGAAAAAACATGCAAAAAACGTTTTGATAGCGTAGGAGTTGAATGCACCGAAGAAACTCGCCGAGAATATCGAGAATTGCTTCTGACTACACCTGATGCAAAGCAGTTTATGAGCGGCGTTATTTTCTTTGATGAAACGCTTAGACAATCCACCTCAGATGGTAAGACGTTTGTGCAATATCTTCAATCCCAAGATATCTTGCCAGGCATCAAAGTTGATAAAGGGCTCATTGATCTTCCAGGCTTTGAAGGAGAAAAAGTTTCACAAGGACTTGATGGTTTGCCAGAAAGAATGGCAGAATACGCAGGTCTTGGCGCGAAATTCGCTAAATGGCGCTCAGTTATCACCATCGGCGATGGTATACCAACTGACACATGTATTGAGGCCAATGCCTATGTCCTCGCGCGCTATGCCCGTATCTGCCAGGACGCCAACATTGTGCCAATGGTTGAGCCAGAAGTACTGTTCGACGGCAATCATACAATTGAACAATGTGAAGAAGTCGTTTCAAAGACATATGATGCACTCTTCAAGTTCATGAAACAATATAGAGTTCATATGCCAGGGGCAATTCTTAAGACAAGTATGGTCTTGCCAGGTAAAGATAGTGGTACCGAAATAAATCATGACGATGTCGCAGAGCGCACAGTCAGAGCACTTCATGACCATGTCCCACATGATTTAGGCGGAGTTGTTTTCTTGAGTGGCGGACAGACAAGTAGTGATGCCTTTATCAGGCTTAATCGTATTGCCAAAAAAGGACCACATCCATGGGGTGTAACGTTCTCGTATTCACGAGCCCTCCAAGATCCAGTCCTTAAAGCATGGGCAAAGGACCGCAATGCAAAAGAAGCAACACAGAAATTATTCTACCAGCAATTGAAATTTGCGAGTGATGCAAATAAAGGAGAACTTGATGAGGCACAACTGAGTGAAGATAACTTCGTTACCAAATCTCAAGATTTATAAAATAAATCGTTTAATTTAATTTCTCTTCCATCTCATCTTTGGTAAGCAGTCCAGCCTGTGCACCTACTTTTGAAACAACTGACGTTGCATTGTATGCTCCCCACAGCATTGCTTCCGGAACACTCAATCCGTGAATAGTTGCTGCCAGAAATCCTGTTGTATATGCATCCCCTGCTCCAGTCCGCTCAACAACTTCTCCCTCCTGACAAGCTTGTTTGTGAATCTCCTTATTCTCATCAATTGCATGCGATCCTTTTTTCCCATCGGTTATGACAACAATTCTGGGGCCCTTCTCTTGAACTTTGGTCAACAATTCTTTGACATATGCTTCGTCATGCTCAGTAGTTACTTTTTCACCAAGTACCAATTCTGCTTCTTCCTTATTTACAAAAAGCATCTCGGTCTTCTTAAGGACATCATGAACAATATCACGGCCATCTCGGAGCTGGCGAGATCCTGGATTGAACGCAATCATCGCATCACTCTTCTTTGCAAATTCAAGCGCTACCTCATACGCCTTTTCCCATTCATTCCCAAGGCTTGTAAGGTACAGAATATCTGCAGTTACGTCATTGAAGTGAAATTCATGCTTCCTTGAGACATCTTCGACAAAAAGAGTCCTATCTCCTTTGAAATTGATAATAACTGAGAAATTTGAGGGTCCCGGAACTTGATGAACAAGAACGCGCTCTACATGTTCACTCGCAAGGACATTACGTATTTTTAAAGAGAATTCATCGTCTCCTATCTCTGTGCACAGCGTCGCTTTTAAACCTAATCGCGAAAGTCCAACTGCGACGTTGGTCGCATTGCCGCCAATGGTAAATGTGTAACGATCAACATCGATCTTATCTCCGAAACGGAAACAAAGACCATTATTTGCGCGGTCCAAATGCGCATCAGAATTTGCATGAGCAAGCGTCATGAACGCATCAATTGTAGATTCGCCAACTGTTATAACATTATAATCACGATTCATCGCTTTCTCTAGCGTAGCATTTAGAAAAATAAAAAGTAAAGAGGAAAAATTTTTATCGGATTTTGTAATTTACCTACTGATCTTTATAATGGATGCATGAAGCAGCTCTTTATCATCATTGCAAGCCTTACAATTCTTTTGACTGGAGGTTGGTTTTATTTTGCCTGGACATATCCCCAGACGCCCCCTGCTACTTCTGCAACGTATTTTTTGGAGAATGTCGCGCATCCTCATGCAAAGCTTAATAAATATGTTATGGGTTTTCTGCCATATTGGAATTTGGATGAAATCCAATATCTGAGACCTGATGATTTGTCAGAAATAAATTACTTCAGTCTCAATGTAAATTCAGATGGACATCTCGCAACTGTTGCCAACGGACAGGCAGATCCCGGATGGAATGGCTGGACGCAACAATCAACTAAAAATCTTATTACCAAAGCACATATTATGGGCACACGGGCAACTATCACAATTGCTGCTCTTGATAATGACACAATTACGTCAGTTCTCAACGATAATACAGCGCAAGAAAATCTTATTTCGGATACATTGAAGCAAGTTAAGACAAGAAATCTTGATGGGATAACTATTGATTTTGAGTATACTGGAACTCCTGATACTACATATCGTCAAGAATTTACTTATTTTAGTAAAAAGCTTGCATCATCCCTCAAAGCACAAAACACCAAAGCAACTCTTACTCTTAGCATCATGCCAGTAGACGGCGAACAACCAAGTCTCTATGACTTTTCCAAACTTACTTCAGTGTATGACCATTTTATTGGCATGTCTTATGACTATTATGGACAAAATTCATCTATCGCAGGCCCAATTGCGCCTATGAATGGATTTAAGGAAGGCAAATATTTCTTTGATGTGACGACAACCTATACAGATTTTTTGAAAGTAATACCAAAAAACAAACTGCTCATGGGAGTTCCTTATTATGGCTGGGAATGGGCTGTTGTGAATGGCTCAACCATTAACAGTACCACCTATTCTTCAGCAAATCCCAACAGTTATGCAGCAATAGTCTCATATGCAAGATTTAGAAGCGATCCAGATATCAAACAAAACCAATGTCAGTGGGATAAATACTCGCAGGAATCGTGGTGTTGGTTTACTGATAAATCAACTGGAATTGATCATCAACTTTGGCCGATGGATGATCGCGGAGTCCAAACACGTTTTGATTATGCAAATTCTCAGGGCCTAGAAGGTGTAGCCATATGGACGCTTGGCTCGGATAAAAATTATCCAGATTTGTGGAATGAGATACAAAAAACATTTTAGAGATAAGCATAGAAAGCTCATCTATATAAATTGATATTCTTTGTTCTATTGACTCAATCGACGAATAATGATTAGATAGATAAATGAGAGTTTTCTCACGTTTTTTCCTTCTCGCATCAATTTTTTATGCACTCGGTGTTCTCTTTTTCATCTCGACCAGTGAACAAAATATCGTAAGAGCCGCGACCGATAATAATAATGTCGTTATTTCCCAAATTCAAATTGGAGCAACAGGTACTGGAAATACCGATAACGAATTTGTTGAATTATACAACCCTACTTCTTCTGCAATTAATTTGACAGGATGGAATCTTACCCGCGAATCAAGTTCAAGTGCAACCAAACAAACGCTCGTCTCAAGCATGTCAGGAAGTATCCAACCACGCACTTACTTCCTTATAGGTAGTCCAAGTTACCAGGCAACAGCTTCAATCCCTGCAGATATGATTTACTCAGCATCAACAAGCGCAATAGCAGATAACAATACGATTGTTCTTTTCAATGGCAATCCAAATGTCCAGAATACAACAGCTACAGTTGTTGATAAAGTCGGCATGGGACTCGCTATAGATAGAGAGACGAATGATGCAACCAATCCAGCAGCCGGCCAAAGTATAATCAGAAAAGCATCTTCTACATCAACAGCTCAATCATTATCAGTTGGCGGCTCTGAAGCGACATTTGGAAATGGATTTGATACTGACAATAATTCAACTAATTTTGTCCTGTTACAAGTACCAATGCCTCGTAATTCAAGTAGTCCTTCTGCACAGCCTACTCCAACACCTACAACAGCCGTCAGTCCAACCAATACACCAACACCAACGGTAACTCCATCACCCACCCCTACCACGACCCCAACCCCTACAATGACACCTACACCCACAGCAACTCCCACCCCGACTGCGACACCAAGTCCAACACCTACTGCAACTCCTACTCCAACGGTA